>DASSBF010000222.1:0-17650 GCA_035699005.1 Dongiaceae bacterium
GGGCCGCCATTCTGGCCCGAGTCGCCCGACGATCCGCCGGCCGGCTGGGTCGTCGAAGGGGTTCCAGGCTGGGGTGTCCCCGGGCTCATTTGCTGGATCGTCTTGTTGAGATCCTTGCCCTGCTCCACCGCCTTGGAACCCTCGTCCAGGATGGCGCCGGCGCGGTCCTTCAGGTCCTGCGGCACCAGCGCCTTGATGTAGTTGGCCGCCATCTCCACGTAAGGCTCGGTGCGCGCCTGGTTGATGACATCGGGCCGGTCCTGCTTGTTCGGCAGCAGCCAGTCCGCCATCGCCATGTAGGCGAGCGCGACCAGCACCACGCCGCGCACCAGCCCGAACACCAGCCCCAGCGACTTGTCGAGCGGCCCGAGCGCCGAGCCCTGCACGCGCGACGAGATGTAGTGATTGAGCATGCCGAGCAAGAACAGCGAGATGGTGAAAAGCGCGACCGCGGCGATGATGTCGGCGATCACCGGCTCGGTGATCTGGGCGCGGGCGAATGCCCGCACCTGCGGAACATAGAAGAACACCACGAAGGTGAGGATGGCGGCGCCGATCCAGCCCAGCACCGACAGCACTTCCCTGACGAAGCCGCGGCCGAGCGCCAGCAGGGTGGACAGCGCGATGACCGCCAGCACCACGATGTCGACGAAATTCACGTACGCGCACTCCGGTTGATCATTGCGACAGGACCCGCTTGCCCGCGCTCAGCGAACGCACCTCACTATACAGCCAATCCAATACATCCTGCAGGTGGCCGATTTCGAGTATTTCGACGCCGGGGACCGCGCCGCCCTGCTTTTTCGCGCTGTCGCGCCGGCGCGGCATCAGGACCCGGCGCAAGCCGAGCTTGCCGGCCTCGCGCAGGCGCAGCTCGGGCTGCGCCACCATGCGCACCTCGCCGGCGAGGCCGATCTCGCCGAACGCCGCCACGTCCTCGGGCACCGGCCGGTCGGTGAGGGCGCTGATCAGCGCAAGGGCAACGGCCAGGTCGGCGGCCGGCTCGCCGATCCGGAGGCCCCCGGCGACGTTGAGATAGACCTCGTTGCCGGCAAAGCCGAGCTCGAGCCTGGTCTCCAGCACCGCCAGCAGCATGGCGAGCCGGCTGGCGTCCCATCCCACCACGGCACGGCGCGGGGTCGCGAGCGGCGAGGGCGAAACCAGGGCCTGGATCTCCACCAGCACGGGCCGCGTGCCCTCGATCCCGGCGAAGACGGTGGTTCCGGAAACGCTGCCGCGCCGCTCGGCCAGGAACAAGGCGGAGGGGTTCGGCACTTCCTGGAGGCCGGCCTCGGTCATTTCGAACACGCCGATCTCGTTGGCCGGGCCGAAGCGGTTCTTGACCGCGCGCAGCAGGCGGAAATGATGGCCGCGCTCGCCTTCGAAGTACAGCACGGTGTCGACCATGTGCTCCAGCACGCGCGGGCCGGCGATCTGGCCCTCCTTGGTTACGTGGCCGACCAGCATCAGGACGAAGCCGCGCTGCTTGGCGAGGCGAATCAGCTCGGCGGCGGCGCTGCGAACCTGCGCGACCGTGCCCGGCGCCGAATCGAGGTTGTCGAGATACATGGTCTGGATGGAATCGATCACCACCAGGTCCGGCGGATCCGCCCTGTCCAGGCTGGCGATGATGTCGCGCACGTTGGTGGCCGCGGCGATCTGGACGCTGTGCGAGCGCTGGCCGAGGCGGCCGGCGCGGAGCTGCACCTGCTCGACCGCCTCCTCGCCGGAAATGTAGGCGGAGCGCAGCGGCTTCGCCCCCATCGCGACGGCGGTCGCGATCTGCAGCAGCAGGGTGGACTTGCCGATGCCGGGATCGCCGCCGATCAGCAGGGCGGAGCCGCGCACCAGGCCGCCGCCGCTGACGCGGTCGAACTCGGCATTGCCGGTCGCGCGGCGCGCCGCCTCCGGCGCGTGGCCGTCGAGCGCAACGAACTCCACCGCCTTGCCCTTGCCGCGGGAAAGGCCCTTCGGCACCTCCTCCCGCCCGGTCTCCTCGACGATGCTGTTCCAGGCGTTGCAGGACTCGCACTTTCCCATCCAGCGGGAAAAGCTGGCGCCACAGCTCTGGCAGACATAGCGGGCACTCGACTTGGCCATCGCTGGTCGTCTCCGCTATCGGCGCGGCCCCGCTTTACAAGGGAGGGCACTCGCATATGAGGCGCACAGTGGTGCCGAGGTGCGCGCTGAACCCCTTCCCCCCTTGTGGGAGAAGGTTGGGATGGGGGGTGCCGCCGCACGACAGCCGCGAGAATAGGCGCGCAACTGCCGTATCTCTATGGCGCGCGGCTGACCGCCGCTCGCGCGGTGGCGCCCCCCCATCCAGCTCCGCCTAAGCTCACTGCGTTCGCTGCGGCTACGCAACCTTCCCCCACGGAGGAGGGAAGGGGTGTTTTGTCGGGCTCTGTCGTTCATATGCGATTGCCCTGCTCTACAGCGGTCGGACCGGCATCCGGATCGGGCCCTGGGCCTCGCCGCGCACGAACTGCTCGACATAGGGATTGCCGGAATGGTCGATGTCCCGCGCCGCGCCGTGCCAGATGATCCTGCCATCGTAGATCATCGCCGCGCCATCGCCGATCACCCGCAGCGACTGCATGTCATGGGTGATGGACAAGGCGGTGGCGCCCAGATCGTCGACGCATTGCTTGATCAGCTCGTTGATCACCTGGCTCATGATCGGGTCGAGGCCGGTGGTCGGCTCGTCGAAAAAGATGATCTCCGGCTCGGTCGCGATGGCGCGGGCGAGCGAGACGCGCTTCTGCATGCCGCCGGAGAGTTCGGCCGGATAGAGCTCGGCCACTTCCGGGCCGAGGCCGACAGCGCCCAGCTTCCGCAGCGCGATCTCCTTGGCCTCGGCGCGGTTGAAGCCGCGGCCCGCGATCAGGCCGAACGCCACGTTCTCCCAGACCGGGATCGAATCGAACAAGGCCCCGCCCTGGAACAGCATGCCGAACTTGTGCATGATCTCTTCGCGCTCGCTCGATGACATGCGGGTAACCTCGTGGCCGTCGATCTCGATCGAGCCCTTGTCCGGCTTCATCAGGCCGATGATGCATTTGATGAGCACCGACTTGCCGGTGCCCGAGCCGCCGATCACCACCAGCGATTCGCCCTTCGGCACGTCGAGATCAAGGTCCTTCAGCACCACCTTGCGGCCGAAGGACTTGCAGAGGCCCCGCACCTTGATCTTGAGATCGCTCATCGTGAGAAGAACAGCTCCGTCACGATGTAGTTGGAGATGAAGATCAGGATCGATGCGGAGACCACCGCGTTGGTGGTCGCCTTGCCGACGCCCTGGGCGCCGCCGTGGCTGTGGAAGCCGTGGTAGCAGCCCATCAGCGAAATAATGAATCCGAATACGGCGGCCTTTACCAGGCCGGAAAAGATGTCGAGGAATTGCACGAAATCGACAGTGTTCTTGAGATAGCTGCCGGGATTGAAACCGAGCTTGTAGACGCTGACCAGATAGCCGCCCATCACGCCGATGATATCTGCGGTCCCGACCAGCAGCGGCAGCATGGCGAGGCCGGCGATGAGGCGCGGCGCGATCAGGTATTTGAAGGGGTTGGTGGAGAGCGTGGTCAGGGCATCGATCTGCTCCGTCACCCGCATTGTGCCGAGTTCCGCCGCCATCGCGGCGCCGATCCGTCCCGCCACCATCAGCCCTGCCATCACTGGGCCCAACTCGCGGCAGATCGACAGCACGACCACGTTGGGGATGGCGGTCTCGGCATTGAAGCGCGAAAAGCCGGTATAGGTCTGGAGCGCCAGCACCATGCCGGTGAAGACGGCTGTCATGCCCACCACAGGCAGTGAATTGTACCCGATCTCGATCATCTGCCGGACGATCAGGCGCGGGTAGTACGGCGGGCTGACCGCCAGAAGGAGCGCGCGCAAGGTGAACAGGGTCAGGCGGCCGATCGCCTCCAGTCCGTCCAGGAACGTGCGCCCCAAGGGCTGAAGCAGGGGCATGGCCGACCCTACTGTGCGGGGATGTAGCGGCGCGGCAGGCGATCCCCGAGCGAGGTCAGCACTTCCAGCCCGATGGTGCCGGAAAGGGCCGCGACATCGTCGGGCGTGTGATGGGGCCCCATGATCTCGACCCACGCGCCCGGCGCTGCCAAGTGCTCCGGCACGTCGCCGACATCGATCGTGATCAGATCCATCGAGACCCGGCCTATGAACGGCACTCGAACTTCCCCCACAAAAGCCACGCCGACATGGCTCAAGTGGCGGGAGATCCCATCCGCGTAGCCGATGCCAAGGGTTGCCACCCGCGTTGCCCGCGTTGCGCGGTGGGCGGCACCATAGCCAACGGCCTGGTGGGCGTCAATGTGACGGACCTGGAGGATTCTGGCTTTCAGCTCAACCACTTGCCGCATCGGATTGGGCCGGTTGGGGGTCGGGGTCAGGCCGTAGAGCGCGCAGCCCGGGCGGGTCAGATCGAAGCTGTACTCGGCCCCGAGGAAGATTCCCGCCGAGTTCGCGAGAGACACCGCCGGACGGCTGGGCAGCAGGGGCGTGAGGCGCGCGAGAGCATCGCGAAACTGTGCCAGCTGCGCCCGGCTTTGGGGACTCGCAGGCTCGTCGGCACTCGCCAGATGCGACATGACCACCGGGACCGGAAAACGCAGCAGCCTTGCCGGATCGGACAGCAGGGTCTCCAGCTCCGCGGGCGCGAGGCCGAGACGGGACATGCCGGTATCGAGATGGAGCACGGCGGGCGCGGCGCCGTTCGCACCGCACCAGCGGCTCCACAGCTCGATCTGCGGCAGGGAGTTCAGCACGGGCGTCAGGCGATGGGCGGCGTATTCCCGACCATCGCCTTCCAGCGGGCCGCACAGCACGTAGATCGTGCCTTCGGAGAGGGTGCCGCGGAGCGCAATGCCCTCCGCAAGCGTCGCCACGAAAAAATCGCGGCAGCCCGCCGCGAACAATGTGGCGGCCGCCTCGCTCATGCCGGTGCCGTAGGCGTTGCCTTTCACCGCCGCCCCCGCGCGCGCCGGCGCGGAGCGCGCCGACAGCAGCCGGTAGTTGGCGGCCAGCGCGCCGAGGTCGACGGTGAGTTCCGCGAGCGGAGCTGCGGTCATTGCCAGAAGCGAACCAAAACACAATGCCCTTCTCCCCTTGCGGGAGAAGGTTGCGGAGGCTTAGCGAACGAAGTGACCCCCGGGTCGAAAGAGCCCGGGGGCGCAGCTGGATGAGGGGTGGCGCGGCGATGGCCGCGCGCACTCGCAAGAGCGCCGCCTCCAATTTGCAACTTCATGCACTTTCCAACCACGCAAGACATAGAACAGCGGTCCAAGTTGGAGTCATCCCTCAGCCCTTAGCCTTCAGCGCTGCCGCGCTGCGCGCCTGATGGCGCGGCCCCCTCATCCGGCTACGCCTAAGCTCACTTCGTTCGCTAAGGCTTCGCATCCTTCCCCCGCGAGGGGGGAAGGGCAATCCTAATCAGTGGTGCTCCGGCAGGTCGTCGTCGCGCGTCAGGTCGCCGAACTTGGTGATGTTGCCGTCGAAATACAGCTCCAGCGTGCCGACCGGGCCGTGGCGCTGCTTGGCGATGATGACTTCCGCGACGTTGTGGATGCGCTCGCCGCGCTCCTGCCAGCGCGCCATGCGGTCCTGGAACTTGTCGGAGGCTTCCTCCGCGCGCTGATTGGGGATGGCGCGCTCATGGTAGTATTGTTCGCGATAGACGAACATCACCACGTCGGCGTCCTGCTCGATCGAGCCGGATTCGCGAAGATCGGCGAGTTGCGGGCGCTTGTCCTCGCGGTTCTCGACCGCGCGCGACAATTGCGACAGCGCCAGCACCGGCACCTCCAGCTCCTTCGCCACCGCCTTGAGGCCGCGGGTGATCTCGGAGATTTCCTGCACCCGGTTCTCCGACGGCTTGGGATTGGCGGAGCGCATCAGCTGCAGGTAGTCGACGATGACGAGGTCGAGGCCGAACTGCCGCTTCAGCCGCCGCGCACGGGTGCGCAAGGCGGGAACCGTCAGGGCGGGCGTATCGTCGATGAAGAACTGGACGCTGGTCATGGCCTGCGCCGCCTCGACGATCTTGCCGAAATCGTCGCTCTTCACGTCGCCGCGCCGGATCCGGTCGGAGGAGACGCCGGACTTTTCCGCCATGATGCGGTGCGCCAGCTGCTCCGCCGACATTTCCAGCGAAAAGAACGCGACCCGGTGGCGCGTGCCGGTTTCCGCGTCCTTGGCCGCTTCCGCCGCGTTGAAGCCGATGTTGGTGGCAAGGGCAGTGTTGTGCGTGACGACATAGTCGCTTGTTATGTAGAGGCGTTCTGGGTGCGAGACCGCAATGCACTGAGCCTCGGCTTTCCGGCTGGCACTGATATCGCAGATAACCGGCATTTTGCGACGCGACCGGGCCGAAGATGCGCGGGCGACTTTCTCCGGTATTGAGAACAGTTCCTTGGGCTGCGGATGGTATATGTTCACGACCCAGGCGCGACGACCGGTCCGTCGCTCGCCTTTGTAGGAGTAGGTTGTCGCTTTGCTTGAAATAGCGGCCCACCCACCAAGCGATCGCGCAAGCTCAACAACGTCGCGGGCCAAGCGCTCGCTGCAGCTTGCAAAGCGGACGCTTCCCCAACTCTCGACCCAGCCATCGGTGTCCAGCAGACCGCGAAGTATGCCCACGCGTGCCTGCCGATTGGCACTCTTGTAGATCTCCGGGACAAACTTCGCTTCCCCCGTGATCTCCCACAGGCCCAATCCAACAAGCGCTTCCTTGAGCGGGTTCGGCCAAACGCCCTGACGGCCGACCCGCCTGTGGTCAGCGCTCTGAACAATGCGCCAGTCGTAGCCGCCAGCCGCTCTCAGCGAGAAGCTCGCCCCGAGGCGGGTGGAAAGTTCGGCCAACATGTCCGGGCTCGCAGTCGAGAAGCGCGCCGAGCCGCCCTTGAGATTGCCGTCGCCAAGCAGTGCGCCGAGCACCCAAGGATCGACCGGCAGCGCTTCTGAATGGCCAAAATGGCCGGAACAATGATCGACCCATACGCGACCCTGATAGCGTTTGCGCTTCAGCATCTCGATGACCTGTTCGGTTGACAGCGTGCGCGGAGCCTCCCAGCCGCGGTAGTGCACGCGCCACAGATGTTCGCAGCAAGCCTCTGCGGAACGGCCGTCTGAGAATGTCACGCGATAGATCTGCCTGCGTCCCTGAGGGAACAGGCCAGTGACGCGCGACGGTCTGCCGTCGATCGAAGCAAGCTTGTCGCCGAGCTTGAGATCGCCCATCGCCTTCCAGCCGGTGGTTGTCCTAACTAGCGCGTCAAGCGGCTGAGCCTTGCCCATGCTCGGCCGGCCGGCGAGGATGACGAGGTCGGAGGGCTGCAAACCGCCCAGCTTGCGGTCCAGGTCGCGCAGGCCGGTGGTGACGCCGGTGATGTGGCTGTCGCGCTTGTAGGCGACCTCCGCCATGTCGAGCGCGCTCTTGAGCACGGCATCGAACTTCTTCGGTCCGCCCTCGACCTGGCCGCCCTCCGCCAGGTTGAACAGGCGCATCTCGGAGCGCTCGATCTGGTCGATTGCGCTGACCTCGGGGTCGTAGGTGTAGGATTCGTTGACGATGTCCTCGCCCACGCCGATCAGTTGCCGGCGCAGGAAGAGGTCGTGGATCGCGCGCCCGTAATCCTCCGCGTTGATGACGGTGACAACCGCCTGCGCCAGCTGCACCAGGTATTGCGCGCCGCCGATCTCGCTGAGCGCGCCGTCCTGGTCGAACAGGTTCTTCAGCGTGACCGGGTTGGCGATCTGCCCGCGCAGCACCAGCTTGCCGACCGCCTCGTAGATGCGGCCATGGAGCGCGTCGGCAAAATGCTCGGCGCGCAGGAACTCGCTGACGCGGTTGTAGACTTCGTTGTTGGCGAGGAGGGCGCCGAGCAGCGCCTGCTCGGCTTCGTAATTGTGCGGCGGAGTGCGCGGCGGAATCGCTCCCGCTCCCTCGCGCAACCTCGCGACATTCGATTGCTTGCCCCCCGATTCCATGGCGCGCACCTTAACGCTTCGAGTCGGCAAAGGGAATTGTGAGTCCTGTGGATAAGGTGCACAAGAGTCTTCGACGCACGAATCATTCTTGTGATCGAAGCGCGGAAGCCTGAGGAAGTTGGTGAGCGAGCTTGCCCCATCTCCGTCCCTGCGGCGCGCCGTCCTGCTGGTGGCGCTGCTCAATCTTTCTTACTTCTTGTTGGAGTTCGGCGCCGCGATCTTGATCGGATCGGTCTCGCTGTTCGCGGACAGCATCGACTTCCTGGAGGACACGTCGGTCAACATTCTGATCCTGCTGGCGCTCGGCTGGTCGTTGCAAGCGCGCTCGCGGGTCGGCATGGCGCTCGCGTTGATCCTGCTGGCGCCCGGCCTCGCGACCTTGTGGAGCCTGTGGCAGAAGATCAATGCGCCGGTGCCGCCGGAACCGGTGACTCTCTCTCTGGTCGGCGCCGGCGCGCTCGCAATCAACCTGACCTGCGCGCTCATCCTCGCGCGCTTCCGCAAGGCGAGCGGCAGCCTGACCAAGGCGGCATTCCTCTCGGCGCGCAACGACGCCTTCGCCAACATCGCCATCATTGCCGCCGGCCTCGCAACGGCGCTCACGAACTCGGCCTGGCCCGACGTGATCGTGGGCCTCGGCATCGCCGCCATGAACGCGACGGCGGCGAAGGAAGTGTGGCAGGCGGCGCGCACCGAAGGAGAGGCCGCGCGCTCCTGAACCTCGCCGCCGGTGCCGGAAAGGACTGGATTGCGACTCGGGAGGTGTGATTCCCTGGCGGATATCACACGAGGCTATTCACATGAACGAGCTCGCTCAGCGGCGCCTCGCGATTTCAGAGGCAAGGTTCGAGACCTACGAATTCGGTTGGGAGGTCGAGGAGGCCCACCATTGGCAGGTCGCCGGCCAGGGGGACGAATATTGCCGCACGGTCCTGTTCTGTGGCGATACCCCCGGCGGTCCTTGCCTCAGAGGCCAGTTTGTTGTCCGGTTCCTGCGGGGCCGCCCGATCGTCGACGGGTGCCATGCGATGATCGACGGCTGCCTCGTCGGGCACGACACCGATCTGGCGCAGGCCATGCGCAAGGCCGGCTAGAGGGCTGCGCCCCCGGGGACTGATGGAAAGCAAAACGGCCGCCCCAGGGGCGGCCGTTCGCACTTACTCGTGATCGGTAGCCTTAGGCTTCCGCTTCTGGCTGCTCGCCCGTGCCGGCTTCGGCCTGGGCCTGGGCGGCTTCCTCGAGCAGCTTGTCGAGGTCGGGGGCTTCCTCGCTCACGGCCTTGGTGACCGCCATGCCCAGCTTCTCCTGCTGCGCCGCCTCGTCTTCCGACTTGGCGACGTTGGCGGTGACCGTGACGATCACCTCCGGATGCAGGGCGACGCGCACCTTGTGCAGGCCTAGCGTCTTGATCGGCTTGTCGAGGATCACCTGGCGCCGGTCGATGGTGAAGCCGGCCTTGGTCACGCCATCCGCGATGTCGCGGTTGGCGACCGAGCCGAACAGCATGCCGGTCTCGCTCGCCTGGCGGATGACGACGATCCTGGTGCCGTCCACCTTCTTGGCGATCTTGTCGGCTTCCTGCTTGCGTTTGAGGTTGGTCGCCTCGATCTGGGCGCGCTGCTCCTCGAACCGCTTCTTGTTGTCCGCGGTGGCGCGCAGCGCCTTCTTGCGCGGCAGCAGGAAGTTGCGCGCGAAGCCGGGCTTCACGGAGACCACGTCGCCGATCTGGCCCAGCTTCTCGATGCGCTCCAGCAGAATGACATCCATGGATGCGCCCTCCTTACTTCAGCACATAGGGCAGCAGGCCGAGGAAGCGGGCGCGCTTGATCGCCTGGGCGAGCAGGCGCTGCTTCTTGGCGCTGACGGCCGTGATGCGGCTGGGAACGATCTTGCCGCGCTCCGACACGAAGCGCTGCAGCAGCTTCACGTCCTTGTAGTCGATCTTCGGCGCGTTGGCGCCGGAGAACGGGCAGGACTTGCGCCGGCGGAAGAACGGCCGGCGGCCGCCTCCGCGCGGGGCGGAACCTTCAGTCGGGGCCATGCTCATGCTGCGCCTCCCTCGGTCTCGGCCGGCTTGGTCTCGCGCACCGGCCGCTCGCCGCGATCTCCCCTGTCGCCGCCCCGATCTCCCCGGTCACCGCGGTCGCCGCGATCGAAGCCGCGGTCGCCGCCGAAGCTGCGCTCGCGGCGGCCGAAACCGCCTTCGCGCTCGCGGCCATCGCGGTCGCGGCTGCGCGACTGCAGCATGGCGGAGGGGCCTTCCTCCAGCGCTTCGACCCGCACGGTCAGGTGGCGCAGCACGTCCTCATGGATGCGCATGTTGCGCTCCATCTCGATCACCGCCGCCGGCGGGGCGTCGATGTTGAGCAGGACATAGTGGCCCTTGCGGTTCTTCTTGATTCGGAAGCTGAGGCTCTTCAGGCCCCAGAACTCCTTCTTGGTCACGTTGCCGCCCTGGGCGGCGACGATCCCGGCGAAGTGCTCGACCAGCCCTTCGACCTGCGCGCTGGTCACGTCCTGGCGCGCGATGAAAATGTTCTCGTAGTACGGCATCCGATAAGGACTCCCTTCGGCTCTTCACGGCCCGGCGCTGGGAGGCCGAGATGGCGCTCGCATCAGCGGATCGGACCTAGCCGGCACCTCGCGGCGCTCATGCGCCGGTTCCACGGATAAACCAGGGAACGGGGGCCGGCAGGGGTGCGCCGACCGTAAAGCCAAGCGCGGGCGGGACTATAGTGATCGGCAGGGCCATTGCAAGCGCGAAGACCGCCGCCCGGGAGCGCCCGCCCGCCGCAAGCATTTTTACGAAGATTAACCAAACGCCTCAATTGCTTGACAGGGGCGCGGGCCGGGCTATCTATGCGCGCTCTCGCCGCCGCGCCGGCGGATCGCGCCGCTTTCCAAGGGGTTTCCATGACGCGCGCCTTCATCTTTCCGGGCCAGGGCTCCCAGGCCGTGGGCATGGGCCTCGCCCTTTCGCAGAGCTTCGGCGCCGCCCGCCTGGTGTTCGAGGAGGTGGACGAGGCGCTGAGGCAAAAGCTCAGCAAGGTGATGTTCGAGGGGCCGGAAAGCGACCTTACGCTGACCGAGAACGCCCAGCCCGCCCTGATGGCGGTCAGCATCGCGACCATCCGCGTCTTGGAGAGCGAAGGCGGCTGGCGGCTGGCGGACAAGGCGAGCCACGTCGCCGGGCACTCGCTCGGCGAATATTCCGCTCTGGCGGCAGCGGGGTCGCTGACGTTGCCGGATGCGGCGCGGCTGCTGAAGCTGCGCGGGCAGGCGATGCAGAAGGCGGTGCCGGTGGGCGAGGGCGCCATGGCTGCCTTGCTCGGTCCGGAGCTCGATCAGGCGCAGAAGATCGCCGGGCAGGCGGCGGAGGAGACCGGGCTGGTCTGCGGCGTCGCCAACGACAATTCGCCCGGGCAGGTGGTGGTGTCCGGTGCCAAGGGAGCGGTGGAGCGCGCGGTCGCGATCGCGGCGGAGCAGGGGGTGAAGCGCAGCATCATGCTGCCGGTGAGCGCGCCGTTCCATTGCGCGCTGATGCAGCCGGCCGCCGACGCGATGGAAGAGGCGCTGGCCAAGGCCACGATCCGCCAGCCCGCAGTGCCGGTGATCGCGAACGTCACCGCGCAGCCAGTCAGCGATTCAGCCACCATCGCCAAGCTGCTGGTGCAGCAGGTGACCGGGACGGTGCGCTGGCGGGAATCGATCCTGGCGATGAAGTCGCTGGGCGTGACCAAGGTGTACGAGCTGGGCGCCGGCAAGGTGCTGGCCGGCCTCGTGAAGCGGATCGACAAGGAGATCGAAGCCAGCTCGATCGGCGCGCCGGCCGACGTCGAAGCGGCGTTGAAGGTGCTGGGTTGACGATGAAACTCAGCACTCGAAAGAGCACGCCGACGAACCCCTTCCCCCCAGCCGACGAATGTCGGCCTGCGCCGACGGGTGGGGGAAGGTTGGGATGGGGGGTGATGCCGCGCTGGACCATCGAAGATTGCGCTCTTTCGAGCGCGCGCGGCTTTCGCCGCGCCACCCCCCATCCAGCTCCGGCTAAGCTCGCTTTGCTCGCTAAGCCTTCGCAACCTTCCCCCACAAGGGGGAAGGGGAGTTTCTTGTGGCGCCGTTGATGAGTTGCGATGGCTGCAAGAATGCACGGCACACATTTGGAGCAGCATCATGTTCGACTTGAGCGGCAAGAGTGCGTTGGTGACCGGCGCGTCCGGCGGCATCGGGGGCGAGATCGCGCGGGCGCTGCATGCGCGGGGCGCGAATGTCGGCCTCAGCGGCACGCGCACCGAACCGCTGGAGAAACTCAAAGGCGAGCTGGGCGAACGGGCGCGCGTGCTGCCCTGCGATCTCGGCGATCCGGCGGCCATCGAGGCGCTGCTCAAGTCCGCCGATGGGGCGCTCGGCGGCATCGACATCCTCGTCAACAATGCCGGCCTGACGCGCGACAACCTCGCCTTGCGCATGAAGGACGAGGAGTGGCAGAAGGTCATCGACGTCAACCTCACCGCCGGCTTCCGCCTCGCGCGCGGGGCCATGCGCGGCATGATGAAGAAGCGCTGGGGCCGGATCGTCGGCATCACCTCGATCGTCGGCGTCACCGGCAATCCCGGCCAGGCCAACTATGCCGCCGCCAAGGCCGGCATGATCGGCATGTCCAAATCGCTGGCCCAGGAAGTGGCGAGCCGCGGCATCACGGTGAATTGCGTGGCGCCCGGCTTCATCGAAACGCAGATGACCGACGCGCTGACCGCGGATCAGAGGGCGCGAATCATGGCGACGATTCCGGCCGGCCGGCTCGGCCAGTCCGCCGAGATCGCCGCCGCCGTGGTCTATCTGGCGAGCCCGGAAGCGGCCTATGTGACCGGCCAGACGATCCACGTCAATGGCGGCATGGCTATGATCTGATTGGGTTTTTCCGGACGGGCCTCGGCTCTGGCCAAAGTCGGGCAAACCATGTTAAGTGACCCCGGACGCCGCCGCGCGAGGTCGCTTTCGGATGAAGCAGGGCGCGGTGGCACTGTACGGCCCCGTGGCCGACCATCTCTCGACCGGCTCCGGATGGGGGAGGCGGTGATCAAAAAAAGGGAACAGCGATGAGCGACATTGCCGAACGGGTTAAGAAGATCGTGATCGAGCACCTCGGGGTCGAAGAGGCGAAGGTCACGGACACCGCCTCCTTCATCGACGATCTGGGCGCCGACAGCCTCGACACGGTCGAGCTGGTGATGGCGTTCGAGGAAGAGTTCGGCTGCGAGATTCCCGACGATGCCGCCGAGAAGATTCAGACCGTCAAGGACGCCATCGACTACATCAAGTCGAAGGCCAGCTGAGATCGTCCTGGCTGCTTCGCGTGTGGAGGCGGCCGGCGATGCGGCTTCGACGCTCGCCGCGCATCCCTGAAATCGCAGGACAGAACGAAGGCCAACCATGCGTCGTGTCGTCGTTACCGGCTTGGGCGTCATATCGCCACTGGGCGTGGGCGCGGAGAAGGTCTGGAGCCGCCTGCTCAAGAGCGAGTCCGGCATCCGCGGCGTGCAGTCCTGCGATGTGACCGATCTGCCCTGCAAGATCGCGGGCGAAGTGCCGCGCGGCGACACCGCATCGGGCAAGTTCAATGCGGATGACTACGTGCCGCCCAAAGACCAGCGCAAGATGGACACGTTCATCACCATGGCGATTGCGGCGGCGCAGCAGGCGGTCGAGGATTCGGGCTGGACGCCGACCGACGACGAGGGCCAGACCCGGACCGGCGTTCTCATCGGCTCCGGCATCGGCGGCCTGCAAGGCATCTATGAGGCCTCGATCACCCTCAAGGAAAAAGGGCCGCGGCGCATCTCGCCGTTCTTCATCCCCTCGTGCCTGATCAATCTCGCATCGGGCCACGTCTCCATCAAATACGGCTTCCGCGGACCCAACCATGCGGTGGTCACGGCCTGCGCGACCGGCAGCCACGCGCTCGGCGATGCCGGGCGCCTGATCGCGCTGGGCGATGCGGATGTGATGGTCGCGGGCGGTGCCGAAGCCACCATCAGCCGGCTCGGCATTGCGGGATTCGCGGCCTCGCGCGCGCTCTCGACCGGATTCAACGACCGGCCGACCGAGGCCTCGCGGCCGTGGGACAAGGACCGTGACGGCTTCGTGATGGGCGAGGGCTCCGGCGTGGTGGTGCTGGAGGAACTGGAGCACGCCAAGGCGCGCGGCGCGAAGATCTATGCGGAAATCAGAGGCTATGGCCTCTCCGGCGATGCCTATCACATCACCGCGCCGTCGGAGAATGGCGATGGCGGCTATCGCTGCATGCAGATGGCGCTGAAGCGGGCCGAGATGAATGTCGATGACATCGACTACATCAACGCGCACGGCACCTCGACTCCGCTGGGCGACGAGATCGAGCTGGGCGCGGTGAAGCGGCTGTTCGGCGAAGAGGCCTACAAGCTCACCATGTCCTCGACCAAGTCGGCGACCGGGCACCTGCTGGGAGCGGCCGGCGCGGTGGAAGCGATCTTCTCCATCCTCGCGATCCGCGACCAGGTGGCGCCGCCGACCCTCAATCTCGACAATCCGTCGGAAGGCTGCGACATCGACCTCGCGCCGAAAGAGGCCAGGCCGCGCAAGATCCGCGCCGCCTTGTCGAACTCCTTCGGGTTCGGCGGCACCAATGCCAGCCTGATCTTCACCCCGGTCCAGTAGGCCGGGCGGACGGGAGCGAACGGGCGATGCGCCGGCTCCTGAACATCCTCTACACGCTCATCGGCATCTCGGCGGTCGCGGCGGCGGGCATCGCCTACTATCTCTACGCCAGCTTCATCGGGCCCGGCCCGCTGGCGGAGGACAAGACCCTGGTGATCCCCAAAGGCTCCGGAGTCGTGCAGATTGGCGGAATCCTCAGGAGCGAGGGCGTGATCGCGGATGTCCGCATCTTCCAGCTCGGCGTGCGGCTGCTGTCCGGCCACAAGCCGCTGATCGCCGGCGAATACATCTTCCCGAAAGCGATCAGCCCGAGCGGCGCGATGGGGATCATGATCGCCGGCAAGTCGATCACCCATCGGCTCACCGTCCCGGAAGGGCTGACGGTGCGCGAGGTGCTGGAGCTGGTCTCGCGCGAGCCGCTGCTGGACGGTCCCTTGCCGCCGGACAAGCCGGCAGAGGGGACGCTGCTGCCGGAAACCTACACTTTCCTGCGCGGCGAGAGCCGGGTCTCGATCGTCGAGCGCATGCGTGCGGCGATGACCAAGGCGATCGCGCAGGAATGGCCCAAGCGCGATCCGTCGATCTCGCTGAAGACGCCGGAGGAGGCCGTCATCATGGCCTCGCTGGTGGAAAAGGAGACCTCGCAGAGCGATGAGCGCGCGCGGGTGGCCGCGGTGTTCTACAACCGCATCAAGAAAGGCATGCCGCTGCAGACCGACCCGGCGGTGATTTTCGCCATCACCCTCGGCAAGCTGAAGCTCAATCGCGGCCTCACCTATGACGACCTGAAGATCGACAGCCCCTACAATACCTATCTGGTGAAGGGCCTGCCGCCGGGGCCGATCGCCAATCCCGGCCTCGCGGCACTGCAGGCCGTCCTGCATCCGATCTCGAGCAAGGAACTCTATTTCGTCGCCGACGGCACCGGCGGCCACGCCTTCGCCGCCACGATCGACGAGCACAACAGGAACGTCGCCAACTGGCGCAAGATACAGAAGGCGCAGCAGACGCAGTAGGGCCGGGCGCCTCAGTCCTGCTTCGCGCTCTCTTGCGTCATCCTCGTGCTTGGCACGAGGACCCACGAGTTTGCCAGTGATAGAACCAGTCCCGCCCAACGAAGCTCGTGGATGGTCGGACCATGACGAAAGGAGCGATGGATGAGGCGACGCTTTCAATCCTTCTTCGGCAGCATGCGCAATATCGGGTCGGCGATCGCCGGGGAGAGCGCGCCCATCAGCCACGCCAGGAACGCGGTCGGAAACGGAAACGCGATGCGGGCATGGTTGGCGGCGAGGCCGCGGCGGATGATCTTGGCCGCTTTGTCCGCCGGCATCAGGAACGGCATGGGGAAATCGTTGGCGTCGGTCATCGGGCTCTTGATGAAACCGGGCATCACCACATTGACCTTGACCCCCTGCGGCGCGAGGTCGGCGCGCAATGCTTCGCCCCACATTTTCACCGCTGCCTTGCTGCCACTATAGGCGGGCGCGCCGGGAAAGCCGCGATAGGCGGCAAGGGAGGAGATGATCGCGATCTGCCCCCGCTTGCGTGCGGTCATGCGCGGGATCGCCGGCAGCGCGACATTGAGCACGCCACCGAGGTTGACCGCAAAGATCGCGCGGGTCTGCTCGGCGGTTTCCGGCCCGCCATGGGTGCCGCCGGAGATCCCGGCATTGGCGATCACGAGGTCCAGGGATGCGCGATCGTCGGACACGTTCACCCAAGCGGCGGCGGCCTCGCGGTCGCGCACATCGAACGACGCAGTGGAGGTTGCGGCGCCGCGCGCTTCGGCCCGCGCGGCAACTTCGGCGAGGCGTTCCCGGTTGCGGCCCCCCAGCGCCAGATGCGCCCCGGGCCGCGCATAGGCGAGCGCCAGCGCGGCGCCGATGCCCGAGCTGGCGCCGGTGATCAGGATATGCGCCGGTTCGGTGGCTGGCATGGGCACTCCCCGCGGCGCAACCTTGCCAGAGCCGGCGGCTTGCCGGAAGATGCCGCGATCATCCGCTTTCAAAGGGGAAACAGAGTGACCATTGCCAGCATGACCGGCTTCGCGCGCCGCCAGGGTTCCAGCGACGAGTTCCTGTGGGCGTGGGAACTGAAGTGCGTCAATGGCCGCAATCTCGACGTCCGGTGCCGCTTGCCCGCTGGCCTCGATGCGCTCGAGGGGTTTGTGCGCACGGCCAGCGCGGAACGGCTGAAGCGCGGCAATCTCTCGGTCACCTTGACCGCCGACGATCGGCAGGCCGCGCCGGCCTTTCGCATCAACGAAGCGGCACTGGCCCAGATCGGCGGCCTGCTCGAGGGCCTGAAGGGCAAGATCGACGCCGCGCCGCCGCGGCTGGACGGGCTGATCGGCCTCAAGGGCGTGCTGGAGATCGAGGAGCGGCAATTGTCGCCGGAAGCAAGCGAGCGGCGCATCCAGGCCATGCAGGCGGATTTCCTCTCGTGCCTGGCCGATCTCCAACAGGCGCGCCTGGAGGAGGGCAGGAAGCTCGCCGCCATCACGCGCCAGCACCTCGGCGAGATCGAGCGGCTGGGCAGGGCGGCCGCCGCCAGCGCGGCGGCGCAGCCGGCGGCGTTGCGGGAGCGGCTCGCCAGGCAGATCGCGGAACTGCTGCCGCCCATCGTTACCTTGCCGGAAGAGCGTCTGGCGCAGGAGGTTGCGTTGCTCGCAGCCAAGGCTGATGTGCGCGAGGAACTGGATCGCCTGACCGCGCATGTCGCCGCCGCGCGCGACCTGCTGCAGCAGGGCGGGGCGATCGGACGGCGCCTCGATTTCCTGTGCCAGGAGTTCAACCGCGAAGCCAACACCCTGTGCTCCAAGGCCGATGATCTGGCCTTGACCAACCTCGGCATCGAGCTTAAGGCAGCCATCGAACAGCTGCGCGAGCAGGCGCAGAACATCGAGTAGAGCGGGGATTTCGCACCATGTCTGTGGCGGCGG
>DASSBF010000223.1:0-13625 GCA_035699005.1 Dongiaceae bacterium
GCCGAGAACGGGAACACGTGCAGGAAGGTGAGGCCGCATTCCTCGACCAGCGCCAGGGAGTTGGCGAACATGTCCTCGCTTTCGGTCGGAAAGCCGGCGATCAGGTCGGCGCCGAACACGATGTCCGGGCGCAGTTCGCGCGCTTCGCGGCAGAAGCGGATCGCGTCGTCGCGCAGATGCCGCCGTTTCATGCGCTTCAGGACCAAATCGTCGCCGGCCTGGAGGCTCAGGTGCAGGTGCGGCATCAGCCGCGGCTCCTCCGCGATCAGGCGCTTCAGGTCGGTGTCCACCTCGACCACGTCGATCGAGCTGAGGCGCAGGCGCGGCAGGCCCGGCACCAGCGCCAGCAATCGCCGGCAGAGCTGGCCCAGGTTCGGCGTGCCCGGCAGGTCGCCGCCATATCCGGTGATGTCGACACCGGTCAGCACCACTTCCTTGACGCCGTTCTGGACCAGGGTGCGCACCTGCGCCACGACTTCGCCGACCGGTACCGAGCGGTTGTTGCCACGCCCATAGGGGATGATGCAGAAGGTGCAGCGGTGATCGCACCCCTGCTGGATCTCGACAAAGGCCCGGGTGCGCTCGGCGTAGCCGGAGATCAGATGCCCGGCCGTCTCCTTGACGCTCATGATGTCGGCCACGGCGACCCGCGGCGCGTCCCGGCCGGCGAGGGCGAAGAAGCTCTCCGCCTTCAGCTTCTCCTCGTTGCCAATCACGTGGTCGATTTCCGGCATCGCGGCATAGCGGTCGGGCGCAATCTGGACCGCGCAGCCGGTCGCGATGATGCGCGCGTCCGGATTTTCGCGGCGTGCCTTGCGGATCGCCTGGCGCGCCTGGCGCTCGGCCTCTGCGGTCACGGCGCAGGTATTGACGATGACGGCATCGCCGAGCCCCGCAGCGGCGGCATGGCCGCGCATCACCTCGGTCTCGAAGGCGTTGAGGCGGCAGCCGAAGGTGATGAGCCTGGCCGCTTTATCGTTGGAGTCAGGCAACGGCGCGCTCCAGCTCGGCGATGTCGATCTCGCCACGGAAGCTCTCCGCCCAGTCGCCGGTCATGCGCACGTGATTGTCCGGCAGCCATTCGATCAGCAGCTCGCCGCCGTCCAGCACCACGGTCGCGCTGCGCCCCGTCAGCTTGCGGCGGGCCGCCGCGACCAGGGTGGCGCAGGCGCCGCTGCCGCAGGCTTGCGTCACACCGGCGCCACGCTCCCACACCCGCATGCGGATGCGCCCGGAACTGAATATCTGCGCCACCTCGATATTGGCGCGCTCGGGGAACAGGCGATGACGTTCCAGCACCGGACCGAGGCTGGCGAGGTCGACCTTCTCCGCATCCGGCACGAAGAACACGGCATGCGGGTTGCCGACATTGACGCCGACCGGATCGCTGAGCGGGCCGACGCTCACAGGCAGATGCAAGGTATCACAGGCGCCCGAAACCGGAATCTCGCGCCAGTCCAAATTGACCGGCCCCATGTCGACCGCGATGCGCCCGCCGTCCGCGGCATCGGCGACCAGCAGGCCGGAGACGGTCTCGACGATCGCGTGGCGGGTCGCCTTTTCCGCCATCACCTTGGCGGCGATGCAGCGGGTGGCATTGCCGCAGGCCCCCGCCTCGCCGCCGTCGGGATTGTGGATGCGCATGAAGACGTCAGCGACGCGCTGGCGCGGCGGCTCCAGCAGGATGAGCTGGTCGCAGCCGATGCCCCGCCCGCGGTCGGCAATCCAGCGCCGCTGCGGCAAGGTGAGCGCAACCGGGCGATCGCGCAGGTCGATCACCACGAAGTCATTGCCCAGCCCATGCATCTTCAGGAACGGCAGCGCCGTCATGTGCGGTCCTTCATCCGGTCGCCGGTGGTATATGCGCTGTGGGCGGCCGTTCGTCCATAGCTCCCGCCCGGACGGTGGGAGGCTGGGTCGACCGCGCCGGTTGACCTTGGGGGATACCCCCTATATAACCCGCGCCCGAGTTCGACCGACGGATACGGATAATTGCCTCATGGCTCATCACAAATCGGCTGAAAAGCGCATTCGCCAGACGCCCAAGCGCACGCTGCGCAACCGCGCGCGCGTCAGCCAGATCAAGACCGAGGTGAAGAAGGCGGAAACCGCCCTCGCCTCCGGCGACAAGGCGGTCGCACTCGCCGCCCTCAAGGCCGCCGAACCGGCCATGCAGCGCGGCGTCACCAAGGGCGTGATGCACCGCAACACGGTTGCCCGAAAGATCTCGCGCCTGACCAAGCGTCTGAAGGCCCTCGGCTAGGCTTCCTGTCAGCGCCGCCCGGAACCGTTCCTGGGTTTGCGCTTCAGCTTTGGTTGCTAACCGCCCGCAATCCTTCGGCATCGCTGCGAAGGCATCCTCTTTGGCGGTTGGCGTTCCGCGGGCGCGCGACGGGTTTACGCCACCTTGCGTTGCGTCTGGAGCGAGCCGTTCTTGTTGCGACTCGGCCACAGTCGAGACGGTCATGAAGGGCGGTTCGCGCGTTCTTGATTCGGTCATGTTGCGCGCCGGGGGAACCCCGCTGTAGAGTTATCCCCAGCCGAAAAACAGGGGTGCCGCCATTCCAGTCGGCAATCGGGCTAGGGACAATAACTTAAAAAAATCAGATACATATGAACCACGTCAAGATGTTAACGCCCACTCCTCAGACAAGTCCTGGGGCGACGGGCGGAGGGACGCCCTATAACTGGCCTGGACCCGTTACGGCCAGCCTCTGTTGCAGCGACGCCACAATCTTGATGGCGAGACATGACAGGTCGGTAGGGCATCCTTGTTGGCACCATACCAACACAGGCTATTTCAATCTTCAGTTGCGCCCTAGAGGCGCCGGATCGGCCTGATTCCGGCGGTCGGTTCGGCGAACGGGTGACCGCTCGGTTTACAGGAGCGGCGGTCGCCGAATGGTTGAATCCCGCATTCCGGCGGGCACTGCATCAAGTCGCGCAAGGCGCAGCGGGTGACAGCATGAGCTACGCAGGGGACGTCTCGCCGGCCGATGCCTGGAAGGCGCTGTCGCAGGATTCCAAGGCCATGCTGGTCGACGTGCGCACCCAGCCGGAGTGGAACTTCGTCGGGGTTCCGGATCTCAAGAGCCTGGGCAAGAAGGCCGGCCTCGTGTGCTGGCAGGTCTATCCGCAGATGCAGATCGATCCGGACTTCGCCGCCAAGGTCGAGCAGCTGACCGGCGGGGACAAGGATGCACCGCTTTATTTCATCTGCCGGAGCGGCGCGCGGTCCAGGGCCGCCGCCCAGGCACTGACGGCGGCAGGCTATGGCAAGTGCTTCAACGTCGCGGGCGGCTTCGAGGGGGACGTCGACAGCCACGGCCATCGCGGCACATCCAACGGCTGGAAGGCGAGCAACCTGCCTTGGGTGCAGCAATGAACGCGCGCACGCAGGACTATCGGGGGGTGGCGATGGCGGAATTGAATGGCGATTCCATGCTGAACGCGCAATGGGCGCGGGTGCGTGGCCGCCTGAGGGCGGAGTTCGGCGAGGCGACGTTCCGCTCCTGGCTGAAGCCCCTGAATCTCGCCGGCAAGCGCGGCGCGGACCTGCGCGTCTCGGTGCCGTCGCGCTTCATGCGCGACTGGGTTGCGACCCACTATGCGGACCGGCTGAAGGCGCTGTGGAGTTCCGAGAACCCGGAGATCCGCACGGTCGAGGTGATCGTCGATGCCCACCGCCCGGTGCCGGAGCTGGAGCTGGACAATCCCGACGGATCGGGCCTGGAGGACGAGGCGCCGGCGAATGCCGCGCCGGTGCCGGCGACGCCCGTGCGCGAGGATGACAGCGTCGAGAGCGTCTCCGCGCCGCTCGATCCGCGCCTCACCTTCGAGAATTTCGTGGTCGGCAAGTCGAACGAGCTGGCCCATGCCGCGGCCCTGCGCGTGGCGGAATCCGACAGCGTGCCGTTCAACCCGCTGTTCCTCTATGGCGGCGTCGGACTCGGCAAGACCCATCTCATGAACGCCATCGCCTGGCACATCCGCACCAGGAAGCCGCAGAAGAAGGTCATCTATCTGTCGGCCGAGAAGTTCATGTACCAGTTCATCCGGGCGCTCCGGAACAAGAGCACCATGTCGTTCAAGGAGCTGTTCCGCTCGGTCGACATCCTGATGGTCGATGACGTGCAGTTCATCATCGGCAAGGAATCCACCCAGGAAGAGTTCTTCCACACCTTCAACGCGCTCGCCGACCAGAACCGCCAGGTGGTGCTCTCGGCCGACAAGTCGCCTTCGGATCTCGAGGGGCTGGAAGAGCGGATGCGCTCCCGCCTGGGCTGGGGCCTGGTCGCCGACATCCATCCCACGACCTACGAGCTTCGCCTCGGCATCCTGCAGGCGCGCGCCGAGCAATCGGGGGTCGCCATCCCGCACAAGGTGCTGGAGTTCCTGGCCCACCGCATCTCGTCCAACGTGCGCGAACTCGAAGGAGCGCTGACCCGCATCACCGCGCATGCGACCCTGGTCGGGCATGCGGTCACGCTGGAATCGGCGCAGGAGCTGCTGCGCGACCTGCTGCGCGCCAACGACCGGCGGGTCACCATCGAGGAGATCCAGAAGCGGGTGGCCGAGCATTTCAACATCAAGCTCGCCGACATGCAGTCGCCGCGCCGCGCCCGGCAGGTCGCCCGGCCGCGCCAGATCGCGATGTTTCTCGCCAAGCAACTGACCACCCGCTCGCTGCCGGAGATCGGCCGCAAATTCGGCGGGCGCGACCACACCACTGTCATGCACGCTGTCAAGAAGGTCGAAGAGCTGAGCGCCGCCGACAGCGGCTTTTCCGAGGACGTCGACCTGCTGCGCCGCATGCTGGATGCCTGAGCAGGTCCTGGGCGGTTCTTGGGGGGTGTAGACGAAGGGGCCTTCGAGCGGTCGGCAGGCTGGCGCAGACCAGCCACCGACCGCTCCAGGGAAGGCACAAGAAGACCGCTCCGGAGCGGTCCAATAGACCCTTCGGGACGGTCGCCTATTGCGCTTTTGGCTGTTGCTTCGCGCCCGGCCTGATATAATCCCTGACTTGCTGCATGGGTCCCTTGATTCGGGCCGACCTGCCGGGCTTCTCCGGGCACTCCAGCAAGGAAAACCGAGCGGCGATCGGAGTGGCTGGACCCCTGTTCCAGCCACCGCGAACCGGTCGTCCGGGAATGTGCGATGGGGTTGCAAGGACCATGAAACTGACGATCGAACGGACTTCATTGCTGAAATCCCTCGGCCATGTGCAGAGCGTGGTGGAGCGGCGCAACACCATCCCGATCCTCAGCAACGTTCTGGTGGAGGCGAAGGGCGAGCGTGTCGCGCTCACCGCCACCGACATGGATCTGGCGATCGTCGACCACGCCAATGCGGAGATTGCCGCGCCGGGCGCCGCCACCGTGCCGGCGCACATGCTGTACGACATCGTGCGCAAGCTGCCCGAAGGCTCGCAGATCCAGCTGGAGCTGGCGGGCGACGGCGGCCAGGTCGCGATCAGGGCCGGGCGCTCGCGCTTCACCCTGCAGACCCTGCCCAAGGAGGATTTTCCCTCCACCGCGGCGGGAGACCTGCCGCACCGCTTCCCGATCTCGGCGGTCGACCTCAGGAGCCTGATCGACCACACCCGGTTCGCGATCTCGACCGAGGAGACCCGCTACTATCTCAACGGCATCTATCTGCACAGCCATGCCAGCGGTAAGCAGCACGCCCTGCGCGCGGTGGCGACCGACGGCCACCGCCTGGCGCGGGTCGAGATGCCGCTGCCGGAGGGTGCGGAAAAGATCCCCGGCGTCATCGTCCCGCGCAAGATGGTGGGTGAGGTGCGCAAGCTGATCGAGGAGGTCGAGGGCGCGGTGGAGGTTTCGCTGTCCGACACCCGCGTGCGCTTCGCCTTCGACGATATCGTGCTGACCTCCAAGCTGATCGACGGCTCCTTCCCCGACTATCAGCGGGTGATCCCGACCGGCAACGACAAGGTCCTGGAGGTCGACCGGCGCGAGTTCCGCGACGCCATCGACCGGGTTTCCACCATCTCCAGCGAGAAATCGCGCGCCGTGAAGCTCAGCCTCAAGTCCGGGTCGGTCACGATCTCCGCCACCTCGCCGGAGAACGGAACCGCGACCGAGGAGCTGGAAGTCAAATACGAGGGCGCACCCCTCGAAATCGGCTTCAACTCGCGCTATCTTCTGGATGTGGCCGACGAGATCGACGGCGACGGCCTGCAGATGGTTCTGGCCGACGCAGTGGCGCCCACGCTGGTGCGCGACATGGCCGATGCCATGGCGCTCTACGTGCTGATGCCGATGCGGGTGTGACGGCTTGGCAGGCTACGCGCAGGGTTCACGGAACCAGGATGCGATGACCGCGACCGGTGCCCCGCCGGCGGTGTCGGCCGGTCTTACGCACCTGGCGCTGACCCGGTTCCGCAATTACCGCCATCTCGCGCTGGATCTGGGGCTGCGGCCGGTTGTGCTGGTCGGTCCCAACGGCGCCGGCAAGACCAACCTGCTGGAGGCGCTCTCGCTGCTCGGCCCCGGCAGCGGCCTCGGCCGCGCCAGGCTGTCGGAGATCGATTTCAGGGGGGGCGGCAACCAGGCCAACATGGCCTGGGCGGTGCATGCGAAGCTGCAGACCGCGGGCGGCGAGTTCGCGCTCGGCACCGGGCGCGACCCCATGGCGCCGGCCCAGATCGGGCGCGACCGGCGCCTGGCGCGGATCAACGGCGCCCCGGCCCGCTCGCAGGCGGACTTTGCGGATATTCTCTCGGTGCAGTGGCTGGTGCCGGCGATGGATCGGCTGTTCGACGATGCCGCTTCGGCGCGGCGCCGCCATCTCGACCGGCTGGTGACCGGCCTCAATCCCGGCCATGCCGCACGGGTCGCGGCCTACGAGGCTGCCATGCGCGAACGGTCCCGCCTGCTGCGCGGCGAGGTGGGCGCCGCGCAGGCGGACCTCGATGCCTGGCTCGATGCGCTCGAGGAGGAGATGTCCGGCGCCGCGGTCGCCATCGCGGCCGCGCGGCGCGAGACGGCCGATGCGCTCAATCTGGCGCTGGCCGAAAGCGATGGGCCGTTCCCGCGCGCCAGCCTGACGGCCGCCGGCGCGGTGGAAGGCTGGCTGGGCGAGGGGCCCGCGCTCGCCGCCGAGGACAGGCTGAAAGCGCACCTCAAGGCCGCCCGCCCGGCCGATGCGGCCTCCGGCGTGACCGAATGGGGCACCCATCGCAGCGACCTGGAGGTCGTCTATCTGGGCCGCGCGCTCGGTGCCGCGCCGCTGCGCGCCGCCGAATGCTCGACCGGCGAGCAGCGCGCCCTGCTGCTGTCGATCGCGCTGGCGGAGGCGCGCCTGACGCGGGGGCGGCGCGGCCAGGCGCCGATCCTGCTGCTGGACGAGGCGGTGTCGCACCTGGATGGCGAGCGGCGCGAGGCCCTGTTCGCGGAGCTTCTGGCGCTCGGCCTCCAGGCCTGGCTCACGGGCACCGACCGCGACCTGTTCCGTCCGCTTGCGGGCAGCGCGCAGTTCTTCGCGGTCGAGGATGGCCGCGTCCATGCCCTTTAGAAATTCCGGCTCTGTTGCCGACCAATCGAGTGAAGCACGATGACTGACGACAAGAACGACATTCCGCCGCCTCCGAACGGCAACGGCGACGGCGAGACCTACGATGCCGATTCGATCAAGGTCCTGAAGGGCCTCGACGCCGTGCGCAAGCGCCCGGGCATGTATATCGGCGACACCGATGACGGATCGGGCCTGCATCACATGGTCTACGAGGTGGTGGACAACGCGATCGACGAATCGCTTGCCGGCTTCTGCGACCGCATCGACGTGCTGCTGAACGGCGATGGCTCGGTCACCGTGCGGGACAACGGCCGCGGCATCCCGGTCGACATCCACAAGGAAGAGGGCGTGTCGGCGGCCGAGGTCATCATGACCCAGCTCCATGCCGGCGGAAAGTTCGACCAGAACTCCTACAAGGTGTCCGGCGGCCTGCACGGCGTCGGCGTCTCGGTGGTAAACGCGCTGTCCGAGCACCTCGACCTCAAGATCTGGCGCGACGGGCACGAGCATTTCGTGCGCTTCCGCATGGGCGATGCCGAGGCGCCGCTGCGCGTGGTGGGCGACGCCCATGGCAAGCGCGGCACCGAGGTCACCTTCTGGCCGTCGTCCACGATCTTCAGCAACATCCACTTCGACTACGCGACCCTGGAGCATCGGCTGCGCGAGCTGGCGTTCCTCAATTCCGGCGTGCGCCTCATCCTGACCGATGCGCGCGGGGTGGAGCCGAAGCAGGCCGAGTTCCACTATGAGGGCGGCATCGAAGCCTTCGTGCGCTATCTCGATCGCGCGAAGAACGCGCTGCACACCCCGCCCATCGTGGTGACGGGCGAGAAGGACGGCATCACGGTCGAAGCCGCGATGGAATGGACCGACGCCTATCACGAGAACATGTTCTGCTTCACCAACAACATCCCGCAGCGCGACGGCGGCACGCATCTTGCCGGCTATCGCGCGGCCCTGACCCGGCAGGTCAACAAATATGCCGAGGAAAGCGGCATCGCGAAGCGCGAGAAGGTCGAGCTGACCGGAGACGACGTGCGCGAGGGGCTGACCTGCGTGCTCTCGGTCAAGGTGCCGGACCCCAAATTCTCCTCCCAGACCAAGGACAAGCTGGTTTCCTCCGAGGTGCGGCCGGTGGTCGAGGCGGTGATCAACGAGAAACTGGGCCAATGGCTGGAAGAGCATCCGGCCGATGCCAAGAGGATCGTCGCCAAGGTGGTCGAGGCGGCGGCAGCCCGCGAGGCCGCCCGCAAGGCGCGCGACCTCACCCGGCGCAAGGGAGCGCTCGACGTGACCTCGCTGCCGGGCAAGCTGGCGGATTGCCAGGAGCGCGATCCCGCCCTGTCCGAGCTGTTCGTGGTCGAGGGCGACAGCGCCGGCGGCACGGCGAAGGCCGGCCGCGACCGCAAGACCCAGGCCATCCTGCCGCTGCGCGGCAAGATCCTGAATGTCGAGCGCGCGCGCTTCGACAAGATGCTGAGCTCGGCGGAGATCGGCACGCTGATCGCGGCCCTCGGCACCGGCATCGGCCCCGAGGAATTCGACATCGCCAAGACCCGCTACCACAAGATCATCATCATGACCGACGCCGATGTCGACGGCTCGCACATCCGCACCCTGCTGCTGACCTTCTTCTATCGCCAGATGCCGGAGGTGATCGAGAAGGGCTACCTCTACATCGCGCAGCCGCCGCTGTTCCGCGCCGCGCGCGGCAAGTCGGAGACCTTCCTCAAGGATGCCCGCGCCTACGAGGAGTTCCTGATCAATCTCGGGCTGGAGGGCGCGATCCTGAAGCTCGGCAGCGGCGCGCGCATCGCGGGGGCGGATCTGCGCCGCGTGCTGGATCAGGCGAACGTAACCAAGCATCTGATGGAGCCGCTGGTGCGCAAGGTCGGCTCCTCCGACGTGGTGGAGCAGGCCGGCATCGTCGGCGCCCTCAATCCACAATCGGCGGCCGATCCGGGGATTGCGGCCAGGATCGCGGCGCGCCTCGATGCCCTGGCGCCGGAGGCCGAGCGCGGCTGGACCGGGCTTGCAGACCAGGATGGCGGGCTTGCCTTCAAGCGGCGCCTGCGCGGCATCACGGAGAGCCACACCATCGATGCGGCCCTGATCCGGTCGGCGGATTGCCACCGGCTCGATGCGGCCAAGGGCGAGCTGGCGGAGGTCTACGCCGCGCCCGCGACCCTGGCGGTCAAGGATCGCGAGATCCGGATCGACGGCCCGATCGGCCTTGCCAAGGCGGTGATGGAGATCGGCGGGAAGGGCCTCGACATCCAGCGCTACAAGGGCCTCGGCGAGATGCAGGCGGAGCAGCTCTGGAAGACGACGCTCGACCCCAACGCCCGCGCGCTGCTGCAGGTCAAGGTGACGCACGCCGACGAGGCGGAAGAGGTGTTCTCCACCCTGATGGGCGACCTCGTGGAGCCGCGCCGCGACTTCATCCAGGCGAACGCGCTGAACGTCGCGAATTTGGACGTGTGATCGGCTCCGTCACCGCTTGTCCTCTGTCACCGAGGATGCGCTGGTCTCGGCGTGCTTGGAGCGCGCTTCCTCGAGATCGAGCTCGCGCTCGATCCGCCGGCGGGCTTCGTCGGAGACGCGATCCTCTTCGTAGAGGCGCATGACGGTCGACCTTTCCGCCGCGATCAGGCGCAGCTGCAGCCTGGCCGCATCCGTGGTCGGCTCGTCCAAGGTCGTCTCGTCAGCCGTCGCAGTCAGCAGCGCGAGGCGGTCGTCGTGGTGGCGACGGAGTGCGGCGACCGAAGCAGGCGGTTGTCCCTCGGCTTCGGCGTGTTCGAGCTCCTTCAGCACCGCCCGGATGCCCTTGAGGCGCGCCGCGCGTTCATCGCGCTTGGCTTTCACGGCCTCGTTGCGGCCGGCCTCATCCAGGCCGATGCGGTGCGCGATCGGCACCACCACCGATCCCAGGCCGACCAGCGTCGCCACGATCACGAAGAAGGTGCTGAACAGCACCAGGTCGCGCTCCGGGAATGGCTGGCCATCGATGGCCAGCGGGATCGACAGGGCGGCGGCCAGGCTGACCACCCCGCGCAGCCCCGTGAAGCTCACCATGAACGGCAGCCGCCAGTCGGGGCGAGGTTCGCGCCGGCGGACCGCGGGAAGCAGCCGCGGCAGGTAGGTGCCCGAATATACCCAGACGAAGCGCGCCACGATGGTCGTGATCGTCACCGCCGCGCCGGCCTGCAGGAACTCGGACCATCCGGCCGGCGACAGGTTGCCGGCGATCGCGCGCGCCTGCAGGCCCATCAGAAGGAACACCAGAGCCTCGATCGCCCAGGTCGCGAGATCCCAGATGAAGAAGCCCTGCAGGCGGGTGTCGGGCCGGATGAGCTTGCGGCCGTTCCAGGAGACGTAGAGGCCCGTCGCGACGCACGCAACGACGCCCGAGCCGCCGATTTCGTGCGGCGGCCAGAAGGCGAGGAACGGCGTCACCAGGGCCAGCAGTACCTCGGCCCGGGGGTCGCACGCATAGTACCGGAGCCGCAGCATGATCCAGCCCACCGCGATCCCGTAGGCGAGCTCCCCGAATACGTCGGCGATGAACTTGGTCCCCGCCGCCGCGGGAGAAAACGTGCCGCTCGAGACAGCTGCAAGCGCGAAGCTGAAGGCGACCAGAGCGGTGGCATCGTTCACCAGGCTCTCGCCCTCCAGGATGGTGACGAGGCGCCGAGGCAGGCGCAGGCGCCGGAGCAGCGCCATCGGCGCGACGGCATCCGGCGGCGACACGATCGCGCCCAGCACGAAGCCGACCGCCCAGGAGAGACCCAGCGCGAAATGCGCCACCGCGGCGACGGCGGTTGCGGTCATCAGAACGCAACCGACCGCGAGCAGCAGGATGGGCCGCAGGTTGGCACGAAATCCGCGCCAGCTCATGCCGACGCCCGAATAGTAGAGCAACGGCGGGAGGAGCAGCAGCAGGACCAGGTCCGGCTTCAGCGTGATGGTGGGCAGGCCGGGCACGAAGGCCAGGGCGACGCCGGCAAGCAGCATGAGGATCGAGGGTGCGGCTCGCAGCCGGCGTGCCGCGACCGAGAGGAAGGCGATCGCCAACCCGAGCGACAGGATGACAAGCAGATCGGGAATCATGCAGGCGGCAGCATAGCGAGTCCCACGCCGCCGGAGCTATCGTTTCCGTCCCTGCGGCAGCGGCCGAAGGCGGGGATCGCGCCCGATGATCGATCTGCGGGAGGTCCGAAAAGGGCGGTGGTCCTTCGCGGGCCTGGATTCAGTTGCCTTCGGCCGGCGGCGTGAACGGGATGGAAAAGGCGTTCTCGTCGCTCGAGGCCGCGGGCGCGGCATCGGACTGCGGGACCGAGGCCGGATCGCCGGAGCCGGTGCGCGCCGTCGGCTTCACCTCGCCGACCAGGGCCGGGAAGAAGCGGGCCGTCGTGTCGGCGCTTGCGTCCTGGGTCTTCTGCGCGTTGACGCGCGCGAGTTCCATCGCCAGGTCGCGCGCCATGCTCTCCGCCTTCCGGCGCTGGGCCTTCTCCTCGGCGGCCAGCGCTTCGTCGTCCTTCATCCGGCGCAGCGCGGCTTGGAGGGGCACCCCCACCGCATCGCTGGTGCAGGCCAGGACGTGGTCCGCCGTCACGACACAGGCGTCGAGATCGACCAGGGTCGATCTCATCACCAGGTCGCGCACTTTCACCTTGGCGGCGCGCAGGACATCGCCGCCGGTCGGCACCAGCAGGACGGCGCCCGCCAGCAGCGCGCACAGCAAGAGGCCCGTCTTCGAGATCGAGCGCGGCTCCTGCTTGCGATAGATCGGCCGTCGCGTTGCCATGCTGCACACCGGATGGTTTCCCCTGGCAGGGATATTGTGTGCCTGGGCTATGCTAAGAAGCCCTTAACCCCGCATCCGCGGAACCATCGCAAATTAGAGGCGAATATTTTGTGCGTGCGCCAAGCCGGCGCCTATAGTGGTTCCGCCGCGTCACGCTCGAAGACGAGTTCGCCCTCTTGCGTGCGGCCGACCTCTTGCCAGCCGGCGGCGCGGTAGAAGCGTGCGGCGCGGGTGTCCGGGTCGGTGCTCAAGCTGAGGCGGCGGAACCCAGCGGCCAGCAGGGCCTCGCACGCGACCGCGAACAGCGCGCGCCCGATGCCGCGCCCCTCGTGGCCCGGCCGGACGAACAGGGCCCAGATCCATCCGGTCTCGCAATTGCTGGCCGAGATGCCGAGGATCCGCCCATCCTCCTCCCACACCCACATGGCGCCGCGCTCGACATAGCCGCGGCAATCCTCCGGCGTGACCTGCCCCGGATGGGTGAGCCGGTTCTCGCGAACCGACAGCCGGAGTTCCATCATCGCGGGGATGTCGTCCATCCGCGCTTTGCGCATGCCTGCCGCCGATGTCGCGCCGCCCATGGCCGCCGTTCCTGTGCTAGTCTCAGATGGCTGACGGGGGAATCATGCCGCCTTGCAACGCCGCCATCCACTACGTTCCAGGAGGCTACGACACCAGCGGCCCGAAGCTTATGGGCCGCATGGCGGCGGGGGAGGGCTTCCTGGATGCCTGGCTGCGCCACGCCGGAGTGGAGCGGTTCTATTGCTACGCGCGGGAGGGCAAGGCGGCGGAGCAGTTCGCGGCGCTGGCGCGGGGTTGCGGGGACACCCCGGTCGAATGGATCTCCTGGGCCGATCCCGCCGCCCTCGCCAGGCCCGGCGCGCTTTACGTCCCCGATCCCGGCCTGCACGATCATGCCTGGCGCCGGCGTGGGCACGGCCAGCGCGCCTACAGCCTGACCGGCGTCACCCATACGACCGCGTCCGCCGGGGCGATGGACATGATCGCGGAACTCGCTTTGGCGCCGCTGCAGGACTGGGACGCGGTGATCTGCACCGCCAGGACCGTGCAGTCCATGATCCTGGCTCTGCTGGACGAGCAGGCCGCCTATCTCGAGGACCGGCTCGGCGCGCAGCGGATCCCGCGCCCGCAATTGCCGGTCATTCCGCTCGGGGTAGATTGCGCGCGCTTCGGGGCGATTGCGTCCGTGCGCGGCGAGCAGCGCGCGGCCCTCGGAATCGCGGAACACGACGTGGCCGTCCTGTTCCTCGGCCGGCTCAGC
>DASSBF010000224.1:0-39510 GCA_035699005.1 Dongiaceae bacterium
TCGATCAAGGCAATGCCGATGGCCCGGGTGTCGACCGCCGCAATCCGCCCCTCACGCGCGGGCAGACAGGGCCTCGCAATTGGCGCGGCATTCAAATGGCGATCCGGACGGTCCAGCAAATCGGCAGGGCCGCCCAGGGCCGCCACCATCCGGCCAAAAATCTCGGCGGCGCGACCGGACGAGAGGGCCGCGTCGATCCGCGGCATGGCCTCCGCCGCCGACCGGCAAAGGCCGCCGGCCAGCAGCATCTCCGTGGTCAGTGCACGGGTCACCTGGTCCAGCCTGGCCTCGCGCCGCTTGCCGGTCAGGTATTCGATCGCCTCCCGCACTTCGGTCGCATGGCCGGCGGCATGTCCCAACACCTGGCTCATGTCCGTGATCAGTGCCGTGGTCCTGACTCCGGCGCCCACCGCGACCCGGACGATGCTGTCTGCGAGCTCGCGGGAGGATTCGAGAGTCGCCATGAACGCGCCGTTGCCGGTCTTCACGTCCATCGCCAGGCCCTGCAGACCGGCCGCGAGCTTCTTGGACAGGATGGAGGCGGTGATCAGTGGAATGGATTCGACCGTGGCCGTCACGTCGCGGATGGCGTAGAGCCGGCGGTCGGCGGGCGCCAGCGTTGCCGTCTGCCCGATAATGGCGCAGCCGACCTCGCGCACGACCTGGCGGAACGAGGCGATATCGGGCTGGGTCTGGTAGCCGGGGATGGCATCCAGCTTGTCCAACGTCCCGCCGGTATGGCCAAGGCCGCGGCCGGAAATCATCGGCACGAAGCAGCCGCATGCCGCCGCGATCGGGCCCAGCATCAGCGACACCTTGTCGCCGACCCCACCGGTGGAGTGCTTGTCGACGACCGGCCCGCTCAGATTGTCACTGGACCAATCCAGGACCGCGCCGGACCGCATCATCGCCCGAGTGAGGGCGATCCGCTCCGGCATCTCCATGCCGCGGAAATAGACCGCCATGGCGAAAGCGGCAACCTGCCCTTCGGAGATGGTGCCGTCGGTCAGGCCCTCGATGAAATGCGCGATCTCCGCGTCGCTCAGCGCAGCCCCGTCGCGCTTCCGGCGAATGATCTCCTGCGGCAGCATCACGACGGCCAATCTGCGATCATCCGATTGAGCAATCGCCGCAACTGCCCGGCAGCGTCGGCCGCAACCTTCATCGTGCGCTCATGGCTGAGCGGCGCATCGCTCATGCCCGCGCCGAGATTGGTGATGATGGAAAAGCCCGCAACCTTCACGCCAAGCTGGCGCGCCAGGATCACTTCCGGCACCGTCGACATGCCGGCGGCGGTCCCGCCGATCAGCCGCGCGAACCGCACCTCCGCCGGCGTCTCGAAGTGCGGGCCGGAGAACCAGACGTAGACGCCCTCATGCAGGGCAATGCCAGTCGACTGCGCAGCGGCACGCGCGCGCTGCTGCAAGCCGGCATCGTAGGCGCCGACCAGGTCGACGAAGCGGCTGTTGCCGGATTCACCATAGAGCGGCGAGGACTGGACAAGGTTGATATGGTCGGTGATCAGCATGACCGACCCAGGCCCCATGGCCGCATCCAGGCTGCCGCCGGCATTGGTGAGGATGAGCGCATCGCACCCGATCGCGTGCAGCGCGCGCACCGGCGCTTTCATGATATCGGCGCGCCCATGCTCGTAGAAATGCGAGCGCCCTTGCAGGACGACAACCGGCGTCGCCCCGATATGGCCCAGCGACAGGCGCCCGGCATGGCCCTGGACGCTCGGCTGCGGGAAGCCCGGCAGGTCGCGATAGTCGAGGACCGTCGCCCCGGTCACGTCCTCCGCCATCGGCCCGAGGCCGGAACCGAGGACGATCCCGACTTTCGGCCTGAAGCCGGGTCTTGCCGCCGCGATGATGCCTGCCGCCTCGCTCATCCCAGATTCTCCGGCCCGAAGGATTCGGGCAGCAGTTCCTCGCACGTGAAGGTCCGGCGCAGCCCTTCCGGCCCGCAGACATGGATCCTCGTCTGTGCAGTGGCGAATTCCCGGATGCGCTGCCGGCATCCGCCGCATGGCGTGCACAGCGCGGCTCCTTGGCCGACGACCGCGATCTCGCGAATCTGCCCGCCCCCGTCGTGCACCATGGCGGCGATAGCCGCGGTCTCGGCGCAGCTGCCCTCCGGATAGGCGGCGTTCTCGACATTGCAGCCTCCATAGACCCGGCCGTTGGCCGCCAGGATCGCGGCGCCGACCGGGAACTTCGAGTACGGCGCATAGGCGCGCTTCATGGCGAACGCCGCGGCCGCAAGCAAGCGCTTGTCCATAGGCTCATCGCTCCTTGACATAGGGGTGGCCCAGCGCGTGCGGCGCCATCGCCCGCCCCACGAATCCCGCCAGCAGCACCACGGTCAAGATATAGGGCGAAGCCTGGATCATCTCCACCGGCACTTCGCCGACGCCCGGAAAGCGGACGCCCTGCAGCCGGATCGCGACCGCATCCAGCAGGCCGAACAGCAGGCAGGCGAACATGGCCGGCCAGGGCCGCCACTTGCCGAATACCATGGCAGCCAGCGCGATGAAGCCGCGGCCGGCCGTCATGTTGGGGCTGAAGCCGGCATTCTGGGCGATCGCCAGGTAGGTTCCAGCGAATCCGCACAGGGTACCAGCGATGATGACGGCGCGGTAGCGCAGCCAGGTGACTGAGATGCCGGCGGTGTCCACCACCTTCGGATCCTCCCCCACCGCCCGCAGGCGCAGGCCGAAGCGCGTGCGGTACAGCACCCACCAGGCAAGTGGCACGGCAAGGAAGGCGACATATACCAGGAGGCTGTGGCCGCTGACGACATTGCCGTAGAGCGGCCCAACGATCGGGATGGAGGATGCATCGGCCGCGCCGGGGAACCGCAGCGGCATGAAGCGTGCGTCCGGCGCCAGGTCCGGCGTCTGCCCGCCGCGCGCGAACCAGGCATTGCCCAGCACGACCGTCAGCCCCGCCGCCATGATGTTGATCGCAACCCCGCTCACCACCTGGTTGCCGCGATAGGTGATGCAGGCGACGCCATGCAGCAGCGCCATCAGGATGCCGACGATGATGGCGCCGAGCAGCGCGATCCAGGCCGATCCGGTCACCACAGCGACGCAGGCAGCGGCAAAGGCGGCCGCCAGCATCTTGCCCTCGAGTCCGATGTCGATGGTGCCGGAGCGTTCCGAGAACATGCCGGCCATGGCGCAGAAGACGAGCGGCGTCGCCATGCGCAGGGTCGCCGACAGGATCGAGACGATCTGCAGCCAGAGGTCCTCCATCTCACGCCGCCTCCGCCAGCACGGCGCGCCGGTCAAGCATCGCGTAGAGCCGCGCGATCCACGGCCGGTTCATGTAGGCGAGCGCGCCGGAAAACATGATGACCAGCCCCTGCATCGCGACGATCATGTCGCGGTTGACGGTCGGGATCTCGAACGCCAGCTCGGCGCCGCCCTGATAGAGCGCGCCGAACAGGATCGCGGACAGCACGATGCCGACCGGATGGTTGCGGCCCATCAGCGCCACCGCGATCCCAGTGAAGCCCGCGCCGGCCACGAAATCCAGCAGCATGTGGTGGTGGTAGCCGATGATCTCGTTGAACGCGACGCCGGAGGCGAGCGCGCCGGACAGGCACATCGCGATCATGATCACCCGCTGCGGCGAGATGCCCGCATAGATCGCGGCCTTGGGCGATAGGCCGACGGCGCGGATCGCATAGCCCCAGCGCGTGCGCCAGATGAACACCCAGACGAAGATGCAGCAGATCGCCGCCCAGATGATCGAGAGATTGAGCGGCGTGCTGGGCATGTCGAACCCGAGCCAGTTCAGCACGTCATGCATATGCGGCAGGTTCGCGGCGGGGGCGAACTCGCGGCTGCTCGGCACCATCTCGCCGGGCGGACGCAGGAGGTCCGAACCGACATAGACCATCAGCGAGGCCGCAATGAAGTTGAACATGATGGTGGTGATGACGATATGGCTGCCACGATAGGCCTGCAGATAGGCCGGTACCAGCGCCCATCCGGCGCCGAACACGATGGCCGCGACCAGCGCGATCGGGATCAGCAGGAAGCCCGGCAAATACGCATCGAGCGCCAGCATCGCGAGCGTGCAGCCGAGCCCTGCGATATAGGCCTGCCCCTCCCCGCCGATGTTGAACAGCCCGGCATGGAACGCGACCGCGACGGCGAGGCCGGTAAATATGAAATCGGTGGCGTAGTAAAGCGTGTAGGAAATCGACACCGAATCCTGCACCACGCCCCACGCCATGATGCGCATGGCGTCCACTGGGTTGACGCCGATGATAAGCACGACCAGCCCAGCGACCAACAGCGCCTGGACAAGGTTTATGACGGGCAGCAGCCCGACATCGATCCAGCGCGGCAGGGCGACCTGCGGCGCCCCGCTCATGCAGCTTCGTCCGCCTGGCCGTGAGCGTTGGCCATCATCAGGCCGAGCGTGCGCTCCTCCGCCTCCTCGCCATCGACCTCGCCGACGATGCGGCCCTGGAACATCACCAGGATGCGGTCGCTCAGGGACATCACCTCATCCAGCTCGACCGACACCAGCAGGATGGCGCAGCCGGCGTCGCGCAGGGCGATGAGCTGCCGGTGGATGAACTCGATGGCGCCGATATCGACGCCGCGCGTCGGCTGGCCGACCAGCAGCACTTTGGGCTGGCGGTCGATCTCGCGCGCCAGGATCAGCTTCTGCTGGTTGCCGCCGGAAAGATTGCCGCACTTGAGATCGGGATCCCGCGGACGTACGTCGAAGCGTTCCATCAGCTTGCCGCAGGCATTCGTCATCGCCTCGCGGTCCATCAAGACGCGCCCATTATAGGCCGCATCCTCGTGATAGCCGAGGACGCACGATTCCCACGCCGGAAAGGCGGTCACGACGCCGAGGCGCAGGCGGTCCTCCGGCACGTGGGCCAAGCCGTGCTCGCGCGCCGACGCGGGATCGCAGGGCGCGCCGGTGGAAATGACCCGGTCGCCCAGATGAATCTCGCCGCCGGAGATCAGCCGGATGCCGGACAGCGCCTCCAGCAGCTCGCTCTGGCCGTTTCCGGACACGCCGGCGATGCCCACGATTTCGCCCGAGCGCAGGTCGAAGCTCACATCATCGACCCGCGGCACGCCCTTGCCGTCGATGACGGAGAGGTGGCGCACCGACAGCCGCACCTCACCGGGCTCGGCCGCGGTCTTGTCCAGCTCCAGCTTCACCTTGCGCCCGACCATGAGCTCGGCGAGCTGTTCGCGGGTGGCCTGCCTGGTCGGCAGGGTTGCCACCATCGCGCCCTGCCGCATCACCGAGACGGTATCGGTGATCGCCAGGATCTCGCGCAGCTTGTGGGTGATGAGAACGATGGTGACGCCGCGGGCGTTGAGCGCACGGAGGATATGGAACAGCTGGTCGGTCTCCTGCGGCGTCAGCACGCCGGTCGGCTCGTCGAGAATGAGAATGTCGCAGTGCCGGTAGAGCGCCTTGAGGATTTCCACGCGCTGCTGCTCGCCGACCGGCAGGTCGGCGATGTGGGCATCGGGGTTGACATTGATCCCGTAGTCGCGCGCCAGCCGCGCCAGTTCGGTCCGGGCCTTGGCCACGCCGGCCGCCAGCAGCGCGCCGCCTTCCGCACCCAGCATGACGTTCTCGAGAACGGTGAACGGCTCCACCAGCATGAAATGCTGGTGCACCATGCCGATGCCGGCCGCGATCGCATCGTGCGAGCCGTGGATCCGAACGGTCCTGCCGTTGATGAGGATTTCGCCGGCATCGGCGGTGTAGAAGCCGTAGAGGATGCTCATCAGGGTCGACTTGCCGGCGCCGTTCTCGCCGATGATGCCGTGGATCGATCCCTTGGCGATGGCGAGATCGACATTCCTGTTGGCGCGGACGGCGCCGAAGGATTTGTCGATGCCGCGCAATTCGATCGCCGCCGGCGGGGTCTCGGCCGGCGGCGATCGCGCAATGCCGACTTGCTCCTTTGCCATTACGGGCGCAGGGGCGCTCAGTTCGGGCAGGAATTGTCGGCCATGTAGTCGTGCACCTCGATCTTGCCGGAGATGATGTCGGCCCTGGCAGCCTCCACTTTCGACTTCATGTCGTCGGTGACCAGCGGCTTGTTGTACTCGTCAAGCGCCCAGCCGACGCCATCCTCCTTGAGGCCCAGGACCGTGACACCGGGCTTCCAGGTACCATCCATGGCGGCCTTTGCGGTGTTGTAGACGGCCACGTCGACCCGCTTCACCATCGAGGTCAGCATGGTGCCGGGCTGCAGGTAGTTCTGGTTGGAATCGACGCCGATGGTGAGCTTGCCTGCGTCCTTCGCGGCCTGATAGACGCCGACGCCGGTGCCGCCCGCCGCCGCGAACACAACATCGACGCCACGGTCGAACTGGCCCTTGGCCAGCTCGCCGCCGCGGGTCGGATCGTTCCAGGCCGAGGGCGTCGTGCCGGTCATGTTGGCAAGCACCTCGACATTCGGGTTGGCCGCCTTGGCGCCTTGCGCATAGCCGCATTCGAACCGGCTGATCAGCGGGATGTCCATGCCGCCGACGAACCCGACCTTGCCGGTCTTGCTGGCGAGCGCCGCCAGCACGCCGACGAGGTAGGAGCCTTCCTGCTCCTTGAACACGATCGACTGCACGTTCGGCAGGTCGACCACGGAATCGATGATCACGAAGCGCAGCTTGGGAAATTCCGGCGCGACCTTCTTGATCGCCGATTCCTGGCTGAAGCCGATGCCGATGATCGGATCGGCGCCGCGCTGCGCCATCTTGCGGAAAGCCTGTTCGCGCTGCGCGTCGGCCTGCACCTCGAACTCGAGATAGCTGGTGCCGGTGTCCTTCTTGAATTTCTCCATGCCGTTGTAGGCGGCTTCGTTGAACGATTTGTCGAACTTGCCCCCCGAGTCATAGACAACAGCCGGCTCCGCCACCGCCATGGACGCGCCCAAGCACAATGCACCGGCGGCGAACGCCGCCTGCATCAAGGTCTTCATGAACAGTCTCCCGTTTTTGCCTTGGGCCGATCGGACCGCCGGCCCAACCCTATCAGGCCCATTGCCGTTCCCAGAATTCAGGCCTGGGCCATCATTTCGGCGCGCCATGGGAAAATCAAGCGCGTATTGACCGATTGGACAGAATTTTAGCGCGATCAGCGCATTGAAGACGATTGCCTGCGCCAGAGCGAATAGCACTGATGGCGAGGCGTCCCTGCGATGAGGCAACGCGCCGCCATGGCGGCGGGGGTGCCGAGGGAAAGGGGCGCCCCATGAAGGAGCGCCCCGCGATGCCCCGTCAGTTTGCGCCGGCCTTCAACGTGATCTGGCCGAAGCCCGCCGCGACGTTGAGGCCGGTCATGCCTTCGATGCTGACCGGCTGCAGCGCGACCTGGTTGCTGTTGCCGCCGACCAGGACATTGGCGCCGAGGCCAAGTCCGGCAGCGACATCCGCGGTTGCGCCGGCATACTTGCCGGCCAGCGCGCCCTTCGCGACCTGGCCGGGGGCGAAGACCGCCCACACCATGTAGCCTTCGCTGGTGAAGCCGATATCGACGCCATACTTGTCGATGTCGCCGTGATAGCGTTCGGCCGTCCCGTCCGGCTTGGTGAAGACGCAGGAAATGTTCTTGGACGAGCCGAAGATGAAGCCTACGCCGCCCGCAACATTGCAGTTGAGCGAACCGATGTTGACGCCGGAGGCGGCATCCGCTTCGGACGCAACGAATTGAGGTGCAGCGATGAGCGCCGCGAGACCCGCAGCGGCCAGGATATGCTTTAGCATGGTGAGCTCCCTCGGATTGATCGCGGTCGATGAAAGACAGCGGCCGGACGTTAGCACGGCTCGGCAAGGCCGCCCAAGTGCGCGCCGTCACATGCCACGGCGTCGTTTCCAAGCTAGCCAAATTGCGGAAAATCGTTAAGACACCCGTCATGGACGTGAGACATCGCTTTCAGACCGCAGGCATGAGGGTCTTCCGCCAGGAGGTCCGGGACTTCGTCCGAACCAGCCTGCCGGAGGATATCCGCCGCAAGGTCGCGCAGGAGCGCATGGACCTGCCGCGCGCGGACCAGCAGCGCTGGCACAAGATCCTGCGCGCCAAGGGGTGGGCGTGTCCGGGCTGGCCGGCCGCGTATGGCGGGGCCGGGTTTTCGGACGACCAGCGCTACGTATTCGAGCGCGAGCTGGCGCTCGGCGATGCGCCGCGCCCGATGATCTATGGCGAGGGTATGCTGGGCCCGACGGTCATGGCCTACGGCACCGACGCGCAGAAGCGACGGATCCTGCCCGGCATCCTGGAGGGCGACGTGTTCTGGTGCCAGGGCTTCTCCGAGCCCAACGCCGGCTCGGACCTCGCCGCCCTGCAATGCAAGGCTGAACGCGACGGCGATCACTATGTCCTCAATGGCTCCAAGATGTGGACCAGCGAGGGCCACATCGCCGACTGGATGTTCGGCCTGTTCCGCACCGACAATTCGGGGCGCAAGCAGGAAGGCATCACCTTCCTCATGCTCGATCTCAAATCGCCGGGCGTCATCGTGCGGCCGATCCTGCTGTTCGAAGGCACGCACGAGGTGAATCAGGTGTTCCTCGACAATGTGCGCGTGCCGGTCGAGAACCGCCTGGGCGAAGAGCACAAGGGCTGGGCAATCGCGAAGCATCTGCTCAGCCTGGAGCGGTTCGGAACCGCGGAAGTCTCGCGTTCGATGGCAAGCCTGGCGCGGCTGAAATCCTTCCTGCGGGAACAGGACCCGTTCCGCCATGTGCCTGACCAGAAGGATGCGGTGGAGCGGCGGGCGGCGGAGCTGGAGATCGAGCTGGACGCGATCGAGATCACAGAGGTGCGGTTCCTGTTCGGCGGAGACGGCGGCAACGAGGTCGGCCCGGAGGCGTCGATGCTGAAGGTGCGCGGCACGGAAATCCAGCAGGACATCTTCGAGCTGGCGATGATGTGCGCGGGCGGGCATGCGCTCGGCGCCCGGCGCGATGACTCCGCGGCCGATGTCCGCGCGGCGCAGAACGGGCAGGACAGCGCCTACCCCTATTTCAATTTCCGCAAGACGGCCATCTATGCGGGGTCGAACGAGATCCAGCGCAACATCATCGCCAAGGCCGTGCTCGGCCTCTGAAGCGGACGCGCCATGCTGCCTGCCCTCACCGACGAACAGCGCCTGCTGAAGGAAAGCATCGAACGCTTCCGCCGACAGGACTACGTGTTCGAGAAGCGCAAGGGCTTCCTGGTGAAGCTCGGTGCCAAGGACGATCCAATCTGGACGCGGTTTGCGGAACTGGGCTGGCTGGCGGCGACCCTGCCCGAGGACTGCGGCGGGCTTGGCGGATCGCACGCCGATCTCGCGCTGCTGATGGAGCAATTCGGGCGCGGCCTCGTCACTTCTCCATTCGTCCCGACGGTTGTTCTGGGCGGGACGGTACTGCGGCTGGGGGGAACCGAGCCGCAGAAGCCGGCGATCCTCGGCGGCGTGGCGGAAGGGCGGACCAGGCTCGCCCTCGCCTATCTTGAGCCGCCAGGTCAGCACGATCCATCGATCGTGGCGGCGCGTGCCGAACGGAACGGCGACGACTTTGTCATCAGCGGGGAAAAAGTCGCCGTGCTCTACGGCAATGTCGCGGACCACCTCCTGGTCAGCGCGCGGACCGCTGGCGAGGTTGGCGACCATCACGGCATTTCTTTGTTCCTGGTGCCGGCGACGGCCCGCGGCCTCGCCGTCGCCGCCTATCGCACCCATGACGGCGGTTGGGCGGCGGACCTGCGGTTCGACCGCGTCGGCGTCGCGGCGGATAGCCTGGTCGGAACAGCCGATGCCGGTTTTGCCACCCTCGAAGCGGCGTTGGACGCCGGCGTGGCGGCGCTCTGCACCGAAGCAGTCGGCGCCATGTGGACGCTGCACGGCATGACGCTCGACTACATCAAGGTGCGCAAGCAGTTCGGCGCGGCGATCGGCAGCTTCCAGGCGATCCAACATCGCATGGTCGATATGTACATGAAGTGCCAGCTCGCGCAGTCGATGGCGCTGGCCGGAATGGCGGCCCTCGAGACGAGCGATGCGCGGGCGCGCAGTCGCGCCGTCTCCGCCGCCAAGGCGCAGGTCGGGCGCGCGGCGCGCCATGTCGGCGAGGAGGCGATCCAGCTGCATGGCGGCATCGCCATGACCGATGAATACGCCGCCGGGCACTACTTCAAACGGCTGACGATGATCCGCCTGATGCTCGGCGACGAGGAATATCATCTGCGGCGATACCGGGCACTCAGCCGCGGCTAGATTCCCCAGCGCAGCGCGGCTGTGTGGACCGGCGAATCCCAGAGCGCGGTCAGTTCGCCGTCGAGCGCCGAGACCGTGAGCGAGCAGCCGGCCATCTCCAGCGACGTGACGTAGGATCCGACCAGTGAGCGCAGTACCTTGATGCCCTTGCCATCCAAAATTCTGCGCGCAGCATTATACATCAGGTAGAGCTCCATCGCCGGCGTGCCACCGAAACCGTTGGCCAGCAGCAACGCCTCGCTGCCGGATTTGAGCTTCAGGTCGCCGAGAATGGCGCCCATCATCTCGTCCGCGATGGCGTCGGCCGCCGCCAGCTTGACCCGGCGCCGGCCCGGCTCGCCATGGATGCCGACGCCCATTTCCATCTCGTCCTCGCCGAGCTGGAAGGTCGGCCTGCCGGCGGCTGGGACCGTGCAGCTGGTCAACGCGACGCCCATGGAGCGGGTCCGCGCGTTCACGCGCCGGCCCAGCGCCTGCAGCGCATCGAGGTCGGCGCCGCGCTCGGCCGCGGCGCCGACCATGCGCTCGACGATCAGCGTGCCGGCAACGCCGCGCCGGCCGGTCGAATAAGTCGAGGTCTCGACCGCCACGTCATCGTCGGTCACGATTGTCGCGACCCTGCCGGTCGCCATCTCAGCCGCCATGGCGAAGTTCATCACGTCGCCTTCATAGTTCTTCACGATGAACAGCACGCCGCCGCCGGTTTCCACCGCCTCCGCAGCCGCCAGCATCTGGTCCGGCGTCGGCGAGGTGAAGACCTGACCCGGGCACACCGCGTCCAGCATGCCGAGTCCGACGAAGCCGGCATGCAGCGGTTCGTGGCCGGACCCGCCGCCGGAGAGGAGGCCGACCTTGCCCTGCTTCAGGTCGCGGCGGCGCACGAACTTGCCCTCCTCGCCCAGCGCGACGATGTCGGCATGCGCGGCGGCGAAGCCGGAAAGGCTTTCGCTCAGCAGGGTTTCGACTCCGTTGATGAGCTTTTTCACGATCGTCCTCTCCTATTCCTTCGATCCATCGTCTTCGCCGTGCTGGCCGGAGATCAGCGCCGCCATCCGCATGGCCATGTCGCCCAGCATCTTATCCAGTTCCGCGTTCTTGGCTGGGTCGTTGAGATCCGGCACGTAGAGCGTGACGTGGCGCAGATGCGGGCTTGGCCGGTGCGGCTGCTGCAGGCGTCCGGGGTGGGCCCGCTCGTAGGCCTCCAGGAACGCACGCCGATCCGCGTCCGGAAAGCGGCAGGCGTCGAAGATGATCTCGACATGGCGTGGCGGGATCGGCACCGGATAGGCGGGATTGGTGATCTGCGAAACGAAGCTGCGGTTGGCGCCGAGCGCGTCGGCCAGCCGCTGGCGCATGCCGGAGGGGCGCAGGTCCAGCACACGCAGCAGGACTCGTTTGTATTCGGCCATCCAGTTGACATCGTTCGAGCGATCGCTTTCGTCGGCCATGGTCGTCACCGATCGAGCGCGTCCGCGATGGCGGCCTTGACCAGCCCGACCGAGGGGGCCGAGACAGACAGCGACCGCAGGCCAGTACCCAGCAAGGCGGGAATCAGCGCCGGATCGGACGCCGCATCGCCGCACAGGCTGACCTCTCGCCTCGTCCGCTTGCCATGCTCGACCACGCGCGCGATCAGGCTCAGCACGGCGGGATCGGCGGCGTCCGTATAGTCCGCCAGCGCGGCGATGTCGCGCGCCGCCGCCATCACATATTGCGTCAGGTCGTTGGACCCGATGGAATAGAAGTCGGCATCGAAGCGATCGATCGCGATCGCCGCGGCGGGCACCTCCACCATGATGCCGAGCGGCGGGACGGCATGAGGCACCCGCCGGGCCGTCAGCTCGCCAATCACGGCAGTCAGATGAGCCCGCGCCTCGGCCAGATCGCGCGGCGTCGTCACCATCGGCAGCATGACCTTCAGCTGTCCGCGCGCGGCGGCGCGGCACAAGGCGCGCAATTGCACGCGGAACACGTCCGGCCTCAGCAGCGACAGGCGGATCCCGCGTGTGCCGAGGAACGGGTTGGCCTCGCTATCGATGGTGAGACCCACGATCGGCTTGTCCCCGCCGGCATCGAGGGTGCGGATGGTCACGGGGCGGCCGGCCGCCCAGTCCAGGATGCGGCAATAGGCGCGGCACTGCGTCTCCTCGTCCGGCAGCGCGCCGCCGTGGAACAGGAACTCGGTGCGTACCAACCCGATGCCATCGCAGATCGCGGGATCGAGCAGCGAGAGCTCATCCGGCCCTGCGGCATTGATCATCACGGTCACCGGCTCTCCGCTCGGCAGCCGCGCGGGCTGGCGCCGGAACTTCTCGGCCAGCGCGCGCCGTTGGTTGAACGCGACCTCCCGCGATTTGGCGGCGGCACGGGTCGCTGCAGCGGGAGCGATCACCAGCGTGCCCTGCTCGCCATCCACCATGGCTTCCTGGCCGCTCGGCACCGCCATCACGTCCGCGCCGAGCCCGACCACCATCGGAACGCCGCGCGCGCGGGCCAGCAATGCGACATGGCTGGTCGGGCTGCCGCCGGCGAGAGCGATCGCAGACCCTGCCTGCCAATCGATGCCGAGGAAGCGCGACGGCGGCAGGTCGCGCGCAACCAGTACCGTTCCGGACGGTACGGCTTGCTGCGCTCCGCCGGACAGGATGGCAGACACGCGGTCGCGCAGATCCTCAAGGTCGGCCGCGCGCGCCCGGAAATACTCGTCGCCCGCATTCTCATAGTCCCTGATCTGGGCGTCGAGTGCGGCGCGCCATGCCGCGTAGGCACTCCGGCCGCCGGCAATCGCCGCAAAGGCACCCTCTGCCAGAGCCTCGTCGCCCAGCATGGCAATCTGGAATTCCAGGATGTCGCGCGCATCCGCGGCGGCTGCGAGCGAGATCTCTTCGATCTGTGCGATCGCGGCTCCGATCGCGCAGTGTAGGCGCGCCGCCTCGTCGCCCGGGTCGCCCGCCGGCAGCATGTCGGCGTCCGCAGCGTCCTGCAGCACGAACAGGCGGCTCAGCGCCAGGCCCGGCGAAGCGGGCCGGCCGGTCAGGCGCAACTCACCCATCGCCGCGGCTCTCGTCGAAATCGCGGCGCACCAGCGCGATCAGCGCGGCCACCGCCGCGTTGGCATCCTCGCCATCGGCGCGGAAATGCAAGGTGGCGCCTTTGACCGCCTTGAACGCCATCACCCTCACGATGCTCTTGGCATCGATCCATGGGCCGTCTTCGCTGAGGCCGAGCTCAATCCTGCTGGCGAAGGTCTTGGCGAGCCTGGTCAGCTTGACCGACGGGCGCGCGTGCAGGCCGACCTCATGCTCGATGAGGATCGCGCCCTTGACTGCGGCTTGCGTGACGGTCCCGCTGCTCATCGCGCCGAATATTCCTCCGCCGTCTGCCGTACCGTCTCGACACTGGAGCCGCCGGCCGCTTCGGTTGCCGCCACCACCGCGCCCTCGACCAGCGGCGCGTTGCAGATCAGCACCCTGCTCCGCCGGTCGCTCGGCAGCATCTCGATCGCCATCTCGCTGTTGGTTTCCGCCCCGCCCAGATCGACCAGCACCACGACGCCGGCATCGGACCAGGCGCGGTCGATGGCGGACATGATCTGGCCGACATCGGTGCCGAGCCCGCCGGAGGGATTGCCGCCGGTCCAGGCCAAAGGCACTTCCGTGCCGACCATCTGGCGCACCATGTCGGCGGTGCCCTCGGCTACCTTGGGCGAATGCGAGACGATGACGACGCCGACGCTGTCCATCACGCCTTCTCCAGCACGGAACCGATGGCCTCGATGATGAGCGCCGATGAACGCGCGCCGGGATCCATGTGGCCGATCGACCGGTCGCCCAGGAATGACGCGCGCCCGCGGATGGCCTTCATGGGAATCGTCGCGTCCGCCGCCGCGTGGGCGGCACGGATGACGGCTGTCGCCGTCGCCCCGCCCGCCTCCAGCAACTCGGCGACCGGAACCAGCACGTCGAGCATGGTCTTCTGCCCGCGCTCCGATTTGCCGCGCGCCTGCACCGCCGTGACCGCCGCCCGGAAGGCGCGCACCAGATCGGCGCGGACGGGGGCGGCCGGCAGATCCTTGCCCAGCGCCATGAAAAGCGTTCCGTACAGCGGGCCGGCGGCGCCGCCCACCTTCATCACCAGCATGGTGCCGACGCCCTTCAGGAAATCCGGCCAGGGTTTGGCGCTGAGGTTCGCCGCATCAGCCAGCACGGCATCGAAGCCCCGCTTCATGTTGATGCCATGATCGCCGTCGCCGATCGCCTGGTCGAGGGTCGTCAGTTCGCCGGCATGCCCGTCGATCGTGGCCGCCGCCGCCTTCACCAGCTCGGCCTTCAGGTCCGCATCCGATGCCATTCGACTATGCTCCTCGAATCCGTTCGCCGTCCGCGCCGAAATAGAGCGGCCGGTGCAGCGCGATATCGACTGCATCCCCCACCGTGAGATCGATGCCGGGGTCGACCAAGGTCACCAGCTTGTGCTGGTCGATCGCGAGATGCATGTGGTTCTGGTCGCCGAGATGCTCGATCCACTCGACCTTGGCGTGGGCGCCGCCGTTGGCGCGTGCGATGGCGACATGCTCGGTTCGCGCGCCGATGGTCCTGGTGCCGGCCGGCGCCTGATGCGCGGGAAAGACCGACGGCGGCAGCAGGTTGATCGACGGCATGCCGAGGCGCGTCGCGACGTAGACGTTGCGGGGCGATTCGTAGATCTCCCGCGGCGATCCGATCTGCACCAGCCGCCCGCGATCGAGCACGCCGATCCGGTTGGCCATGGTCATGGCCTCGGTCTGGTCGTGCGTGACATAGAGGACGGTCGCGCCCAGGTCCTGCTGGATATGCTTCAGCTCCAGCCGCAGTTCCGCCCGCAGCTTGGCATCGAGCGAGGACAGCGGCTCGTCCATCAGATAGATCGATGGCGAGCGCACCAGAGCGCGGCCGATGGCGACCCGCTGCATCTCGCCGCCCGACAGACGCGTGGCGCGGTTCTGCAGCTTCTGCTCGATGCGCAGCAGCCTGGCGACCCGCTCCACGGCCTGCCGCACCGTCGCCTCGTCGACCCTGCGCACGGGCGAGCGCAGCGGAAAGGCCAGGTTGTCGTAGACGCTGAGATGCGGATAGAGCGAGTATTGCTGGAACACGAAGGCGACATTGCGCTCCATGGGCGAGAGCGCCGTCGCATCGTTCCCTCCGATGGAGATGCGCCCGCGATCCGGCTTCTCGAGGCCGGCGATCAGGCGCAGCGTGGTGGTCTTGCCGGCGCCGGTCGGGCCAAGCAGAGCCACGAACTCGCCGTCGCCGACCGTAAGGTCGATGCCGGTGACGGCCGTGATCTCGCCGAACCTCTTCTCGACCTGCTCGAGGCGAACCTCAGCCATGGGCCGTCCCTTCGAACAGGACCGAACGCACGACGCGACCGCTCTCCTTGTCGAACAGCGACAATCGCTCCGCGGCGAAGCGCAGGCCCACATTCGCGCCCGGTTTCACCTCGCCGGTCGATTTGGTCCGGGCCTTTACCTGCCCGAACGGCGTGTTGACGGTGACGATCTGGGTTGTGCCCAGGTACTCGCTGCCGTAGACCGAGCCGCGCAGGGCCGAGCTGTCGTCGAATGCCACATGCTCCGGCCGCACGCCGAGCGCGAGGTCCCGGGGCGCCACGTCCTCGCGCAGAGCCGGCATCTTCACCACGGCATCCCCGAGGCGCGCCTCATTGGCGCCGCGCCGGATGCCGGAATGGAAGTGCAGGAAATTCATCGGCGGCGAACCGATGAAGTCCGCCACGAACATGGTGGCGGGCCGCGCATAGATCTCCTGCGGCGGGCCGAACTGCTCGATCACGCCGTGGTTCATGACCGCGACCTTGTCCGCCATGGACATGGCTTCGAGCTGGTCGTGGGTGACATAGACCGTGGTCGCCTTCAGGCGGTTGTGCAGACTGCGCAGTTCGGCGCACATCAGGTGCCGGAACTCGGAATCGAGCGCGCCCAGCGGCTCATCCATCAGGAAGCACATCGGCTCGCGCACGATCGCGCGGCCCAGCGCGACGCGCTGCCGGTCGCCGCCGGAAAGGCCCGAGACCGGCTTGTCGAGAATGTGCTCGATCCTGAGGATGCGCGCCGCCTCCGCGACCCGGCGCCTGATCTCGGCCGTCTTCATGCCCTGGCACTTGAGCGAGAACCCGATGTTGCTGCGCACGTTCATGTGGGGATAGAGCGCGAACAGCTGGAACACGAATGCGATATCGCGCTCGGCCGCGCGCTTGAACGTCACATCCTCGCCGCCCAGCAGGATGCGGCCGGAGGTCGGCAGTTCGAGCCCGGCAACCATGCGCAAGGTGGTGGTCTTGCCGCAGCCCGACGGGCCGAGCAGGACGAAGAACTCGCCATTCTCCACGACGAAGCTGGAATCCTTGACCGCGGCGAAATCGCCGAAGCTCTTGTGCAGGCTCTCGACCCGGATCTCGGCCATCGCCTACTCCGGGAACTTGCTGACGACGGTGAACATCAAGGTGCCCGCCAGCACCACGCCGAAGGACCAGCCGTAGAGGCCAATGGAGAAGGGCTGCACCAGCATGACGACGCCGAGGATGATCAGTGCGACCGCCGCGTTCTCCATCGGCCGGCGGCGGGCCCAGCGCGGCCAGCGCCGCCTGGCCGGCATCATATGAACCTGCCCGGTCATTTGCGCACCGCGCCGAAGGTAATGCCGCGCAGCAGGTGCTTGCGCAGCAGCACGGTGAAGACGACGATCGGGATCAGGAACAGGGTCGTCCCGGCGCCGACCGCCGGCCAGTCCATCCCGCCCTCGCCGATGATGGTCGGGATGAAGGGCGGCGCGGTCTGCGCCTTGCCGGAGGTCAGCAGCACCGCGAACGCATATTCGTTCCAGGCGAAGATCAGGCAGAAGATCGCTGTCGCCGCGATGCCGGTCGAGGCCTGCGGCAGCACCACCTTGAAGAAGGCGTGCAGCCTGGAATAGCCGTCGACCATCGCCGCCTCCTCGTACTCGCGCGGGATCTCGTCGATGAAGCCCTTGAGCAGCCAGACCGCGAGCGAGACGTTCACAGCGGTGTAGAGCAGGATCATGCCGAGCGCGGAATCCGACAGCCCGACCTTGCGGTACATGAGATAGATCGGGATCGCCACCGCGATCGGCGGCATCATGCGCGTCGAGAGGATGAAGAACAGCAGGTCGTCGGCCAGCGGGATCTTGAAGCGCGAGAAGGCATAGGCCGAGAGCACGCCGAGCGAGACCGCCAGGAACGTCGACCCGAAGCCGATGATCAGCGAATTGACGAAGCGCGGAAGATAGTTCGACGGGCCGACGATCACCATCTCACGCTTGCGCGTGACCGTGTCGCAGGTGCCCTCCGGCGGGCCGAGCTGCTCGATGAAATCCTGGGTCTGGCGGCTGCGCGTGGTGAAGAGGTTGCAATAGCCTTCGAGCGAGGGATCGAACACCACCTTGGGCGGGTAGGAGATCGAGTCCGGCGGCGTCTTCCAGCCGGTGGTGAAGATCCAGGCCAGCGGCACCATGGTGACGAGCGCATAGAGGATCACCAGGAACCCGGCGATCCGCTTCGAGGCCGCCGACGGCTCAACGACGGAATGCGCAGTGGTGACGGCGCCGTTCATCGCTGCTTCACCTTGTTCAGGGCCTTGACGTAGATGTTCGCCAGGCCGAACACCACGACGAACAGGATGATGGCGAAGGCCGAGGAATAGCCGGTGCGGTAGGCTTCGAACGCCTGGCGCTTGAGCGTGATGGAGGCGAGCTCGGTGGTCGAGCCCGGGCCGCCCCCGGTCAGCAGCACCACCATGTCGAACATCTTGAAGTTCTCGATGCCGCGGAACAGCACCGCCAGCATGATGAAGGGCAGCGCCATCGGCAGCGTGATGGACCAGAACTGCCGCCACTTCGACGCGCGATCGACCTCCGCCGCCTCATAGATGTGGTCCGGGATCGATCGCAGCCCGGCCAGGCAGATCAGCATCACGTAGGGCGTCCACATCCAGGTGTCGACGATCACGATCGCCCACGGCGCCAAGGTCACGGAACCCAGCATCTCGAACGAGGACGGTGGAATCCCGGTGAAGAAGGAAACGGCGTAGTTGAACAGGCCGATCTGCGGCTGATAGAGGAACTTCCAGAAATTGCCGACCACCGCCGGCGACAGCATCATCGGGATCAGGATGATGGTCGTCCAGAAGGCGTGGCCGCGGAACTTGCGGTCGATGAGATAGGCGAGGCCGAAGCCGATCAGCGTCTGGAACACGATGGTCCAGAACACGAAATGGGCGGTCGCCTGCATGGCGCCCCACACCTCCGGCGAGTTCAGGATGTCATGGTACCACTTGAGCCCGACATTGATGATCGGCCGGTTGGGCCGGTTCGATGCATAGTTCGTGAAGGAAAGATAGATCGTCCAGAACAGCGGAAAGATATTGATCGCCAGCAGCAGGATGATCGTCGGCGCGACGAAGATCCAGGCGATCGAGCGGTCGGACAGGCCGCGCACCATCCGTCCAAGCTTGGGCGGGGTTGCCGTCGCGACGCGGCCTGCAATGGCATCGATATCGGGCATGCGAATCCTGGCTCCTGCGGCATCCCCGGCTTTCGGTCCGGGGATGCCGTCGCGGGGAGAAATGGCCGGCTACTGGATCTTGCCTTCCTCCTGGAAGATCGCAGTCCAGTCGGTGATCAGGCCGTCGAGCGCATCCTTGGCCGTGCCCTGGTCGGCAACGACATAGTCATGCAGGCGCTTCTGCGCCGCCTGCAGCAGCGAGGCATAGGACGGCTCCTGCCAGAAATCCTGCACATGGCCCATGGCGTCGAGGAACTGGGCCGCGAAGGGCTGCGAATCCTTGAAGCCCGGGTCGTTCAGCACGGCGTTGTGGCAGGAATAGCCGCCGAGCGACCACCACTTCTTCTGCACGTCGGGCTGGGCGAACCACTTGATGTAGGCCAGCGAGGCGTCCATGTGGTCGGTGTTGGCGACGACGGAGATTCCCTGCCCGCCGAGCGTCGAGGCCTCGACCGTCTCGCTCGGATTGACGAAGAAACCGGTGACCTTGCCGACATTCTCGTCTTTGGCCATGCCCGGCATGAAGGCGAACCAGTTCATCATCATGGCGACCTGGCCCGATTTGAACGCGTCGAGCCCTTCGCCCATGTAGCTGTCGGTATAGCCCGGAGGGGTGCAGCACTTGTAGATGGCCTTGTACATCTCGAGGCCCTTCACCGCGTCGGGTGAGTTGACCGCGCCCTCCATGTCGTACTTGCCGGGCGTGTTCTCGTACTTGAAACCGTAGGCATAGAGCGCCGAGCTCGCACCCATGGTGACGCCCTCGGAAGCCCGCTCGGTGAAGATCGCGGCGCCATAGACCTTCTTGCCGTCGATCTCGCGGTTCTGGAAGAACTCGGCAGTGTCCTTCAGCTCATCCCAGGTCTTGGGCGGCGCCAGGTCGCGGCCGTATTTCTGCTTGTACTCCGCCTGCAGCTCGGGCTTCGCGAACCAGTCCTTGCGATAGAACCAGCCGTTGGCATCGCCCATCGCCGGCAGCGCCCAGTAGTTCGGCGTGCCCTTGGGCCAGGTCGAATAGGCATAGACGGTGGCGGGCGCGAAGTCCGACATCTTGATTCCTTCCTTGTCGAAGAAATCGTTCAGCTTCACGTAGTAGCCGTTCTCGGCCGAGCCGCCGATCCATTGCGAATCGCCGATCAGGAGGTCGCACAGCTTGCCGCCGGAATTGAGCTCGTTGAGCATGCGGTCGGCAAAGTTCGGCCACGGCACGAACTCGAACTTCATGTCGATGCCGGATGCCTTGGTGAAATCTTTCGACAGCTCGACCAAGGCATTGGCCGGGTCCCAGGCCGCCCAGCACAGCGTGATCGTCTCGGCCTTCGCTTGGCCGACCGGCGCAAATGCGATGGCCGCAGCCAGCGCACAGGCGCTCGCCAACAACTTCCTCATTTGATTTTCCTCCCACTGTTGAGATGGCTCCTGGCGCCCTGTCGCCGGGAGACCCAATCCCGCCCGCTTGGCAGCGATTGGGACATTTTATGCTTGTTGATCCCGCCGTGCCGCACCCTGACCCTGTTCACGCGGCCCCGTCGTGATGTTTAGTGTTACACAAAAATACTAAACATTGCAAGAAAAGTTCCTGTTGTTGCCAGCATTGTTCGCTGCAATGCAGCAATCTGGGGGCTCCTTCACCTGATCCCGCAACTAAACATCATTTGCCGACGCTCAACAACACATCACCGATAGTGAGGTTCTTCCGTCAAAATGAGTTGCACACGTCACAGGGGCCGGGCAAGCTGGCTGTCATGTCCAACCGCCATCGACGCACCACCCTGGTCGACGTCGCGGAAGCCGCGGGCGTCAGCCTCGCGACGGTCGATCGCGTGCTCAATCGCCGCCCCGGTGTCAGCCCGCGGACGATGGAACGCGTGGAGCAGTCGCTGGTGCGGCTCGGCTATCGGCCCGATCCGGCGGCGGTGCGCCTGGCGCGTGGCATCCAGTACCAGTTCTGCTTCGTGCTGCCGACCGGCACCAATACCTTCATGAGCCTGCTGGCCGCCCAGGTGGAGCGCACGCTGCTGTCGCTGGCCGAGCAGCAGGCCTATGGCGATTTGCTGCGCGTCGACGTGTTCGATCCCCACGTCCTGGGGGATACGCTGCGCGGCCTCATCGGCCAGTACCACGGCGTGGCGACGGTGGCGCTCGATCACCCGGTGGTGCGCGATGCCATCAATGCGATGGTCGAGGCCGGCATGGTGGTGGTGACCCTGGTCTCTGACGTGCCGAACTCGCGCCGGCACCGCTATGTGGGAATCGACAATTCGGCGGCGGGCCGGACAGTCGCGACGTTGATGGGACGCTTCGCGGGCAGGCGTGGCGGGCCGGTCGGGCTCATCGCCGGGAGCCTGGCGCTGCGCGACCATGCCGAACGCATGTTCGGGTTCCAGCAGGTGATCGGGTCCGAGTTCCCTCACCTCTCGCCGCTGCCTGCCATCGAAGGCCGCGACGATACCCAACGCTGCCGTGCGGTGGCCGAGCGGCTGCTGGCCGAGCAGCCGGATCTGGTCGGCATCTACTCGGTCGGCGCCGGCAATCGCGGCATCGCGGAAGCGCTGGGGGCCGCCGGCCGCAGCCGCGACGTGATCTTCATCGCCCACGAACTGACGAACTACTCGCGAAGCTACCTGATCCATGGGACGATGGCCGCGATCATCAACCAGGATCCCGGGCACGAGGCGCGATCCGCCGCGCGCATCCTGCTGGCGCGCTGCGCCAACCAGCCGGTGATCGATGACCAGGAGCGGATCCGCATCGACATCTTCCTGCGCGACAATCTGCCTTGATCCGTCGCACCGCCATGTTCATCGGCATCGATCTCGGCACGTCTTCGATCAAGAGTATCCTGGTTGGCGAGGATGGCCGGCTGATCGCCAGCGCGTCGGCACCGCTGCAGGTCAGCCGCCCGGCGCCGGGCTTTTCCGAGCAGGATCCCGAGAGCTGGTGGACCGCGACGGTCGCGAGCCTTGATCGCCTGGCCGCCGAAGCGCCGCGCGAGATGGCGGCCGTGCGCGGCATCGGGCTGTCGGGACAGCAGCACGGCGCCACCTTGATCGAGAATGGCGGCAAGGTCCTGCGGCCTTGCATCCTGTGGAACGACGTGCGGTCGGCGTGCGAATGCCGCGAGCTGGAGCGGCGCCTGCCGGAGCTCGGCCGCATCACCGGCAATCCGACCCTGCCTGGGTTCACCGCGCCCAAGCTGGTCTGGGTCAGGAAGCACGAGCCGGCGATTTTCGCTCGCATCGCCAAGGTGCTGCTGCCCAAGGCCTATCTGCGCTACCGGCTGAGCGGAGACTTCATCGAAGACATGTCGGATGCCTCCGGCACCGCCTGGCTCGAGGTCGGCAAGCGCGCCTGGTCGAGGGCGGCTCTGGAGGCCACGGACCTGTCGCTGGACCACATGCCGGCGCTGGTCGAGGGCACCGCGCCGGCCGGCCGCTTGCGCGCGGAACTGGCGCAGCGCTGGGGCATGGCGAAACCGCCGGTCATCGCCGGCGGCGCTGGCGACAATGCGGCTGGCGCGGTGGCGCTCGGCGCCATTCGTCCCGGCGATGCATTCGTTTCCCTCGGCACTTCCGGCGTGCTGTGGGCAACCACAGCGGGCTTCGCGCCCAACACGACCGCGGCGGTCCACGCCTTCTGCCATTGCGTGCCGGATACCTGGCACCAGATGGGCGTCATCCTGTCGGCCGCGTCGTGCCTGTCCTGGCTGTCGGGCGTCGTCGGCGTCGCCGAGCCCGAACTGCTGAAGGAGCTGGGCGACACGCCTGGCCGGCCGAGCGACGTGACGTTCCTGCCATACCTCTCCGGCGAGCGGACGCCGCACAACGATGCCGACATCCGAGGCGCGTTCGCCGGGCTGTCGCATGACACTTCGCGCGCGACGCTCACGCAGTCGGTCATGGAAGGCGTCGCCTTCGCGCTGCGCGATTGCCTGGAGGCCCTGCGCGTGGCCGGCACGGACCTGAAGTCCGTCGATGCCATCGGCGGCGGTGCGCGCTCGCGCCAGTGGCTGGCGATCATGGCCAATGTGCTGGATCTGCCGGTCAGCCGGCTGGCCGACAGCGAAGTCAGCGGCGCCATGGGCGCGGCGCTGCTGGGACGCATGGCGGCAACCGGAGAGGCCCCGGCCGATGTCTGCAAGCCGCCGAAGCGAACGGAGACGCTGGAACCGCGCCCGGGCCTGCGCGATGCCTATGCCGAGTCCTTCGCGCGCTATCGCAAGCTCTATCCCGCCATCAAGGAGGCGACCCGATGAGCAAGTTCTTCGGACCGGAGCAGCCGATCCCTTGCGAGGGACCAGGCTCCAAGAACCCCCTCGCCTTCAAATACTACGATCCCGACAGGAAGGTGCTTGGCAAGCGCATGGAGGACCACCTGCGCTTTGCGGTCTGCTATTGGCACAGCTTCGTCTGGCCGGGCACGGATCCCTTCGGCGGCGATTCCTTCCAGCGGCCCTGGATGCAGGCGGGCGATCCGATGCAGATGGCGCGCCAGAAGGCCGATATCGCGTTCGAGATGTTCCACCTGCTGCGGGCGCCGTTCTTCACCTTCCACGATCGCGATGTCGCGCCGGAGGGCGCCACGATCGCGGACTCCAACCGCAACGTGCGACAGATCGCGGAACTGTTCGCGCGCAAGATGGAGGAGACCAAGGTCGGGCTGCTGTGGGGCACCGCCAACCTGTTCTCCAACCGGCGCTACATGGCGGGCGCGGCGACCAATCCGGATCCCGAAATCTTCGCCTACGCCGCCGCACAGGTGAAGAACGTGCTGGAGATCACCCACGAGCTCGGGGGCCTCAACTACGTGCTATGGGGCGGGCGCGAAGGCTATGAAACCCTGCTCAACACCGACCTCGGGCGCGAGCTGGACCAGTACGGCCGGTTCCTTTCCCTGGTGGTCGAGCACAAGCACAAGATCGGCTTCAAGGGCACCATCCTGATCGAGCCCAAGCCGCGCGAGCCGACCAAGCACCAGTACGATTTCGATGTCGCTTCGGTCTACGGCTTCCTGAAGCGCTACGGCCTCGAGCACGAGGTGAAGGTCAACATCGAAGCCAACCACGCGACGCTTGCCGGTCATTCCTTCGAGCATGAGATCGCGCTGGCGGTCGCGCTCGGCATCTTCGGCTCGATCGACATGAACCGCGGTGATGCGCAGCTCGGCTGGGATACCGACCAGTTCCCCAACAACATCCCGGAAGCCGCCTATGCGATGTATCACATCGTCCAGGGCGGCGGCTTCACAACCGGCGGGCTGAATTTCGATGCCAAGATCCGGCGGCAATCGCTGGAGCCGGACGATCTGCTCCATGGACATATCGGCGGCATGGATGTCGGTGCGCGCGGCCTGCTGATCGCGGCGAAGATGATCGAGGACGGCGCCCTCGCCCGCCACGTCAAGGATCGCTACGCTGCCTGGGACAGCCCGGAAGGAAAGGCTATCCTCGCCGGCAAATGCTCGCTGGCCGACCTGGCCGCGCGGGTCGAGGCGAAGAATACCGAGCCGCAGCCGCATTCCGGCAGGCAGGAGTATCTGGAGAACCTGGTCAACAGCTATCTGTGATCATCCATGCGCCGACGCGGCGCGAGACCGCGCGGCCGCTTCATCGGGAGGGACAGCACCATGGCGATGACCACCATCAAGGGGCCTGCGATCTTTCTTGCCCAGTATGCTGGCGACAAGCCGCCGTTCAACGGGCTGGATTCGATCTGCAAGTGGGCCGCGAAACTCGGCTTCAAGGGCGTGCAGATGCCGAGCTGGGACAAGCGGCTGTTCAACCTCGGCCTCGCCGCGCGCTCCAAGGACTATTGCGACGAGGTCAAGGGAACCGCAGCCAAGCACGGGATCGAGATCACCGAGCTTTCGACCCACCTGCAGGGGCAGCTGGTGGCGGTGCATCCCGCCTACGATTCCGCGTTCGACGGCTTCGCCGACCCCAAGGTGCGCGGCAACCCCAAGGCGCGCCAGGAATGGGCGGTGAAGCAGATGATGCTGGCCGCCAAGGCCTCGAAGAACATGGGGCTGACGGATCATGTGACATTCTCGGGCGCGCTCGCCTGGCCGTATTTCTATCCCTGGCCGCAGCGCCCGGCCGGCCTGGTGGAGATGGCATTCGACGAGCTGGCGAGACGCTGGAAACCGATCCTGGATGCGTTCGACAAGGTGGGCGTCAATGTATGCTACGAAGTGCACCCCGGCGAGGACCTGCACGACGGCGTGACGTTCGAGATGTTCCTGGAGCGGGTGAAGGATCATCCGCGCTGCAACATCCTCTACGATCCGTCGCACTTCGTGCTGCAGGCGCTCGACTATCTCGAATACATCGACATCTACCACGACCGCATCAAGATGTTCCACGTGAAGGATGCCGAGCTCCATCCGAACGGCCGCACCGGCGTCTATGGCGGGTTCCAGTCCTGGATCAACCGCGCGGGACGCTTTCGCTCGCTCGGCGACGGCCAGGTCGACTTCCGCTCCATCTTCTCCAAGTTCGCCCAGCATGGCTTCAAGGGCTGGGCGGTGCTGGAATGGGAATGCTGCATCAAGGATGCCGAGGAGGGCGCGCGCGAAGGCGCGGCCTTCATCCGCGACCACATCATTCGCGTGACGGAGAAGGCGTTCGACGATTTCGCAGCCGGCGGCACCGACTTGAAGGCCAACCGGCGCATGCTCGGCATTCGAGCGTAGGGGGAAGGGAAAAGACCATGCCGATCGAAGGCCGCAGCAGGGAAAGCGCGGAAACACGCATACGCCTGGGAATGGTCGGCGGGGGCGAGGGCGCCTTCATCGGCGCCGTGCATCGCCTGGCCGCCCGGATGGACGACCACTACGTGTTCGTTGCCGGCGCCCTTTCGGCCACGCCGGAGAAGGCGAAGCGCTCGGGCCAGGCGCTGGGGTTGCCGCCGGACCGCATCTACGGCGACTACGAGACCATGGCCAAAGCGGAGGCCAGGCGGCCGGACGGCATCGAGGCCGTCGCGATCGCCACGCCCAACGACATGCACGCGCCGGTCTCGAAAGCCTTCCTGAAGGCCGGCATCCACGTGATCTGCGACAAGCCCTTGACGGTCAATTTGAAGGAAGCCTTGTCGCTGCGGAAGGCAGTGAAGGGCAGCGGCCGCATCTTTGCCCTCACCCACAACTACACCGGTTATCCGATGGTGCGCCACGCCCGCGCCATGGTCGCGGCCGGCGAGCTGGGGCAGCTTCGCTTGGTGCAGGTGGAATATCCGCAGGACTGGCTGACCGAGAAGATCGAGGATACCGGCCAGAAGCAGGCGGTCTGGCGCAACGATCCCAGGCGCGCCGGCGCCGGCGGATGCCTGGGCGACATCGGCACGCACGCCTACAACCTCGCCTCCTTCGTCACCGGCCTGGAGCTGGATCGGCTCAGCGCCGACCTCACCAGCTTCGTGAAGGGCCGCAAGCTCGACGACAACGTGCACATCATGATGCGGTTCAAGGGCGGCGCGAAGGGCATGCTGTGGGCGAGCCAGGTGGCGCCGGGGAACGAGAACAACCTGAAGCTCCGGGTCTATGGCACCAGGGGCGGGCTTGAGTGGTGGCAGGAGCATCCCAACCAGCTCATCTGGTCGCCGTTCAACAAGGCCCCGCAGATCCTGTCGCGCGGCACGCCAAGTGCCAACGCTGCGGCGGCGCGGGTGACGCGCGTGCCCCCCGGCCATCCGGAAGGCTATCTGGAAGGCTTCGCCAACCTCTATACCGAGATCGCCGCCGCCATCCGCGCGGCCAGATCGAACAAGAGGATGGATCCAGCCGTGACCTTCCCGACGGTCGAAGACGGCGTCCGCGGCATCGCCTTCATCGAGGCCGCCGTGAAATCCTCCGCCAGGGACGGCAAGTGGGTGAAGCTGTAGGCGCCATCCCGCTGGATCAGCCCGCGCCTGCTCCCTTTGCCGGTCAGCCCGGCGGGTGTAGGCTTGAAGGTCGAATGCCCAGAGCTGGGAGGGGTTGGCTATGAAGCTCTACATGCATCCCGTCTCGATGACGAGCCGGCCGGTCCGGCTGTTCATCGCCGAAAACAATATTCCCGTCGAGGAGCAGGTCGTCGACCTTTTCAGCGGCGAGCACTACAAGGAGCCGTTCCTTGCCGTCAATCCGAACCACATGGTGCCGGTGCTGGAGGACGGCGATTTCCGCCTGACGGAGAGCTCGGCGATTCTCAAATACCTCGCCGACAAGGTCGATTCACCGGCCTACCCGAAGGACCTGAAGAAGCGCGCCAAGGTCAACGAGGTGATGGACTGGATCAACAGCAACTTCTACCGCGACTGGGCCTATGGCTTCATCTATCCGCAGGTCTTCCCGCATCACAAGCGCAGGACCGACGAGATCCACAGCGCGACGATCGAATGGGGCAAGGAGCGCGCGCAAGGCTGGCTGACCCTGCTCGATCAATACTGGATCGGGCCCGGCAAGCCCTACCTGTGCGGCGATCAGATCACGATTGCCGACTACTTCGGCGCCGGCCTGGTGACGCTCGGCGAGGTCATCCGCTGCGACTTCGGCAAGTACCCGAACGTCCAGCGCTGGCTGGGCAACATGAAGAAGCTGAAGAGCTGGCCCAAGGTCAACGAGGTGTTCTATGGCCTGGTGGATCAGGTCAAGGAGCAGAAATTCGTCGCGCTCTGAGGCGGTGGAGAATTCCATGATCAAGGGCCTGCACCACAACGCCTATCGTTGCCGGGATTCGGAAGAGACGCGGCGCTTCTACGAGGAGTTCCTGGGCCTGCCGCTGTGCAACACGCTGGAAATCAACGAGACCAAGAGCGGCCGCAAGACCAGCACGCTGCATACGTTCTACAAAATGGATGACGGGTCGTGCCTGGCCTTCTTCGAGGCGCCGGACATGGCGTTCGAATTCAAGCCCCAGCACGACTACGACCTGCATATCGCGCTGGAGGTTCCGCGCGATGCGCTCGAACGGATGATGGAGAAAGGCAAGGCCGCGGGGATCGAGGTCCGCGGCATCTCCGACCACCGGTTCATCGATTCGATCTATTTCCGCGATCCGAACGGCTATGTCATCGAGCTGACGGCCAGGCGGCCCGGCCATGACGAGGCGATGGATCCGACGAGGAACGGCGCGCGCGCGAAGCTCGATTCCTGGCAGGCCGCCAAGCGGGATGTCCGGGCGCTCTGACGACGCTCGATCTAGGCGCGGCGGCGGCCGATATAGACCAGGAATCCCCCTGCCACGATGGCCGCGATGCCTGCAATGTCGGGCACAGCGATGCTGTGCTCTTTCTCCGCCGTCGCCTGGAGCGGACCGACATCGAGCACCTTCTCCTCAGTCGTATAGCTGAAACGCCCCAGCACCAGGCCCGCAATGCCCAACACGATCAGCACGATACCGAGAATCGCCAAAGGTCGCATCGTCCTCTTCCCGAATTGTCACAGATGGAAAGCAACGCCCATCGGTAGAAAAGGTTCCCGGCCGCTGCCCGATGAGATATTGGAGATCCGCCCGTATTTCGTTCACCTTGGACGGGGAACAGCGTCGCCGCTTGTTCACCCAGTGCCCCTCTGATCTTCGTTGACGGCTCGCGCAGGACAAACGCGGCGGAAGGCGGCTACGTCTGCGCGCGCTGTCGCCCGTAGACCAGCAGCATGGCAATGATGACGGTACCGTAGATCAACTGCCGGAAGGCTTCCTCGATCTGCACCACCGAGAGGATCGACTGCAGCAGGGTGATCAGGATGATCCCGGCGACGGTGCCGAGATAGGTGCCGCGGCCGCCCAGAATCGAGGTTCCGCCGAGCACCACGGCGGCGATCGACGGCAGGAGATAGGGATCGCCCATGCCCTGATAGGCCTTGGTCGAGTAGCCGGCAAGCAGCGCGCCGGCGAAGGCGGCGAGCGATCCGGAGATGGCGAAGGCTGCGAGTACCACACGCTGGGTTCGGATCCCTGAGAGATAGGCCGCGACCTCGCGGTTGCCGATCGCGTAGACGGCGCGGCCGAAGACGGTCCGGCGCAGCAGAAAAACCGTCGCGGCACCGACCGCGATCCAGACCCAGACCGGATTCGGGATGCCGAGGATCAGCCGGCCGGTCGCGAGCTCGTGCATGCTGTCCGTCGCCATGTCCAAAGGCGCGGCGCCGCCGGTGCGGACGATCATGAACCCCTGCGCGACCGCATTGATGCCGAGCGTGAAGATCATCGACGGGACACGCAGGTAGGCGACGCCGATGCCGTTGATGAGACCGAAGACCAGGCCGCACAGGATTCCGATCGGGATGGCGAAGGTGGCGCCCAGCCCTCCCCAACCGGCCGCCGCCGTCGACATCATGCCGCCGACGGTGATGATCCACGGTACCGAAAGGTCGATCTGCCCCAGCAGGATCACGATCATCATGCCGGTCGAGATGAGCGCAAGGAAGGAACCGACCTGGAGCTGCTGCAGCAGATACTCCGGCGAGAGGAAGTTCCGGTTGATGATGCTGCCGATCAGCAGCAGGACGAAGATGCAGCCGAACGCCGTCAGAACCGCAGGGTCGAACCGGCGCAACACGGGATTGTTGGCGAGGAGATTGGTCATCGGCGGCCTCACCCGAACAGATCGAGACGGTTGCGGATGCGGATCAAGCGGAAGGAACCGAGGCAGACCGAGACCAGCAGCACAATGCCCAGGAACAGCGGCTGCCACAGCGGATCGAGGTCGAACACGAACAGAAGATCGCCGATGGTGCGGAAGATGAGTGCGCCGAAGATCGCGCCCACCGCGCTGCCGCGGCCACCGAACAGCGAAACGCCGCCCAGCACCACAGCGGCGATCGAGTTCAAGGTGTAGGTGTTGGCGTTGGCGGAGGACGCCTCGCCGGTATAGGTGACAAAGGTGAGGAAGAGGCCGCCGATCGCGGCGAGCAGGCCGGCGAGCGCATAGGCGGCGAACTTCGCGCGCCGGATATGCAGACCCGACATGTAGGCCGCCGGCTCGGACGAGCCGACGGCATAGACGACGCGTCCGAGCATGGAGCGGCGGAACGGGATCCAGATCACCAGCACCACGACCAGAAGCGCGACGGCGCTGGCCGGAATGCCGCCGGGGAACTGGCCGGTCAGGAAATCGGCCAGATCCTCGTTGACATCGCCCCCGGGCTGCGGTCGGAGCAGCAGCGCCAGGCCGAAGAAGGCGGCACCGGTCGCAATCGTGGTCACGATCGGCTGCAACCGGCCATAGATCACGATCAGTCCGTTGAGCGCCCCGCACGCGAGGCCGGTCGCCAGCACGCCGGCCACGCCGAGCGCCGTCTCCAGGGGCGAGCCGATGACGATATAGGAGGCGACGCAGTTGCACAGCACGAAGATCATGCCCACCGAGAGGTCGATGCCCGCGGTCAAAACGACGAAGGTCTGCGCGATGGCAACCAGGGCCAGCAGCACGCCCTTGCTCGCGGCCGTGGTGACCACGTCCGCGCTGAAGCCGGCCGGGTGGTTCGCCGTATAGATCGCGAACATCACGATGAAGACCGCGAGCGCCAGCAGGGCGCCCCGCTGCTCCCCGAACCAATAGCGCCAGTCGCCCGGCTGCGGGGCCGAGAGCGCGCGATCGGTCATCGCCCCGCCCCCGCCCCGGCCAGGGAGGGCGCGCCCGCCTCGGCCTGGCTGCTGCCGAGATTGAGCGCGCTGCCGACCAGGGCGCGTTCGGTGATCTCGGCACCGGAGAGGACGCGGCCGACCGCGCCGTCGTAGAATACCAGCACCCGGTCGCAACAGCCGACCAGCTCATCGTAGTCGGTCGAATAGAACAGGATGGCCGCGCCGGCATCGGCGAGCTTGCGCAGGAGCTGATAGATTTCGGCCTTGGTCCCGACGTCGATGCCGCGGGTGGGGTCGTTCAGCAGGATGACCCTGGGCCTGGTCATCAGCCACTTCGCGATGACAATCTTCTGCTGATTGCCGCCGGACAATGTGCCGACCGGCACATCGGTCCCGTCGGTCCTGATCGCCAGCAGCGAAATCATCTCGTCGATCGCCTTGTTCTCGGCCGCACGGTCCACCAAGCCGCCGCGCGACAGGCGCGACAGCGAGGCCATCGAGAGATTGTCGCGCACCGACATCGGCAGCATCAGCCCTTCGGTCTTTCGGTCTTCGGGGATGAGGGCCATGCCGACATGGCCGCGCTTCGCATCGCTGGGACAGGTCAGGGAGACTTTCCGGCCGTCAATCAGGACCTCGCCGGTGGCGCTGCGGAGCACGCCGAAGAGCGCCAGCAGCAGCTCGCGCTGGCCCTGGCCGTCGAGGCCGCCCAACCCCACGATCTCGCCGGCGCGGGCGGTCAGCGAAATGTCCTTGAGCCGGTTGTTCCAGGAGAGATTGCGCACCTCGAGCGCCGGCGTGCCGCCGGCGGCCTTCGGCGCGGGCTTCGGCGGGAAAGCATGGCTGTATTCGCGGCCGATCATCATCTCGACGATCTCGGTGTCGCTCTTGGCGCCCGATTTGAAGGTCCCGACATTGCGGCCGTTGCGGAATACCGTGCACTCGTCGGCGAGTTCGGCGATCTCCGCCATGCGGTGCGAGATATAGAGGAGAGCGAGGCCCTCCGAGCGCAGCCGCTTCAGCACGGCGAAAACCTTGCGCACGTCGGCGGCGGTGAGCGCGGAAGTCGCCTCGTCGAGGATCAGGATGCGCGGGTTGCGTACCAGGGCCTTGGCGATCTCAACCAGCTGCCGGCGCGAGAGCGGCAGGTCCTTGACCGGCGCCAGCGGGTGGACGTCCCCGCCGCCGGCGCGCGCCAGAGCTTCCTCGGCGATGCGGCGCTGCGCGCGGCCGTCGATCATGCCGAAGCGCTTGGGCGGATTGCTGATGCAGATGTTGTCGGCGACCGAAAGGTCGGGCACCAGCGACAATTCCTGGAAGATGCAGACGATGCCTGCGGCGTTGGCCGCGGCCGGGGTGGCAAAGCGGGCCGGCTTGCCATCCATTGTCATCCGGCCGTCGTCGGGCTGGACCACGCCGGCCATGATCTTCATGAGCGTGGATTTTCCGGCCCCGTTCTCGCCGAGCACGCCATGAATGCGACCGGATTCGACTGTCAGGTCGGCATTGGTCAGCGCACTGACACCGCCATAGCGCTTGGAGACGCCTTCCATGCGGAACAGGGGAGCGGGGGCAGAACCGTCCATCGCGTGCGTCCCAAGCCATGCCGGCGACAAACCGGCGCCGAGGGGAGGTTCCCCATCGGCGCCGGCAGCCGTCAACGGTTATTTTCGGCCGTGGCTATTGGTTCTGTTCCGACTGGCCCATGATTTCCTGGGCGGTGAAGTTGATGCCGCAGGTCGGAAAGGAGTTGCCGACGAAGAAATTGTCGCCTTCCTTGCTGTAGTAGCTCTCACCGTCCTTGAAGTTCGGGTCCTCGGTCGTCGCCAGCGGCAGCTTCACCGCTTGCGGCACCACCTGGCCCTCGAGCGCCGCGATCGCGGTCTTGATCGCGACCGCGACCTGGGCCGGGCCGGTACCGCCCGAGGCGCACTTCAAGCCGTCCGCCGAATGCTCGGCGCACAGCTTGCGGAAACCATTCTCGGTCTCGCCGCCGACCGGCACGAAGGGATGGCCCGCATCCATCAGGGCGCGGACGGTGCCGGTGGAACCGCCTTGCACCGTCACGCCGTCGAAGTGCTTCTGCACGGCGACCGCATCGGCGGTCACCTTCTGCGCGGTGCCGTCATCCCATTTGCCGACGACCTCCACGACGTCCCATTTCTTGCCCGAGGCATCGAGCACCTCGTGGATGCCGTTGTGCCGGTCGGTATCGACCGAAGTGCCGGCGACGCCGCGCACCTCGAGGATCTTGCCGCCGTTCGGGATCTTGTCGACCAGCCACTTGGCCCAGTATTCGCCGAGCCCCTTCTGGTCCACGTTCACGTTGATCGCGTCCTGGGTGTCGAGGATGTTGTCGAACGCGACCAGGACCACGCCGGCCTTCTTGGCGCGCTTGATAACAGGCGTGAAGGCGGTCGGGTTCTGCGCATCGATGACAATGGCGTCATAGCCGGAGTCGATGAAGTTGTTGACCGCGGCGATCTGAGCGGCGACGTCCTCGCCGGTGGAAACGACCTTGAACTCCTTCAGCGTCGCTTTGACGTCGGGCTGATCGGCATAAGCCTTGGCGGTCTTGATCATCTGGATGCGCCAGGTGTTGCCGATGAAGCCGTTGGCCAGCGCAATGCGATACGGCCCTTCCTTTTTCGCGTACTGGAGGAACTTGGTATCCTTGGCCCAAGGCACGAAGCATTCCGGGTCGGCAGCCGGACCGGAAACGATCTTCGGCCCCTCGGCAAAGGCCGTGCAGGTGAACAGGGCGGTGACCGATGCGGCTGCAAGCAGCGTCATCGCCCGCCGAAGCGTGGTCGACGTAGACATCCGAATTCCTCCCTACAGGTCGTTCTTCGTTGATTGGGACCCGGCCGGAGCGATTTCTTGCCTCTTATCGGGAATTGCCTTTCCCGCCAGGGTGTGCCAACGAATAGGGCGAAATGAAAGCGCTGTCAATTGGCAATGAAAGCGCTTTCTCGTAGAATTGACAGAGTGTCTCGCCGCAACCAAGACATCCTCGTTGCCACGGGCTGACGCGGAGGGATCCATTCGCCGGAAACGCAGCACATTGGCCGATGTGGCGAAACTCGCCGGCGTCAGCGCGGTGACGGTTTCGCGCGCCCTGCGCCAGCCGGGCATGGTTTCCGCCGCCTTGCGCGACCGGATCGGCGCGGCGGTCGCCGAACTCGCTTACGTCCCCGACGTCGCGGCAAGCCGCCTCGCATCCGCGCGCACGCACGCAATCGGCGTCATCGTCTCCTCGCTCACCAACGGCGTGTTCGCGGACTATCTGCGCGCCCTGCATGACACGCTGCTGCCGGCGGGCTTCCAGGTCGTGGTGCTGTCCAGCCGCTATTCGGCGACCGAGGAAGAGAAGGCGATCGCGACGCTGATCGGTCAGCATCCCGAGGCGATCATCATCGCCGGCATCGACCAGACGGCGCATGCCCGCCGGCTGCTCGAGCGATCCGGCGTTCCGGTCGTGCAGACCTTCGAACTCACCGATGACCCGATCGACATCAACGTGGGCTTGTCGCAGCGCCAGGCCGGATACGCCGCCACGCGCTTCCTGATCGACCAGGGCCACCGCAGGATCGGCTATACCGCCGCCCGCCTCGATGCGCGCGCCCATGCGCGCATGGCCGGCTACAACCGCGCCATGGAAGAGGCGCACCTGGACGTGACCGGCCTCGTCTCGACCACGCCGCAATCATCGAGCGTGAGCGCGGGAGGCGAACTGCTCCGTATCATTCTGGATCGCGGAATCGATCTGCAGGCGCTGTTCTGCTGCGATGACAACCTGGCGCTGGGCGCGCTGTTCGAATGCCAGCGCCGGGGCATCGGTGTTCCAGACTGCATCTCCATCATCGGCTTCAACGATCTCGAGTTTGCCGCCTGCGCGCAGCCGCCGATCTCCTCGGTCGCGACGCCGCGCTATGAAATGGGCCGGCTGGCGTCGGAGATCGTCATGAAGATCATCGAAACCGGCGAGCGTCCGGCCAATCGGCGGATCGATGTGGGATTCGCGATTCGCGAGCGCGGCAGCACGCTGCGGTCGTCGCAGCTGGAGCCGCGCCGCGTCCTGTCGGAATAGGGCCGCACACCAGCCATACCACCCCAGCCCCGGGCCATGTTCCGGAATTGTCACGGAACGTCCGTTCGATTTGCTTTGTTTTGACGGCCCCGGGGTGGTTTATCCCTTTCGCAATGGGCCAAAATCTGGACATGTCTCCGACCGTGAAGCGGTACCTGGTGACAGGCGGCGCGGGGTTCATCGGTTCGCATCTGGTGCACCATCTGCTGGCGCTCGGCCACGGGGTCCGCGTGCTGGACGATCTTTCGACCGGCCGCTCCGACAACCTGCCGCACGACGCCGACCTTGTGATCGGCAACGCCTGCGATCCGCTCGCGATCATTGATGCCGCGCGGAACTGCGACGGCATCTTCCATCTCGCCGCCATCGCCTCCGTCGCGCGATCCGTGGAGGATTGGATCGGCACCCACCGCGCCAACCAGACGGCCACCATCGCCGTTCTCGACGCGGCGCGCCGCTTTGGCAACCTGCCGGTCGTGTTCGCCTCGTCGGCTGCGATCTATGGCGACCAATGCCCGGCGATCGAGCATCTGAGGCCGGAGCCTCGTTCGGCCTATGGTGCCGACAAGGCCGGGAGTGAACTGCATCTGCAAGCCGGATGGTGGAGTTTCGCCCTGCCCAGCGCCGCCTTGCGGTTCTTCAACGTCTTCGGCCCGCGGCAGGATCCTGCTTCGCCCTATTCAGGCGTCATCTCCGCCTTCCTGGCACGCGCCCTTGCGGGCTTGCCGCTGACCATCCACGGCGACGGACTGCAGAGCCGGGATTTCATCTTTGTCGGAGATGTCGTGCACTTTCTCCATGCGGCGATGGAGCGCCTGCATGACAGGGCTGCGCATTTCGCCTGCAATGTCTGCACCGGCGAAGCCACGACCATTCGCCGGCTGGCGGAGATGACCGCAAAGGTCGCGGGCGGCCGGACTGCGATCGACCACGCGGCCTCGCGCACCGGCGATGTTCGTCATTCCCGGGGCGAGCCGCATGCCGCCACCGCTTTGCTGGGGATCAAGGCCGAGACGGGCCTGGAGGACGGACTTGCCGCCACCGCGCGCTGGGTTAAGGCGCATGCGCTGCGTGCCGCCTCGTGAATCGCGCGGACGGCACCGGGCAACCGGATAGAGGCGGGCCACTCAAGGTCTGCGTGGTGGGCCTGCGCGGCATACCGGGCATCATGGGCGGGGTCGAGGCGCATTGCGAGCAGCTCCTTCCCAGGCTGAAGGCGCTGCGGCCGGACTACGAGATTTCGGTGGTCGGGCGCCGGCCATACGTCAGCGCCGGTCAATTCGATTTCAACGGTGTGACCGTCGTGCCATTGCCCGCCATGCGCGGCAAGTATTTCGAAGCGATCTCGAACACGATGCTGGCGGTGCTCTATGCGCGCTTCGTGTTCGGGGCAAGACTGCTGCATATCCACAATATCGGCCCGGCATTGCTGGGGCCGTTCGCCAGGCTTCTCGGCATGAAGCTGGTCGTCACCTATCACAGCAAGAACTTCGAGCATGCGAAATGGAACCGCATCGCCAAGGCAGCGCTGCGGCTTGGCGAATGGTGCACGCTGGTCGCGGCGCACCGGGTCATCGTGGTCTCCAGGTCGGTGACGGAAGATCTTCGACGCCGCTATCCGGCGAGCAGGCGGAAGATCGAGTTCATCCCCAACGGCGCGACCGATTTTCCGGCCGCGGCCAATGACAATAAGGATCGATCCCTGCTCGGCCGGTTCGGGCTCGTGCGCGGGCACTACGTGCTGGCGGTCGGCCGTCTCGTCCCCGAGAAGAGCTTCCATAGCCTGATCGCCGCCTACAAGGCCGCGAGGCCGGACTTCAAGCTGGTCATCGCCGGAAAGGCCGACCACGAGGACGCGTATTCGCGCTCCTTGCTCCAGCATGCCTGCGACCAGATCTGCTTTACCGGCTTCCAGGATCGCAGCGAACTGGGCGTGCTCTATCGCAACGCCTCGCTGTTCGTTCTGCCCTCAACCCATGAGGGCCTGCCGATCGCCGCGCTGGAAGCGGCCACCCTGGGCGTGCCGGTGCTGCTGAGCGACATCGAACCCAATCTCGATATCGAGCTTCCGGCGCATTGCTATTTCCCCGTCGGCGACAGCGACGCCTTGCGGCGCAAGCTCCTGCAACCCCACGAGAGCTACCGTGTCGACCGGCAGGCCATTGCCCGGCGCTTCGACTGGTCATCGGTTGCGAAGCAGACGGACGCGCTCTATGCCGCCGTTTGCTCTCCGAATGGCAGCTAGGGTCCGCGCCTCCAACCATCCTACCCGCGAACTCTGCTTTGTAAGGCAATGAAATTACAGCATAAACCCGGCGACATAAATCCCGGAATGCACCGCAGTCCGGCTCCAGCCGCGCGATAGACCGTATATTAACCATTGCCGGCGAATCCTGTGCGGAACGCGCCCCAAAGCAAGAGGGGTCTTCCCGGTATCCGCATGCTTCGTATCGCCGCCCTGCTGCTGTTCGTCGCCATCGCTTCGTCCGCCCACGCCAAGGGGCAGCGGACGATGATGGACTGCTTCAACGAAGCGGGCCGCACCTACAAGGTGCCGCCGATGCTGCTGCAAGCCATCGCGTGGGTCGAAAGCCGCTATGACAAGAACGCCAAGAACGAGAACACCAACGGCTCGATCGACATGGGCGTGATGCAGATCAATTCGCTGTGGCTGGAGCCGCTCTCGCAGTACGGCATCGAGCAGAAGCATCTGTACAACGCCTGCTTCAACATCAACGTGGCCGCCTGGATACTGCGCCAGCAGATCAATGAGGTCGGCTACAACTGGCAGGCGGTGGCGCAATACCACTCCCGCAATGCCGAGCGCGGCGACAATTACGCGCGCAAGGTCGCGCGCATCTATTTCGCCTTGAAGCGCCAGCAGGACGAGATCCGGCAGCAGGTTGCCGGGCGGTAGCCGGCAGCGATCCTGCTTCCGTCGCGGCGATAGGTCAGTGGGCCGGCGGCAATGTCGGATCCTCGACGGATGTGGCCTGCGCCCTCTCCTTCTGATGGGACCGCTCCGCACCGGCAAGCAACTCGAGCGGCTGTGCCATCAAGCGGCGAACTCGAGGCGGTGAAGCGCCGCGATGAAATGCGCGCGCCCGCTCCCAGAGCACGCGATCGGCGATCGTGACGCGATGGCGCTGCCTGAGATAGTCAAGCCAGGTCGCACACTGGAAACGTTCTATCCAGAGCTCGGGATCGGCAACGTCGACCATCAGCGTCCAGCGGCTTGCCCCGTTGCGCTGGCGAATCTGCTGCAAAGGACGCATCGCGCTCATGAACGCGCGCGCGTCCGCGAGGGCGACCCGGTACTCGATCGTGACCACGACCCGTCCGCCGCTGTACGGAACGGATTTGTCGATTGTCGGATCGGAATCGGGATGACGCAGGTCAAGGTTGTCCCCGGACGCGGCGGCCATCGGCATCAGCCGGGAGAGCGCCAGAGACGCCACGAGCAGGATACCGGCAGCCTCCAGGCTGAACGGCAAGCCATACCGGTGCGCCACCAGTCCCCAGATCCAGCTTCCCAGCGCCATGCTGCCGAACGTCAGGGTCTGGTAGATCGCAACCGCGCGGCCGACCACCCAGCGCGGGACTGAGAGCTGGATCGATGTGTTGAAATTCGAGAGCGCCAACACCCAGCCGGCGCCACCGAGGATCATGCCTGCCATGGTCGGGACCAGCAGGCCGCTCGCCGCGCTGGTCAGGCTGGCAATCGCAAACGATGCCGTTGCGATGTCGACAATGCGCTCGGTCCTGAAGCGGGCGCGCAAATGCGTGCTGCCGAGCGCGCTCAGCACCGCGCCCACTCCGAATGCGCCGAGCAGCAATCCGTAGATCGTCGGACCACCCCCGATCTGATCCCGTGCGATCAGGGGCATAAGCGCCCACACCGCGCTGGCGGCGAATCCGAACACGACGGAGCGGACGAGGACGCTGCGGATGACCGGCGACAGGTGCACGTAGCGCAAGCCTGATATCATCGCGCTGCCGATGCCTTCCGGCGGGACCGGCTGGGTCTCGAGCGGGCGCTTCCAGGTGAAAAGCACGACGATCAGGCCGACATAGGAAACCGCATTGACCAGGAAGGCGGTCTGCGATCCGAGCACCGCGACGATGAAACCGCCGATCGCGGGGCCGACCGTCCGCGCGATGTTGAAGCCGAGGCTGTTGAGGGCGACGGCAGCGGGAAGCTCGTGGCGCGGCACCAGATCGCCGACCGACGATTGCCAGGCGGGCCCGTAGAGCGCGTTGGTGCAGCCGATCAGGAAAGTGAAGGTGAGCAGAATCCAGGGCGTGACCAGACCGACGAAAGCGAGGATCGCCAGCGCCGCGGATACGGCGAGCGCCAGGCATTGGGCGATGAGCATGAGGCGGCGCCGGTCGAACACGTCGGCCGCCGCCCCGGCGGCCAGCGAGAACAGCATGATCGGCAGAACCGTCGAGGCCTGCACCAGCGCCACGATGTCCGCCGTCGGCGCGAGCGATGTCATGAGCCACGACGCGCCGACCGACTGGATCAGTCCGCCAAAATTGGAAGCCAGACTCGCCAGCCAAAGCGCCAGGAAAACGCGATATTTGAAAGGGGTGAGCGGCGAGGCGCGCGGCATGCTCGCCGGGGGACTGGAGGAACTATCCGCGCCCATGGCCGCGGCCGTTCTTGATTGCTGGACTCGGCATTTGGTCGATCGTCGCAGACGTAGAGGCGGGCCCGCCGCCCGCGAGGTGGCGTGTCGTCGGACAGACCGTAACATTAGCATGACTCGAACCGGACGCCGCTACGGCAAAGCCGTCCGTGTCGCGTGTCGGACCGGCCGTGTATGTGTGTGGGGTAGTGGTTGCGGGGATAGGATTTGAACCTATGACCTTCAGGTTATGAGCCTGACGAGATCGCATGCGGCCAGCATGCGATGGGCTGTTCGCGCGTGAGCGCGAAGTGGGCTGGGTCGGATGCGTTCTGAGGATTGGTTGCGGGGATAGGATTTGAACCTATGACCTTCAGGTTATGAGC
>DASSBF010000225.1:0-3343 GCA_035699005.1 Dongiaceae bacterium
AAGCGCCGCGCCTCCTACTGGAAGGACGGCGGCCATCTCGACGAGATCCACTTCATCGACATCGGCGACGATCCGGCGACCAAGCTGGCGGCCCTCGCCTCCAACCAGGTGGACGGCCTCTATGACGCCGACATCAAGATCTACGAGAGCGTCAAGAAGCTGCCGACGATCGATATCCACCAGATCACGACCGCGCAGACCGCGGTCGCGCGCACCAAGGTGGGCGAGAAGCCGTTCGACGATCCGCGCGTCCGCAAGGCCATGCGCATGGCGGTCGATCCGGCGAAGACCCTCAAGATCGCGTACCGCGACCTTGGCGCGCCGGCCGAGCACCATCATTGCTGCCCGGTCCATCCGGACTATGCCCAGATCGCGCCGTTCAAGCGCGACGTGGAGGGGGCGAAGAAGCTGCTGGCGGAAGCCGGCCACCCCGATGGCATCGAGGTCGAGCTGCACTGCAAGAAGGATCCGGACTGGGAGTCCCAGGCCTGCCAGGCGATGGTGGAGCAGTGGGCCGAGGCCGGCATCAAGGTGAAGCTCAACGTCATGCCGAGCGCCCAGTTCTGGGATGTCTGGACCAAGGTGCCGTTCGGCTTCACCACCTGGACCCATCGTCCGCTCGCCATCATGGTGCTCGGCCTCGCCTACCGGACCGGCGTGCCATGGAACGAGAGCGACTATTCCAACAAGACCTTCGACGACACGCTGACCAAGGCCGAGGGCCTGATCGATCTCGACGCCCGCAAGAAGGTGGTCGCCGAGCTGGAAAAGATCATGCAGGAGGACGGCCCGATCACGCAGCCGCTGTGGCGCGCCAGCTATCAGCCGTTCATCAAGAAGCTGCAGAACTACCACGCGCATCCGACGGAGTACTACTTCTTCGAGGACGTCTGGATGGCGTAAGCCACTGCGTCACCAATGCAAACGGCGGCCCCCCCAAGGGCCGCCGTTTTTGTTTGGGAGAGTCTACGCGTTGCTGTCGCCTCTACTCTCCCGATAGGGGTAGGGAAGAGCTGAGCTCTCCCCTCCCTCCGAACCGCACGGGCGGTTCGCCTGGCGCACGGGCGTCTACTTATTTAAAAACATCATACTTGCTTTATTCATCCGCCGCTTCCAGTATTGCGCCGACGTCCTGCATCGAGCCGTGAGGACAACCCGCCATGCTCCCCTGCCGTCACGTCTACGTCCCATATGCCGAGACGGCCCGGCGCCCGAACATCGTCGTGGACGGGGCCGCGAACGACGGCAGCGTGCTGACGCTTTCGCACTGGCCGAAGAGCGCCACGCCCTGGCCGCTCAAGGCCGACACCTCGGTCGGAATCGTGTTCAACTACCTCGACAATCCCGCCTGGCATCGCGGCGCGCCGGCGGTCACGAACAATCATTTCGACGAGGACGGGCTGGTCGGGCTCTACTGCCTGATCGAGCCGGAGCACGCGCTGGCCCGGCGGGAACTGCTGATCGACGTTTCGCACGCCGGGGATTTTTCCGTGGCCGGATCGCGGGATGCCGCGCGCATCGCCTTCGCGATTGCGCGCCTCGCCGACCGCGCGCGCTCGCCGTGGGGCGCCGGCAGCTTCCCGGAGGATTACGGTGACTACTGCGCCTTCGTCTATGCGCGGCTGCTCGGACGGCTTGGCAGCCTGGTCGAGGATGTCGAGGGGCATCGCGCGCTGTGGGCCGACGAGGATGCGTTGCTGGACGCCAGCGAGCGCGCGCTGGTCTCCGGCGAGGCGACGATCGAGGAGCGCGCCGACGTCGATCTCGCGATCGTGCGCGTGCCGGCCGACTGGCCCGATCGTCCGGCGCATCGCTATGCCCGGCACCTCGACGTGCCGATCCATCGCATGGCGGTGCACAACCGCACGTCCTGCAACCGCGTTGCGACTTTGTGCGGCGGTCGGATCGACTTCTCGTACCGCTACGAGAGCTGGGTGCAGATGGTGACGCGCCGTCCCCCACCGCGCATCGATCTCTCAGCCCTCGCGGCGCAGCTGTCCGAAATGGACGGGAAGCCCTGGCGCTTCGATGGCGTCGCGGAAATAACCCCCTCCCTGTGCCCCGAAAGCAGCCGCAGCGACCTCGACCACGGACGCTTTCTCGAGGCACTCGTCTCTGCGCTTCGGCATGGCGCGGCCGCCTGGAATCCCTACGACGAGCGGGCGGCCTGAGTTGCCGCCGCAAGAGCCGTCAGCGCAGGCCCACCGGTCTTGGGTCTATTGGACCATGGTCCAATAGAGAAAGAGCGCGTCGGGCTGGTTATTCTTGCCGCTGGCAGGGGCGAGCGCGGGAATGGCCGCGCCTGCGGTGCAATGAGGGGGCGAGCAATGCGGTGGATCGTCATGTCCTTGATGGCGTGCTCTCTGGCGCTGTCGGCCTGCGGTTCCGACACCGATGCCGAGGTCACCAACAAGATGTCCAAGAAGGATCGCAAGACCCTGCCGCCACCGACCCAGATCCTGGTCTATGACTTCGCCGTGAGCCCGGGCGAGGTCTCGGCGGACAGCGCGGCGGCCGATGAGCTCCGGGGCGCCGGCGACGATCCCTACAGCACGGCGCAGAAAACGAGCCTCGAGCACCAGATCGCCGCCATCGTGGCCGACAAGCTGGTGGAGGAGCTCCAGGATCTGGACCTGCCGGCGAGGCGCTGGCAAGGGCCCGCACCGACCGGCCCCGGCATCTACACGCTCGAGGGGCAGTTCGTCACGATCGACGAGGGCAATGCGGCGATGCGCATGATCGTCGGCTTCGGCGCCGGCGGGACCGAGATCAAGACGCTGGTCCAGGCCTATGCGTCGGAACCGGCGGGAAAGCGCCTGCTGGCGGAGGCCGAGGTCAGTTCGGAAAGCTCCAGCGCACCGGGCCTCGCGGCCACGCTGCCGGTCGGCGCGGCGATCTCCGGCGTCGCGACCGCGGCCGCCATCCAGACCGGGGTCGGCGCCGTGCGCGAGATCAACACCGATGTGCGAGAAGGCGCGGAAGAGACCGCGGAGGCGATCGTCGAATTGATGAAGCCGCGGCTCGAGAAGCTCGGCTGGATCGACGACTGAACACGGGCCCTGCCGTCAGGCCTGTTCGGCGCTGACATTCAGCGCGGCGACGGGCGCGTATCCAGCCACTCCCCTTCCGCGATGCCCGCCCGCCCCATCGCCTGGCGGACGCGGTCGTGGAAATAACGGACGCCGATTTCGTGCTTCGGGCTCAAGGGACCGTGCTGGAAGACGCCGGCTGCGAGGTTGGCCTGCGAGCGCTCGCAGATGCCGAAGTCCTCGCGCACGATGTCGCAGTTGGTCTCGATCGTGCGCTCGTTCTGCTCGTTCGCCGCCGCGCTCGTGTCAAGAAA
>DASSBF010000226.1:0-29247 GCA_035699005.1 Dongiaceae bacterium
CTCCAAGCCTAGCCCCATGCGCCACCCCGTCAATCCGAAGCGGCCGCTGCATCAGTCCGCCGTGTTCGCCCTTGCCGCGTTTCCACTTCGCCCGCCCGTCCGCGAATGCGGACATTCGTCCGCAGGGTGGGGGAAGGGGACTCTAGCTTCGCACCCTGCGCAATGATCAGCGCGCTGCGTTCCGTTTTTTCGCTGCTGCTGGGCGCCGGGCTGATGGCATTCGGGGTCGGCCTGGTCGGGCTGCTGCTGCCGATCCGGATGGGCATCGAGGGCGTGGCGCCGCAGATCGCGGGCTATGTCATGTCGGCCTACTATGCCGGCTTCGTCGTCGGCGGCCTCACGGGACAGCGCATCATCGGGCGGGTGGGCCACATCCGCGCCTTCGCCGCCTTCGCCGCCATCCTGACTGCAGCCATCATGGTTCATGCGCTCGTCTTCAACGTCCCGCTCTGGGGCCTGATGCGTGCCATCGTCGGCTTCTGCATGGCCGGCCTCTATGCGGTGATCGAAAGCTGGCTGAACGTCCGCAGCTCCAACGAGCTGCGCGGCCGCGTGCTGTCGATGTACACCCTCACGATCTATATCTCCTCCGGCGTCGGTCAGCTGGCGATCAACCTCGACCAGCAGGCTGGGCTCGAGCTGTTCACCCTGGGGGCGCTGCTGACTTCGCTGTCGCTGGTTCCGGTGGTGCTGACCCGGGTGGCGGGACCGGAGCTGGGCAATATCAAGACCATGAGTCTTGCCGGGCTCTATCGAGCGTCCCCGCTCGGTACCGTGGCGACGGCGGGGGCGGGGCTGCTGAGCGGCTCGCTTTATGCCCTCGGGGCGGTCTATGGGACGGAGATCGGCCTCTCCGTCTTCGAGAATTCCGTTTTCATGGGCGCGCCGATCATCGGCGGCTTCCTGCTGCAATGGCCGATCGGCCGGATGAGCGACAAATTCGACCGAAGGACGGTCCTGTTCGGGGTGCTGATGGCGACGGTCGGGGCTGCCGTCCTGCTGGGCGCCTTCAGCATGGCCAGCGGCAACTTCATCCTGCTGGCAACCGCCAACCTGCTGCTGGGCGGGTTCCTGGCCACCATCTACCCGACCGCCGTGGCCCACGCCTTCGACTACATCGACCGCAGCCAGATGGTCGCCGCCAACAGCGGCATGCTGCTGGCCTGGGCAGTTGGGGCCACTGCCGGTCCGCTGGTCGCCTCCTCGGTCATGGGTCCGGCCGGGCCGTCCGGCCTGTTCGTCTTCATCGCCAGCATCGCCGTCATCCTGGCGATCTATACCCGCTGGCGCATGAGCCGCCGGGCCGCCAAGCCTGCGGAAGAGCAGTCGAAATTCGTGCCGGTTCCCGCCACCTCTGCGATCGCCGGTGCCCTCGACCCGCGCGCCGACCCGCTGCCCGAGTTCTACTACCAGGACGAGGACCCCGGGGACCGCTGACCCATCCGCACCCCGCGATGGTAAGGAAGACCCGAAATTTTCCCGCTTTTCCCGCCCAAAAGATGACTGCCAGGACCGTTCGCTAAGCGATTGTTAATCGAGCAATGGCAATCTGTGCATACCGTTGCTCACGTTGACAGCCGAAGCCCCCGTGTCCCGCGCCATTTACAGCCCCGATCACAGCAAGCTGCCGATCATCGTCCGGATCGGGTTGTGCGGCCATCATCGCCGGCGCAAGCACGCACCGGCACAGCCGAAGCGCGCAGCGCCGCGCAAGCAGGAGCGGCGGGTCTCGCGCCGTAGTGCGCTGTGACCCGGTTCGTTGCCGGCACGCTGCACGAAGCGTGGCAAGGCCGTGGGAAAATCACCGCGCGTGCCGCGAGCCATCAGATTCCATCTCATCGAATCGCGCGCATCGCGCTAGAATCATTTGCACAGGTTCGGCGCTTGTTGGGTATACGCATCGTCGCGGGATGGGCACGAAGGCTGATGAAGCCCGGCGGTTCGACGATAGCGTTCGGGGACGCGCAGCTATTTCAGCAAGACCGAGTTCGGACACCTGCAATTGGTCGCGCCTGGCGGTTATGCCGGACGCGGAGGACTAACTTTTTGCTTCTGAGGTTCGCATGAATACGCACCGGAAACCCATCTTCGCCCGCAACCGGAGAAGCGCCGCGCAGCCGCATTGGCTGTGGGTCGTCGTCAGCCTTGCCGTCCTGATTGCGGTGACCTTGCTCGATGTCGGCCCGCGGCATCACAGCTGGGCCACCACCACGCCCGAGCAGATTCAGACGACGCTGCAGGCGTCGAACTAGCAGGGAAGCTGGGTTTCAGCGCTGTGTTGTCTGCCAAGTCGGCGCATTCAGTGCGTCCAGGATCGGGCAGGCTGGCACGGTGTCGCCTTGGCATCGTGCGGCAAGATCCGACAGAGTGCGTTCGAGCCTCCTGAGATCGCGCACCTTCTCGCGGATCGCCGCAACATGATGCTGCGTAAGCGACCTGACTGCGGCGCAGGTCATGTCGTGGCTCGCGCCGAGCCCGAGGAGCGTGCGCACCTCCTCCAACGAAAAGCCCAGCTCCCGCGCGCGCCGGATGAAGACCAGCCGCTGGCAGTGTGCGTCGCCATAGATCCGCTGCCGACCGGCGCTGCGCGGCGGCGGCGGCAGCAGTCCGATACGCTCGTAGTATCGGATCGTCTCGACATTCACGCCGGTGTTTTCCGAAAGGGCGCCGATCGTCGTCGGGCCGGCTCGCATTTTCGTGTTGTCGCGGCGCATGACTGAGCCTTGCATCTGTAGTCGCTACAGATTGTAGCATCCTGCGCATGAAGCAAGATCAAATGACCGGTAGCGCCAAGGACGGCGCGCTGGCGGCCGGGAGCGTTCTCGCCGCCGTGGGCGCCTCCTCCTGCTGCGTCCTGCCCCTGGCCCTTGCGTTGATCGGGGTAAGCGGCGCCTGGATCGGCGGACTGACGGCGCTCGCGTCTTACCAGCCGGTCTTTCTCGGCCTTGGCGCGCTCTCCGTCGGATTGGGGTTATGGCGCAGCCATCGCCTAAAGCAACCCGTATGCGACGGCCTCCAATGTGGAACGTCTGTTTCGAGGCGGTGGACCAGGGTAGGACTCTGGCTTGCCGGTGGGCTTCTGCTGACCGCGGCAACCACCGAGTGGTGGGCGCCGCTCCTGACCTAGGGTGACATCGATGCTGCGATTTCTGGTCCTGTTGCCGCTGCTATTCCCCGCGCCAATCGCCGCTGCCGCCGAGCGAACCGTCACGCTGGCCGTGGAAAGGATGACCTGCGCGCTCTGCCCGATCACCGTCCGCACTGCGATCGAGCAAGTGCCGGGCGTCGAGAACGTCCAGGTCGATTTCGACAGCAAGACAGCGGTCGTTGTGTTCGACGATGCCAAAACGACGGTACATGACATCACTGACGCGTCCTGCCAAGCCGGGTACCCGGCGACTCGCAAGGAATAGCGCGTTTGACTGAAGTGCGGTCGATCGTCACCTGTCCGGCTTGCGGCCATCGGACAACCGAATTGATGCCGACGGAGTTCTGCCAGTACTTCTACGATTGCGCGACTTGCGGTGCGCAGTTGAAGCCGAAGGCAGGTGATTGCTGCATCTTCTGTTCATTTGGCTCTGTGCCGTGCCCGCCCGTGCAGGAAGAGCGCCTGCAAGGGCGCACCGATTGCTGTGGCTCCAGCGCCCATGAATAGCGGATGCGCCGCCCCACCGGGCGCGGATTGCGCGGGCAAGGATTGGGCCGGCAGATGGCCCTCGCTAGTCGGCTTGTGGGGCGTTCCGGCTGCCGCGATGCTGGCGGCCATGCTGCTGGAACCGGGGCTCCGAGCGCTCGTCTGGTCGGCCGCGCTCATCTGGATGGGCGGTGCGTGCATCATGAACGCGCGCCGGTGCGGACGCACCCACTGCCGGTTTACCGGACCGTTCTACCTGGCAATGGCTGTCCTGGTCGTTGCCCATGCGACCGGTGCGCTTCCGATCGGGGACCGCGGCTGGGTGGTCCTTGGCACGGCGACGATCATCGGCTCGGCGGTGCTGTGGTGGGGCAGCGAGCGGATCTGTGGTGCCTTCTGGCCAATCCGCTGACGGGCGAGCGACAGGAGTGGAAAGCTTTCAGCGTTGCGCCGTCCGCCAGTTAGGGTGGACGAAGACCGGCGCATTGGATGTCGGCAGGGCGGGCTTGCCCAGGATCATGTCGGAGCATTTCTCCGCCATCATGATGGTCGGCGCATTGAGGTTGCCGCTGACAATCGAGGGCATGATCGAGGCGTCCACCACGCGCAGTCCTTGAAGTCCATGGACCCGCGCCTGCGGGTCGACTACCGCCATCTCGTCGGTGCCCATCTTGCAGGTGCAGCTTGGGTGATAGGCGCTGTCGCCCCGCTCGCGAACGAAAGCGTCGATCTCGGCATCGGTCTTGACGCCGGCGCCCGGCGCGATCTCCGGCCCCCGGTATGGATCGAAGGCCTTCTGGGCGAAGATCTCGCGCGTCAGCTTGACCGCGTCGCGAAACTCGCGCCGGTCGGCTTCCGCCGCGAGGTAGAACGGCTGGATGCGCGGATGGACCTTGGGGCTGGCGCTTTTCAGCCTGATCCAGCCGCGCGCCTCCTGGCGCATGTTTCCGATATGGACCTGGTAGGCGTGGCTGGTGCCGTTCTTGCGGCCGTGGTCGTTGACGGTCGAGGGCAGGAAATGGAACTGCAGGTTGGGGTGCTCGACGCCCGCCTGCGACCGGATGAAGCCGCCGGCCTCCAGGTGCGCGGAGGTGCAGACGCCCTTGTGGGTCAGGAACCACTGCATCCCGCTCAGCGCCATGCGGTGCGGCTTGGTGTAGGTATAGAGCGTGATCGGCTGGGTGCAGTGCTGCTGGATGTACATCTCCAGATGCTCCTGCAGATTCTGCCCCACCCCCGGCAGGTCATGCTTCACCTCGACACCGACCTCCTTGAGGTGATCGGCGGGGCCGATGCCGGACAGCATCAGCAGCTGCGGCGAGTTGATCGCGCCCCCGGAGAGGATGACCTCGCGCTCCACCCGGTAGCGCACGATCCGGCCGCCCTGGGAGAACTCGACGCCGATCGCGCGGCTGCCCTCCAACAGGATGCGCAGCGCCAGCGCGCCGGTCTCCACCCGCATGTTGGGCCGCTTCTCGGCGGGCCGCAGGAAGGCGGTGGAGGCGGACCAGCGCCTGCCGTTATGGATCGTCATGTCCATCTTGCCGAAGCCTTCCTGGCGGTATCCGTTCATGTCCTCGGTGTAGGCATAGCCGGCCTGCTGCGCCGCCTGGATGAAGGCCTCGAACAGGGGGTTGGGCTGATCGCCGGTGTGGACCCAGAGCAGGCCGCTGTCGCCGTGGTATGTGTCGCCGCCTTGCTCGCGATGCTCCGCCCGCTTGAAGTAGGGCAGGATCTCCTGGTACGACCAGCCCTCGCAATTCTCCTTGAACGCCCAGCGGTCGTAGTCCAGCGCGTGGCCGCGGATATAGACCATGGCGTTGAGCGAGGATGAGCCACCCAGCACCCGTCCGCGCGGCCAATACATGACGCGGTCGTTCATGTGGGGCTGCGGCTCGGTCTGGTAGTACCAGTTGTACCTTTCGTCCATCAGGTTGTACATCAGCGCGGCCGGCATGTGGATCTTCCAGTTCCACCACGCATCGCGCGGGCCGGCCTCGAGCAGGCACACCTTGTTCGCCGGATCCTCGCTGAGGCGACAAGCCAGCACGCACCCGGCGGACCCGCCGCCGACGATCAGGTAGTCATAGACGCCGTCGAATTTCATCGCCGTACATTCACCCGTTCGCACTTTCGTCGTGGTCGCGCTTGGCACGACCATCTACGAGTTTGCCTGCAACCATCCGGTTTCGCCGACGAAAACTCGTGGTTGGTCGGACCAGGTCCGACCATGACGGAGGAGTGGCCTCCGCCAATCGATAACCGCGCCTCAGTTCGTCCACGGCGTTTCCCCGATCTTGATGTGGACCCGGCTGGTGATGAACTCGATGGCGGCGCGGCGCGCATCGGCGCCGTTCGGCCCCGCCTGGCTCAGGGCCGCGCGCAGCCAGATGCCGTCGATCAGGCAGGCCAGGTCCTGCGCCACCCGCTGCACTTCCGGCTCGCGCAGGAACGGGCGCAAGGCATGCACCAGGTTGGCGTGCAGGCGGCGGATGATGATGGTCTGGATGCGGGCGAGCCGCGGGTGGGTCGGCACCTGGGACCAGAAGGCGAGCCAGGCCGACACCGCCTCCGGCGTGAACAGCTCCGGGCCGAGATTGCCGTCGACCACCGCCATCAGGCGGTGCGCGGCAGTCTTCGCCGCGCGCAGACGCCGGACGACCGAGGCGCTGAGATTGGTCCCGAGCTGGCGCAGCGTCGCCTCCAGCAGCTCGCCCTTGTCCTCGAAGTAGTGGTGGACGATGCCGGCCGAGACCCCGGCCTTGGCGGCGATCCGCGAGACGCTCGATTCCGAAAAACCGACATCGTGGATCGAAGCGATGGTCGCCTCGATCAATTGCCGCCGCCGAATCTCTTCCATGCCGAGCTTGGGCAAGGGATCGCACCTCGCGAAAGAGTGAGCGCCGCGCGGCTGTCGCCTGGGTCCCGATCTTCTATGCTGGAGGGGTCGCCCCGCCTGGCCCGCAGCCCGGTGACCGCCACTCTAGGTTTTTTTAAGTTGGTTGATCAACCAAAATAACCTTGGCATTGCGGTCGCTCCTGGGATAGTTTCGGGGACCAGGAGCGCCAGAATTCGGTCCCGATCGAGGACCGGGTCATTCGCCGCGAGGCCCTGCGGCTGAAGAATCTGGCAGGGGAGCACTCAGGGTCGCTGCAGTCACAAGAGCTTGGGAGGCTATTCGTCATGACGTTTCGCAACATTCTTCTGGCCAGCGCGCTGATCGCGTTCAGCGCGGCCGCGGCGCAGGCCGCCGAGCCGGATTCCTGCAAGACCGTCCGCATGGCGGACGTGGGCTGGACCGACAACACGGCGCAGAACGGTCTCTTCAAGACCGTGCTCAAGGGCCTCGGCTACAAGACCGAGGACCAGGTGCTCGCTCTCCCCGTCATCATGGAGAGCTTGAAGAACAAGGATCTCGACCTCTTCCTTGACAACTGGATGCCATCGAACGCCGCGAATGTGCAGCCCTATCTCGACGCCAAGACGCTCGACATGCTGCAGCCCAACCTGGAAGGCGCGGGCTATGGCCCGGTGGTTCCGGGTTACGTGGCCGCGGCGGGCGTGAAGGACATCAAGGACCTCGCCGCCAACGGCGACAAGTTCGATCACAAGTTCTATGGCATCGAACCGGGCAATGACGGCAACAAGATCGTGCAGGCGAAGATCGACGATCCGAAGAACGGCCTGAAGGGCTGGACGCTGGTCGAATCCTCGGAGCAGGGCATGCTGGCCCAGGCCGAGAAGGATATGAAGAAGAAGGAATGGATCGTGTTCCTCGGCTGGGCGCCGCACCCGGTGATGGGCAAGATGGACATGGTCTATCTCACCGGCTTCGAAAAGGACGGGTTCGGCGATGCCAAGATCCGCACCTTGACGCGGCCGGGCTACAGCGTCGAGTGCGCCAATGTCGGCAAGCTGCTCGCGAACCTGAAGTTCACGCTGCCGATGGAAAGCGCCATCATGGAATCGATCGGCAACGGGGCCGAGGGCGAGAAGGCCTCGTCCGACTGGCTGAAGGCCAACCCGGGCGTGCTCGACAAGTGGCTGGCGGGCGTTTCCACCACCGACGGCCAGGACGGCTTGCCGGCGGTCAAGAAGAGCCTCGGCCTCAGCTCGTAGAGTTCGTCATGTGGGCGGCTCCGGCAGAGGGGGCCGGACCGCCCATTGTGCCGCCGCCCGGGATCGGGCTACTGATGAAAAACCAGGAATGCGGTGACGCTGGGACTTGCGCAGGCGCGCAGGGCGCACGGCCAGTGGGGGACGCCACATGGAGCAACTGCAGAAGCTTCAGGACCTGATCACCGGACACAAGATTCCGATCGGTGCGTGGTCCAAGGATCTGATCGACTGGCTGCAGAACAATTTCGAGTGGTTCTTCGACCGGTTGACCGACGGAATGAACTGGCTGCTCGAAGGGTCGGTCGACCAGCTCGATCTTGTCCCGCCGCTGATCCTGCTCGCGGTCTGCGTCGTCATCGCCCATCTCATCCAGCGCAACTGGAAGATCACCCTGTTCGTCGCCCTCGGGCTGCTGCTGGTGCTTAATCTCGGCCTGTGGAAGGGCATGGTCGAGACGCTGGTGCTGGTGCTCTATTCCACGCTGGTGTCGCTCCTGATCGCAGTTCCGGTCGGGATCTATGCCGCGCGTCACCCGCGCTTCTACCAGGCGATCTCGCCGGTCCTCGACATGATGCAGACCATCCCGACCTTCGTGTACCTGGTGCCCACGCTCTCGTTGTTCGGGCTGGGGCCGGTGCCGGGCCTGTTCGCGACCGTGATCTTCGCCGTGCCGGCGCCCATCCGGCTCACCTATCTCGGCATCAGCCAGGTGCCGACGGCGCTGGTCGAGGCCGGCGAATCCTTCGGCTGCACGCGCTGGCAGCTGCTCATGAGGGTGAAGCTGCCGGCGGCTTTGCCCACCATCATGGCGGGCGTCACCCAGTGCATCATGCTGTCGCTGTCGATGGTGGTGATCGCGGCGCTGGTCGGGGCCGGCGGACTCGGTGCGCCGACGGTGCGCGCATTGGCGCAGAACAACGTCGCGCTGGGCGCCGAAGCGGGCCTCGCGATCGTGATCCTGGCCATCGCGCTGGATCGCGTAATGAGACAGCGCACGGCGAAGCGGTAGCGGCGCGGCGGGGAAGAGGTCACGCATGGACAATTCAAAGAACGCCATCCGCTTCGAGCATGTCGATGTGGTTTTCGGACAGCGGGCGGCCGAGGCGGTCAGCCTGCTGGACCAGGGACAGGGGCGCGATGCGATCCTCAGCAAGACCAACTGCCTGGTCGCGGTGCACGATGCTTCGGTGTTCGTGAACGAGGGCGAGATCCTGGTGCTGATGGGCCTTTCCGGCTCTGGCAAATCCTCGCTGCTCCGCTGCATCAACGGCCTCAACAAGGTCAGCCGCGGCAAGGTCCTGGTGCATGAGGGCGACGGCGATGTCGACGTCGCCACCTGCGATCCGGAGACCCTGCGCCGGCTGCGCCGCAACCGCATCTCGATGGTGTTCCAGCAGTTCGGCCTGATGCCCTGGCTGACGGTCAGGGACAATGTCGGATTCGGGCTGGACATCCGCGGCCTCGCCAAGGCGGAGCGCGACCGCATCGTGGACGAGAAGATCACGCTGGTGCGCCTCGACCAGTTCGCCAACAAATACAGCCACGAACTCTCGGGCGGCATGCAGCAGCGCGTGGGCTTGGCGCGCGCCTTCGCGACCGAGGCGGAGATCCTGCTGATGGACGAGCCGTTCTCCGCGCTCGATCCCTTGATCCGCGAGCATCTGCAGGACGAGCTGATCGTGCTGCAGCAGCGGTTGAAGAAGACCATCGTGTTCGTCAGCCACGACCTCGACGAGGCGCTGAAGATCGGCAGCCGCATCGCCATCATGGAGGCGGGCAAGGTGGTGCAGTTCGGCGTACCGGAGGACATCATCCTCAACCCCGTCAACGACTATGTCCGGCAGTTCGTCGCGTCGATGAACCCGCTGACCGTGCTGAAGGGCGGCACCTTGATGCGGCCGCTGACCGACCTGGTGCGCGAGCCCGGCGGCAATACCCTGCAGCTCGACCGCGCGGGGAAGTGCCGCTGCCAGCTCGACAGCCGCGGCAAGCCGACCAACCTGATGGTCAACGGCAAGCCGGGCGAACTGGTGCCCTACGCCACCGACCTCAACCTCACCAGGCTGCCCGACCACGTGATGATCTGCGGCACCGAGCGCACGCCGATGCGCGCCGCCGTGACGGTGCGCGCGCAGACCAAGCGGCCGATGGTCCTGCTGGGCGACGACGGCGTCCTGATCGGCGTGGTCGGCGAACACGAGATCTACCGCGGCATGCTGCGCCAGAGCGAATACGCCAAGATCGATGGCGCGACGCCGATGTAGATGGAGGTGCTCCTCGCCAGTCCAACCCCTTGCCAACGACTGAGTCCCCTCTCCCCTCGCGGGAGAGGGCTGCGCAGGCTTAGCGAACGTAGTGAGCTTAGCCGGAGCTGGGTGAGGGGGCCGCGCCGCAGGCGCGCAGCGCGGCAGCGCTGTATTCGCTGCACTTTGCCCAATGTCCTTGGCGCTCTGCCGAGCGCGCGCACCTATCGGTGCGCTACCCCTCATCCAACTGCGGCTAGGCTCGGCTCCGCCTCGCCAAGCCTCCGTATCCGTCTCCCTCAAGGGGAGAAGGGACCCGTCGGCGTCACGCGCCAGGAGTATTCATGATCGCCGCCATCCTGTTCGACAAGGACGGGACTCTCTATGACTTCTACCGCACCTGGGGCGCGCTGACCGAGAAGGCGGCGCTCCTGGTCGCCGACGGCGATGAAGAGCGCGCGCGGTTCCTGCTGGAGAATTCCGGCAAGGATCCGGTGACCGGCAAATACGCGCCGTCTTCGCCGATCGCGGCCGGCAGCAACCGGCAAATCGTCGAGGTGTGGTGTGGCCTCATCCAGCGCACCGACGTGGATGCGATGTACGAGCAGGTGCACATTTTTTTCCTGGAGCACCAGAAGAACGGCGCCGTGCCGGTGCTCGACCTCGATATCTTCTTCGGCCGGCTGAGGGGGCGGGGCCTCCGCCTCGGTGTCGCCACCATGGACAGCGAGGAGGCCGCGCGCGCCGCAATGCTGCGCGCGAAGTGCAGCCACCATCTCGATTTCATCTGCGGCTTCGATACCGGCCACGGCGTGAAGCCGCTCGGCGGCATGGTCGAAGCCTTCGCGCGCACGGTAGGCGTGCCGGTTGCGGCGCTGGCTGTCGTCGGTGACTCGCCCCACGACATGCACATGGCCCGCGCCGGCAAGGCCGGCCGTGCCATCGGCGTCCTCACCGGCGTCTCCCCGCGCGAGGCGCTGCTGGAGGCAGGGGCGCATCAGGTGATCGACAGCATCGCGGAGTTGGAAGCGGTTCTCTGACTATCCGCACATTCCTACCGTCATCCCGGACAGCCGCGAAGCGGCGTGATCCGGGATCCATCCATCCGACGCGCGAGCGGTTGCGCGATGGACCCCGGCTCAAGGCCGGGGCGACGGTCGTGTTGGCGCGGGAGCGAGAGGAGCCAGCTAAATCGTCAGCGCGCCCTGCATCACGCTGATGCACCGCCCGCTGATGCGCGGCGGCGCCACTCGGCCTTCGCGCTTCTGCGCATAGCCGTGGAGCAGGCTGGGGCGGCCCATTTCGATGCCTTGGCGGGCTTCCAGATGGAGGTCGCAGTCGGCGCGCGGGTCGAGCTGCGCCAGCAGCGCGGTCAGGGAAGCCGTCGCGCTGCCGGTCGCGGGGTCTTCGCCAATGCCGTCGTAGGGCGAGAGGTTGCGGGCCTGGATGCGCGCGCCGTCGCCCGCCGGCCATTTCACGTAGAGGTGCACGCCCCAGATACCGCGACTGTCGCGGATCAGGTCGAAGGCCGGCAGATACGCGCGCGCCTTGCCGAGCGCCGCAAGATCGCTCACCTCCACGAACATGAACTCCAGGCCGACCGTCGCGACGATCGGAGGATGGGTGGCGGTGATGATCTCGGATTCGTTCAAGCTCAGCGCTGCCGCGACCGCGGCGACATCAGGCGCTTGCTGGGTCGAGACGGTTTGCGGCGCAGTCAGCGAGGCACCCACGACGCGCTCGCCGATGCGGTCCAGCTGCACGCGCACCAAGCCCGCCCTCTCCTCGAAAACCAAATTGTCGCCGCGCAGCGGACGGTCGTTCGCCAGGGCGAAGGCGGCGCCGATATTGGGATGGCCGGCGAACGGCACCTCGACCATCGGCGCGAAGATGCGAACGTGGGCGGCGTGAGCCGCGTCCTGGGGCTTCAGGATGAAAGCGGTCTCCGACAGGTTGAACTCGCGCGCGATCGCCTGCATCCGCGCGCCGTCCAGCGCGTCGGCATCGAACACGATCGCAGCCGGATTGCCCTGCAGCGGCGCCTCGGCGAACACATCGATGATGGCGTAGCGGAGCTGGGTCATGCGATTACGCCACCGCCTTACCCCTTCCCCCCTTGTGGGGGAAGGTTGGGATGGGGGGTGATGCAGCGCTGCGGTCCCGACGAATGGCGCTCTTGCGAGCGCGCGCACCTAGCGGTGCGCTACCCCCCATCCGGCTCCGCCTAAGCTCGCATTGCTCGCTAAGGCTACGCATCCTTCCCCCACAAGGGGGGAAGGGAAGTTGATCGCCAGGTTTGCTCATGCCGCGTCCCGGTTGCGCAGCAGGAAGCTCCGCATCACGTCGAGGCCGGCCTTGGTGTGGAAGCGGCCGAAGCCGATGCGGAAGCGGTCCTGCGGCGTGGCGGTGAGGCTGGAGCGGTAGATCGACGCCGGCAGCAGGACCACGCCCGCCTCTTCAACCAGCCGCTTGCAGAACGCCTCGACGCCGTCGTGTCCGAGATAGCGCGGATAGGCGACGCAGCCGCCGTCCGGGCGCTGCCACTCGAACCAGCCGGGGAATTCGTTGAAGAAACTGTCGACCAATTCGACGTTGACCTTGAGCAGCGCCAGGTTGCGGCCGACCACCTTGTCGCGCGCCTTGAGGGCGATGATGGCGAGATGCTCGCTCGGCCCCGCGTTGCAGATCGAGAGATAGTGCTTCATGTGCTCCATGCGGCCGAGCAGCGCGTGGTCCTTGCAGGCGATCCAGCCGATGCGCAGGCCGGGCAGGCCGTAGGCTTTCGACATCACGCCGAGCGACAGGCCGCGCTCGTAGGCTTCGACCGCGGCAGGCAATTGCCTGGCATGGTCGAGCTCCAGCCCGCGATAGACCTCGTCGGAGAACAGCCAGATGCCGTGCTTGCGGCACAGCGCGACCAGCGCGTCGAAGGTGGCGCGGTCGATCACCTTGCCGGTCGGGTTGTGCGGGAAGTTGACGGAGATCAGCTTGGTGTTCGGGCGGATCTTCGACGCCAGCTCGGCGAGGTCGAGATCCCAGCTGCGGTCCGCGCGCAGCGCCACGCCCTCGGTCGCGCACAGCGACAGCGGCAGCTGCTCGGCCGACTGGTAGTTCGGCGTCACCACGATGGCATGGTCATCCCTGGTCAGCAGCGCATGCATGGCGCAATAAATGCCTTCCTCCGCGCCCGCGAAGGCCAGCACATCATCCGACGTGACGCCGTTGTAGGTCGCGGCGATGGCGGCGCGCAGCTTTGGCGTACCCCAGGTCTCGATGTAATGCAGCGGCAGCTCTTCCCACGCCGCGCGGTCAGCGGGATCGGCAAGGGCCAGCAGCTCCTTGATGGTCAGGGTCTGCGCATCCGACGGCGTCATGTGCCAGCGCGCGGCGAACTCCCATTTGCCGAGATAGACTTCGAGGTTGAAATCGGGGAGCTGGGTCATTGGGCGGCCTTCATGCTGGAATTGCGGGCGGCGTTGAGCAGCGCATAGACGGTCGCGCGCGAGACGTTCATGGCGCTCGCGACGTGCGGCGCTGCGTTGCGCGCGGCGAACAGGCCGGCGGCGTCGATCTCCGCGATCAGGGCGATGCGCTCCTCGCGGTCGAGCGCCTTCAACGCCTTGCGCTTGCTCTCGAGGAATGCGCGGATGACGAGGTTGATGTGCTCGCGCCAGTCCTGGCGGAACATCGCCTCCGGCCGCGGCTCGCTCGGCGCCGCGAAGGCGGAGAGCAGCTTGATCGCCTGGTCGAACAAGGCGACGTCGAGGTTGACGCACATGAGGCCGATGCGCTTGCCCTTGGCATCGCGCAAGGCGGCGGTGATGGACTTGAGCCGCGCGCCGTCGACATTGGCCTTGTCGTAGGGGCCATACACGTCGCGATCGAGATGCAGCTCGATGTCGTCGCCCAGCAGCGACTCGTCGCCGGCCTTGCGTTGCGAGAAGGCGTTCCAGATGTCGACGATGCGGTCATTGCGCAGGTCGTGGATCACCACCTCGGCATGGGGCTGGAGCAAGGCGGCGATGGCCTGCGCGACGGGGCGGTGGGCGGCGAACGGGTCGGTCATGGGGGAATGAGGCCGCGCTTTTGACGATCTGTCAACGCAGACAAATTGTCTCGATTAGAATGCTTGACTCATTTTCATGGATCATATATTCATTGAAATAATGTTCGATTAAATCGCAGGCGACGATGAACCGCAGGCCTTATCGACTGAAACAGCGGGCAGAGGGCGCGGAGGAGACGCGCCGCCGCCTGGTGCAGGCGACCTTCGAGCTGCATGGCGAGCAGGGGATCGCAGCCACCACCATGAAGCAGATCGCGGAACGCGCGGGAGTCGGGATCGGCACCGTCTACCACCACTTCCCGACGCTCGACGACACCATCTTGGCCTGCGGCCGAATGGTGATGGCGGCCTATCCGCCGCCGAGCGAAGCGATCTTCGCCGGCGTGCCGACGATGAAGGAGCGCCTGGCATTGTTGGCGCGCGCGTTGTTCACATGGGGCGACCGGGTCGCATTCGACGTGATCCGCATGGACCGCGACCGCACGGCCATTGTGCGGAAGTTCATAGACGATGAGCTGGCGCACCGTGTCGAATTGACCCGCGCGGCGCTGGCGCCATTCGCCGTTGACCGCGACCCCGTCCGGATTTCGGCGGCGCTGCTCGATATAGGGGTCTATCGCGCGTTGCAGCAGACCGGCCTCTCGCTCGACCAGGCGGCTGAAGCCATTGCCGAGATCATCCGGGCCCGCCTGACACGCAAGGACTGATTGGGAGAAAGTCATGGAAACCAGGATCGCCGAGATTGCCGACGGCATCTACCGCCTCTCGACCTATGTCGCCGAAGTGGCGCCTCCCGCCGGCTTCACGTTCAACCAGTTCCTGGTGAAAGGGGACGAGCCGCTGCTGTTCCATTGCGGCATGCGCGGCATCTTCCCACTGGTCTCGGGCGCGGTCGCGAAGATCGTGCCGGTCGAGAGCCTGCGCTGGATCGGCTTCGGCCATGTCGAATCCGACGAATGCGGCGCGATGAACCAGTGGCTCGCGGCCGCGCCGCGGGCGCAGGTGGCGCACGGCCAGATCGCCTGCATGGTCTCGCTGAACGATCTGGCAGACCGCAAGCCGCGCGCGCTCGGCGATGGCGAGGTCATCGACCTCGGCGGCAAGCGCGTGCGCTACATCGACACGCCGCACGTGCCGCATTGCTGGGAGGCGGGCGTAGTCTATGAGGAAACGACCGGCACGCTGCTGTGTGGCGATCTCTTCACCCATGTCGGCAGCGTGCCGGCGCTGACCGGCGGCGACATCGTAGGCCCCGCGATCGAAGCCGAGGAGATCTTCCACGCCACCAGCATCGGCGCCGCCACCGCACCCACCATCCGCAAGCTCGCGGGGCTGAAGCCGCGCACCCTCGGCCTGATGCATGGCTCGTCCTTCAACGGCGACTGCGGGCACGCGCTGCATGCGCTGGCGGATTACTACGCCAGCGGCCTGAAGGCGATGGCGGCGTAGAACACTCGGCACCGACTGTACACTCTACCGTCACCCCGGTCTTGAGCCGGGGTCCATTTCTCAAGCGCTCGTGCGACTGCCCAATGGATTCCGGCTCAAGGCCGGGATGACGGTGTGGGCGACGGTGAGAGCGTTGCGATCTATTCGCCGAGCATCGCTTTTGCGATCGCCGGCAGAGCGATGCCGGCCTTCTCGCGGAGCGTGAAGTCGGCGCGCCGGCTGAGCGGGGTGAAGTCGGGGTTGATCTCGACGACGGTGGCGCCGTTGGAGCCGGCGATGAAGGGCAGTTCGGCTGCCGGATAGACCATGGTCGAGGTACCGATGCTGAGGAAGAGGTCGCACTGGGCGGCGGCCTCTTGCGCGCGGCGGAGTGCGGCCTCGGGCAGCGCCTCGCCGAACCACACCACATCGGGCCGCAGCCAAGCGCCGCATTGAGAACAACGCGGCGGCGGCTCGTCCACCGGGTCCCAGCGCTCCGCGAGATGCCGATGGTCGAAGCAGATGGTGCGGCGGATGTTGCCATGCAGCTCGACCAGGTTTCTGCTGCCGGCGCGGGCATGCAGGCCGTCGACGTTCTGCGTCGCCAGGAGGAAGCCAGGCCGCGCCGCTTCGATCCGCGCCAGGGCGTGATGGCCGGGGTTCGGCTCGGCCTTGGCGACGAAGCCGCGGCGCCACTCGTACCACTCCCACACCATGCGGGGATTGCGCCGGAAGGCCTGCGGCGTCGCCAGATCTTCAGGGCGATATTTGGCCCAGAGGCCGGTCTGCGCGTCGCGGAAGGTGGAAAGGCCGCTCTCCGCCGAGATGCCTGCGCCGGTGAACGCGACGATGCGCTTGGCGGCGCGCAGGCGAGAGATCATGCCCTTTGGAAGGGCGATCACCATCAGCTCGCGCCGCTGCTACTCCTTCCCCCCTTGTGGGGGAAGGTTGGGATGGGGGGTGATGCAGTGCTGCGGCCCAGACAATTGGCGCTCTCGCGAGCGCGCGCGGCTATCGCCGCGCACCCCCCCATCCAGCTTCGGCTAAGCTCGCTCACGCTCGCTAAGCCTGCGCAACCTTCCCCCACAAGGGGGGAAGGGGAGTCTGAGTGAGCAAAGAAACTTGCAACGCCATACCTACATCCGCTCCGGCACTTCGATGCCGAGCAGGGACAGCGACAGTTCCAGCGCGCGCAGGGTGAGCGCCGCCAGGCCGAGGCGCGAGCGGCGCAGGGCGTCGTTCGGCTCGCTCAAGATGTGGAACTGGTTGTAGTAGGTGCTGAAGGTCTGCGCCAAACCGTAGGCGTAGTCGGCGACCTTGTTGGGCGCGCGCTCGTCGTACGCGGCCTGGATCGCGTCCGGCAGCGCTCCCAGCGCCAGGATCAGGTCGCGTTCGCCCGGCGCGGGCGGCAGGATCGCGCCGGGCGCGTCGCCCTGCGCCTCGGCCTTGCGCAGGATCGATTTGATCCGCACGGCGGCGTAGAGCAGATAGGGCCCGGTCTTGCCCTCGAACCGCACGAAGCGGTCGAGGTCGAATACGTAGTTCGCGATGCGGTGATTGCTGAGGTCGGCGAACTTCAAGGCGGCAAGGCCGACCCTGTTCGCGATCTCCTCGCGCTCGGCTTCCTCGTAGTCTGTGGCGAGGCCCTGTTCCGTCAGCCGGTCGCGGGCGGCGCCGGTCATCATCGCGATCAGGTCCTGCAGCCTCATGACGCCGCCTTCGCGGGTCTTGAAGGGCTTGCCGTCCGAACCGTTCATGGTGCCGAAGCCGAGATGCTCCATCCTCGCCTTGCCGTTGATGCCGGCCATGATGGCGGCGCGGAACACCTGCTCGAAATGCAGATGCTGGCGCTGGTCGACCACGTAGAGGATGAGGTCGGGGTTCTGCTCATGCACGCGGTCGACGATGGTGGCGAGGTCGGTGGTCGAATACATCGCCGCACCGTCGCGCTTGATGAGGATCAGCGGCGGGATCTCCTTCTTGTCGTCCGGCCGCTCGACGCGGACGATGAGCGCGCCCTGGTCCTCCTCTGCGAGGCCCTTGGCCTTCATCTGCTCGACCATGGGACCGATCAGCGGATCGACGTGGGCTTCGCCCTTCCACAGGTCGAAATGGACGCCGAGCGCGCCGTAGTCGCGCTTCAGCACCTCGACCGAGATGTCGAAGAAATGCTGCCACAGTGCGCGATAGCCGGGTCGGCCCTGTTGCAATTCCGCGGTCGCGACGCGCGCGCGTTCCATGCGCGCCGGATCGGCTTTGCAGGCCGCGTTGGCGGTGGGGTAGATCTCTTCCAACTCAGTGACCGTGACCGGACTCTGGTTCGGGTACGGTCCCTTGAACTTCGGATCGAAGTAGGGCAGGTCGGGCCGGCGGATCTCCAGCTCGGAGATCAGCATGCCCATCTGCAGGCCCCAATCGCCCATGTGGACGTCGCCGACAGTATGATCGCCGGCAAAGCCGAACAGGCGCCGCAGCGCATCGCCGATGATGGCCGCGCGCAGATGGCCGACATGCATGGCCTTGGCGATGTTGGCGCCGCCGTAATCCAGCACCACCATCTCCGGCTGCTTCTTCGCCACGCTCAGGCGCTCATCGCCGGCCATCCTGTTGGCGTGCCCGGCCAGCGCATGGTCGGCCACGGACAGGTTGATGAAGCCGGGGCCGGCCAGCGAGATGTCGCGCAGTTGCGGCAGGGCCCGGAGCTTGCCCATCACCTGCTCGGCGATGGCGCGCGGGTTCTGCCTGGCGGCCTTGGCAGCGGCCAGCGCGCCGTTGCACTGGAACTGGCCGAGGTCGGGGCGGTTGGAGACCGTCACCCGCCCATATTCAACCGGCAGGCCGAGACCGCTGAACACCCGCGCCACGTCCTCGGTGAGCGCGCCGCTTAAAGAAGACATCGAAAGACTCTGATTTTGCAGTTCTGTCGTCAGAAGTTGGGGTGGCTGTCGGCCCCGTTCGCGCGCCGTCGGCCGCGTCGGCCGCCGCCAGGCTGCTCGGTGCCCAGGGTTGCCGCCGCCCTCGAGGTGAGCGGGCCCAGCCGCGCGACGACGCTGTCGATGGTCGGCTTCTCGCCCGGCTGGTGATGGTCGAGCGCGTCGCGCAACGCGCGCAGATGCTCGGATGAGGTGCCGCAGCAGCCACCGACGATGCGCGCGCCGGCGTCGCGCACCACCTTGGCGTATTCCGCCATCAGCTCCGGCGTGCCGTTGTAGCGGATGTGGCCTTCCTCGTAGAACGGGATGCCGCAATTGCCCTTGGCGACGATCACGTCGCCGGGCAGCGAGGCCGCCGCGAGTTGCGTGACGGTGACGGCAAGATCCGGAGCGCCGACCCCGCAATTGGCCCCGTAGGCGACCGGCTTCGGTTCCAGCTCATGCACGAAGGCGACGAACTCAGCCGGCGTCAGGCCCATCATGGTGCGGCCGTTGGTGTCGAACGAGCAGGTGGTGACGATGGGCAGGCCGGTGGTCGCAGCACCCTTCACGGCGGCGGTCACCTCTTCCTTCGAGGACATGGTCTCGATCCACAGCACGTCGACGCCGCCCTCGGCCAGCGCGCGTGCCTGCTCGGCGAAGGCATCCGCGCCGTCGTCGATGGTGAGGGGCCCCAGCGGCTCGTAGAGCTCGCCAGTCGGCCCCATCGAGCCGGCCACGATGACCTCGCGCCCCTTTTCCTGCTTCGCCTTGTCGGCGATGCGGCGGGCGATGCGGGCGGCCTCGCGGTTGATCTCGCGCACCTTGTCCTGCGCGTTGTGCAGCTTCAGCCGGTAGCGCGTGCCGCCGAACGAGTTGGTCAGGAACAGGTCCGCCCCGGCGTCGACAAAGGATTGGTGCAGCACCTCGATCCGCTCCGGATGCTCGAAATTCCACATCTCCGGCGCATCGCCGGTCATCAGCCCAGCCGCGAACAGATTGGTGCCGGTGGCCCCATCCGCCATCAGGAAAGAGCGGCTGTTCAGGAGTTGCTGGAAGCGGTCGGGCATCGCAAATGCTCTGTGGATATCTGGTGCTGCATTGCAACCTAGGCTGTTCGGCCCGGCCCGGCAAGAGAGGGATCATGGACGGCTCCAAGTGATTGACTTAAAAGGACCGGAGCGGCCGGGGGACAAGGCTGCCGCTGGGACGAGGCGCGGCCCGGGCAGGGCCGGGGAGGAATTGGTCGTGGATCTCGGAATCGCCGGCAAGAAGGCCATCATCTGCGGCGCCAGCAAGGGCCTGGGCCGGGCCTGCGCGGAGGCGCTCGCGCGCGAGGGCGTGAAGGTCACCATCGCCGCACGCCACCTGGCGACGCTCGCGGAGACCGCGGAGGCGATCCGCAAGTCGACCGGCAACCGCGTGACATCCGTGGTGGCCGACGTGACGACCGGGGAGGGGCGCGCGGCGCTGCTCTCCGCCTGCGCGCACCCCGACATCCTCATCACCAATTCCGGCGGTCCGCCGGCCGGCGATTTCCGCGACTGGAACGAATATGAATGGCACCAAGCGGTGCAGAACAACATGGTCACCCACATCATGCTGATCAAGGCGGTGATCGACGACATGATCGAGCGGCGCTGGGGCCGCATCGTCAACATCACTTCGGCGGCGGTGAAATCGCCTTACCCGACACTCGGGCTATCGAACGGCGCGCGCGCCGGCCTGACCGGGTTCGTGGCCGGCCTGTCGCGCGAGGTTGCGAAATACAACGTGACCATCAACAACCTGCTGCCCGGCTCGCACGAGACCGACCGGCTGGTGAAGCTGACCGAAGCCGATGCCAAGGCCCGCAAGGTGCCGGTCGAAGCCGCTCTCGCCGAAGCGAAGGCCGCGGAAACCAGCGGCCGCTTCGGCACGCCCGAGGAGTTCGGCGCGGTGTGCGCCTTCCTGTGCAGCCAGCAAGCCGGCTACATCGTCGGCCAGAACCTGCTGGTCGACGGCGGGACGTACTCGGGGACGCTCTGATCGCTACGCCTTCGGCTGCACGTGCACCATCCAGGACACGCCGAAGCGGTCGGCGACGATGCCGAAGCGGGGCGAGAAGAAGGTCTTGGTGAGCGGCACCTGCACCTGTCCGCCATCGGTGAGCGCTGTGAAGAACTTCTCTGCCTCGGCTTCCGTGGCGACGTTCAGCGAGAGCGAAAAGCCCTGGAAATTCGGCTTGCCCTGGCAGTTTCCGTCCGAGGCCATGATGGTGGCGCCGCCGATGCGGAAAGTGACATGCATCACCTTGTCCTCCGATCCCGGCGGGACCGTGCCGGGACGCGCGGGTTCCGGGCTGTCCTTGAAGCGATGGATCGCCTCGACCTCCGCGCCGAGCGTGCGGCGATAGAAGGTCAGCGCTTCCTCCGTCCGGCCGTCAAAGAACAGGTAGGGGTGGACTTCCATGACGATCTCCTTCCATGGGTTGGATGTGACAATGGAACGTCGAACGGCAGGCGGGCAGAGCCGACAGCTCCGGCAGCAATTTTTTGACTCAAGCCGTGCGCGGGTACAGCGTCTTGCAGAATATCCGGATCTCGTCCTCGGTGTTGAAGTAGTGCACCGAGGCGCGCACCACCTGCGAAAGCCCGCGGCGGCCGAAATCGAGCTGGGCCGATGACTTGCTGGAGACCGAAACGTTGATTCCCCCGGCGCGCAGCCGCTCCTGGATGGTGCGCGGCAGCTCGTCCTCCTTGGTGAAGGTCACGATGCCGGATTTCGTGCGGCCGAGATCCTGGACCTTGATGCCGGGCAGCCGCGCGAGTTCCTCGCGCAGGCGGTCGGCCAGCATGGTCACTCGCGCGCGGATCTGCTCCAGGCCGACGTCGAGCGCATAGCGGACCGCGGCGCGCAGGCCGACACGCCCCGCGACGAAGCTTTCCCAGTTCTCGAAGCGGCGCGCGTCGGGGCGCAGCTCGAAGCTGCGCGCATCGGTCCAGGTCGCGGCGTGCAGGTCGATGAAGGGTGGATCGAGCCGATCGAGGATCGTCCTGGAGACGTAGAGGAAGCCGGTGCCGCGCGGACCGCGCAGGAACTTGCGGCCGGTGCCGGAGAGAAGCTGGCAACCGATCTTGGCGACATCCAGCGGCATCTGGCCCACCGACTGGCAGGCATCGAGCAGGTAGGTGACGCCATGCCGGCGGGCGATCCCGCCGACCTCCTCAGCCGGGTTGACGAGGCCGCCCTGGGTCGGGACGTGCGTGATGGCGATCAGCCTGGTCTTGTCCGTGACCATGCGCTCCATCGCATCCAGGTCGAGCTGGCCGCTGGAATCGCTCGGCACCACGTCGATCTTAAGGCCGCGGCGCCGCGCCTGGTGCAGGAAGCCGAGGAAATTGCTGACATACTCCGCCTCGGCGGTGAGGATGCGGTCACCCTCCTGCAGCGGCAGCGAATAGAACGCCATGTCCCAGGCGCGCGTGGCGTTCTCGACATAGGCGATTTCCGACCGGTCGCAGTTCAGCATCGCCGCGAACGCATCGTAAAAGTCTTCCAGCGCGGGGGATGCGTCGTCTTCCGCCTCGTAGCCGCCGACGCGCTGCTCCAGGGCGAGATGATCCACCATCGCGCGATAGACCGGATTGGGCATCAAGGATGCGCCGGCGTTGTTGAAGTGGATCAGGCGCATGCAGGCCGGCGTGTCGGCGCGCAGGCGGGCGATGTCGAGCGTGGTCGTGCTTGCCTTTTCGTATGGCATTGTGCCGCCGCCCTACGCCGCGCGGCGCGCGAGGCCGAGGATGCCTCCGGTCACCAGCAGGATGCCTCCGGCGGCGCGGTTGAGGTTCCTGCGCGCCCGATAGCCCTTCAGGAAGCGCGTCACCTGCCCGGCCATCATGGCGTAGAGGATGGCGTTGACGGTAGCCATGACCAGGAACGTAGCGCCGAACGTGACGATCTGCGGCAGCAGGGGCCGGTCGGCGGTGAGGAACAGGGGAAAGAACGCCACATAGAACACGATGCTCTTCGGGTTGAGCGCGGTCACCGCGTAGGCATGCGCCATGATGCGCCACCGCGCGCGCTCGTGCGGCGCATTCTCGTCCAGGATCTCCGGCACGGGTGCGCGCAGCACCTTGATCCCGAGATAGACGAGGTACGCGGCGCCCGCCAGCTTCAGCGCCGTGAACAGCTCGGCGGAGGCGGCGAGGAGCGCGCCCAGCCCGAGCAGGGACAGCGCCATCGCGGTGAAGTCGCCGCCCGCGACACCCGGCACCGTCGCCCAGGCCGAGCGTTTCCCCTGGGCCAGCGCATAGCTGATGACCAGAAGGACCGTGGGACCGGGAATGATGAGCAGCGCCTCGGCGGCAGCGGCGAAGGCAAGCCAAGTGTGGAAATCGGGCATGAGGCGGCTCCCTTGTACAGGGAGGAAGCCAGCCACGAGCGCGGCACCGCCCGCAAGGGCGAAATTGTACGGGTACTATTCCGCTGCCACGGGCCTCGACAAGGCGAGCGCCCGTGCGGCCGCTTCGCGGATTCCGGAGGCTTCGCTGAGGTCGCCGGCCGCTCGGTGCGGGCGCGGCAGGATTTCGGGATCGAACGCGTCCGCGGGCCGCGCGAGCCCCATGCCATAGACCGACTCATGGAACCGGCGCAGGTCGCGGGGATAGCGCAGGATGCGCCGCGCATGCAGCCAATCCTGCACCCGGTCCAACCGGTCGCCGGCGCGGCCCAGGCCCCAATCGCGGCATCGCGCGACGGCGCGGCGGAGGTGGCGGAAGAGGTTGCGGCGCCAGCGCCTCCGCAAATCCAGCCGCTCGGGATATTCGATCACATAGGTCGGTGTGCCCGAGGCGCAGCAATCGAGGATCATGGACGCGCTATCCGCCGTCACGAACAGGGCCGCGGATTCGCGCAGCAGAACCTCGTAGGGATTGTCGGCCGTCTCCGGATCGGACCAGCGGTAGACGTAGGGCCGATCCAGCGCTCGTTCCAGCGCAGCGATCAGGGCCGACGGCGTCCGACGCGAGGTGGAGATCACCACCGATCCGCCATGGCGGCCCGCGGCCGCCTGAGCCCGCCGAGCCGCCTCGATCAGCCGCCGTTCGGAGGCCGCGAACTGCTTGACCGTGCCGCCGAGCAGGATGGTGAACCAGGGCTTCGGCACCGGAACGCGCGCGCCGTTGGGCGATGCACCCTGGGTCCCGCCGCGGCCCGCCGTGTGGCGCCGTCGCGCCATCGGGAGCGACAGGCTCACCACGTTCGAGCGTTCGGGCAGGGAGAATTGCGGTGGGGCAACCAGCAGGTCGTACCAGGCGACCGGGCGCCGGGCGCGGCCGATGGACACGACCTTCGTGCAGCCGCGGGACTGCCGCTTGATCCAGAACCCGATGCGGTCGGACCGCCGCCCGCAACAGATCACCATCCGTGGCCACGGCGCATGAATCCCGAGCGCTTCGCGCCATTGCCCGGCCTGCGGCGTGTCCGCCAGGAGCGCGCGCGTGACGGCACGGTCTTCGGCGGCATCCGCCACATGCCACGCCAGCCGCTTGAACGCGACCGGACGGTCGAGCGCCTCGGCCAGCGCCAAGCACTGATCATTGTCGCCGGGAGCCTGAGTCAGCAGGGCCCATATCTGGGGCCGGGCGGTCGCGATCGGAGTCATGTGATGATACCAGAGAGGGCCGGCAACGACTGTTCACCGTGGGATTTGACGACATCCCGATGCAGGGGTCAGATGTGAGGTTGCGGCGGCCGGCAGACAAGAGGGCAGGGCGCGAAAAGTCAACATGCGCCGCCCACCAAATGCCGCGTTTCTCTGCCGCTTACGTCAGAAAACAGTCAGACTTGTGTCCGGAGCCACGCGCGCGCCGATTCACTGGGCCAGGCTGTAGACGAAATCGTATTCGCTGCCCTTCGCGTCCCGCGCATGCAGCGCCATCTCGCCGCGCGCGCCGGCATACTTGCCGGTGCCGCCGGTGACGGCGAGCGTGGAATCGCCCGCGTCCAGGAACGGTCCCTCCACCGTGATCTGGCCGTCGGCGAGCGACAGCGTCCAGAAACATTCCCAGGCCTTGCCCGGCACGGTGCGGATGCACCAGCCATTGTCGTTCCCGAGTTCCTTGGCGTTCGCTTCGTCGTAGATCGGGTTCGCGAAGGTGAGGAGGTCGCCGGCGCTGTCGCCCTTCGCGCCCAGATCGGTGACCGCGTCGGTGGTCGCGTGCTCGACCAGCTTCAGCGTCGTGTTCTTCGCGAAGCCCTCGGAGCCGGATGCGACGAGCAGCGCAGCGGCGAACACAGGAGCGAGCTTCATCATCTTTGAGTCCCCTCTCGATGTGGAGCCGGTCGGCGGCGCGGACCGGCATGCGCGGCGATGGGTCGCGACGGTGTGGAGCAACCCATTCTACCACCGTCACTGGCGGCGGGCGAGAGAGCCTGCGCTGGCCTCGAGCGAGCGGTCTGCGCCGGCAATGTCACGGATGTGACATCCGTTCGGCCGCCCGGCGCGCCGGGGCTCTGCCACTTCCCGGGGCATGGGCTATCTGCTAACAGAGGCGCGGCGCAAGCTTCTGGTCGTGCCGGGCCGCCTGGAATCATGTTCGGATGAAGCCGCAGGGTTTGGACAAGATCAAGCGACAGGGTGCTTCGACGGACCCGACCGAGCCCCAGGACGAGCCGACACGTTACGACGACGAACTGAGGAAGAAGACCCGAGGGTCCATCGTCTGGACCGTGGTGCGCATCGCGTCGGACCAGGCGTTCTCGTTCGCGATCTTCGTGATCCTGGCGCGCCTGCTGTCGCCTCACGAGGTCGGCATCTTCGCGCTGGCGATCGCGTTCTCCGAGGTCGGCCGGATCATCGCGATCCAGGGCATGGTGCAGAACATCCCGCGCTCCAAGCACCTGACGCCGGCGCTGGCCGACACGGTGTTCTGGACCAACCTCGGGATGTCCGTCGCGGTGGCGCTGCTGGTGCTGGTGCTGGCGCCGCCGATCATGAATCTGATCGGGCAGCCGGATTCGACCCGGCCCTTGCAGGCGCTCGGCTTCGTCCTGCCGATCGCGGCGCTCGGCGCCACGCACCTGTCGCTGCGCCTGCGGGAGTTCGGCCACAAGTCGCTGGCGCTGCGTTCGGTGCTGGGCGGCACGCTCGGCGGCGCGGCCGCCATCGCCGCCGCCTATTCCGGCTGGGGCGTGTGGAGCCTGGTGGTGCAGCGCTTCGTCACCGAGACGGTCAACGCGGCGATGTCATGGCACGCCTACCGGTGGATTCCCGGCCGCAACTTCTCGATGGCGCAGCTGCGCACCACCTGGGCGTTCGGGTTCAACATCGCCGCGACGCAGATCATCGGCCTGCTGCCGCGCCGGGCGATGGATGTCATCCTCGGCGCCATGATCGGCGCCGCCGCCGTCGGCATCAACCGCACGGCGTGGCGGACGACGGAGCTGGTCGCGACCGGCACCATCCAGCCCTTCACGACGGTTGCTTTGCAGACGCTGTCGCGCCTGCAAAACGACACAGCGGAGATGGTGAAGGCCTATCGCTGGATGCTGACCAGGAGCTCCATGCTGACCTTCCCGGCGCTGGTCGGGTTCGGCGTGCTGGCGCCCGATGCGGTGCCGGCGATCTACGGCCCCAAATGGGTCGAAGCGGGGCACCTCGCGCAGGTGTTCGCCTTCATGGTGGTGCCGTATTCGCTGGGCAGCTTCGCCTCGCCGATCCTCATGGCCCTGGGCCGCGGCTCGTCGCTGCAGACCCTGGCCCTCGGGCAGGTGGTCGCGACCATCGTGTTCGTCATCCTGTCGGCGCCGTTCGGCCTGTTCGCGGTCGCCTGCGCCTGGGTCGCGCGCGCCTATCTGGCGCTGCCGTTCCAGATGTGGTTCCTGCAGCGCGCGTCCGGCATCCGGCCGCGGGATTCGCTCAGCGCGATCGCCGCGCCGTTCTTCGCCTCGCTGATCATGGGCGTGTCGGTGTGGTGCCTGATGGCGGTCCTCCGGCCTCATTTCTCCCGAGCCCTGGAATCGGTCGCCACCGGGGTCGCTTCGGGGATGCTGATCTATGGCATCGCGCTCTGCGCGATCTCCCCCGTGGCGCGCGCGATGGCGCAGCACTGGCTGAAGGCACTGCGCCAGAGCAAGCTGTGGCGGAAGCTTTGAAACAGCTGGGTCCGACGTCCTGGGATTCCAGTTTTCCCGGTCGTAGAGCGGCTTGCAGCCCGCAGTGTTCCTAGGAAAGTACCAGAGCATGTCAATCGGCTGGCTATCTGACTGGGCGAACTAACGCTAGAATGAACCACCGCATCCGCGAGTCGCGCAGCAGTGAGGTCGGGTATGGCTGACACATCGATTGAATGGACCGATGCGACTTGGAACCCGGTGGCCGGATGCTCAATAGTTTCCCCCGGTTGCACAAATTGCTATGCAATGCGGATGGCTGCTCGCCTGGAAGCGATGGGCTCAATGAAGTACGCTGGACTTACACGGCGGTCTGGTGGACGCGCGGTGTGGACAGGGAAAATCAGGTTGAGCCCTGACAGTCTTGATGCGCCGATGAGATGGACTCGCCCTAGGCGCGTGTTCGTCAATTCAATGTCGGATTTGTTTCATCCAGATGTGCCAGTGGATTTTATCCATAAGGTTTGGGCTGTGATGAAAGGCGCCAGCCTTCACACCTTTCAGATATTGACGAAGCGTCCTGACCGAATGGCTCGACTTTCGCGGACACTGGATACGCTGCCGAATGTCTGGCTCGGAACGAGTGTCGAGGATGCCGATCGAATCTGCCGCCTGGACGATCTGCGCTCCGCAAGGGCCGCGATCAGGTTCGTTTCGTTCGAGCCGTTGGTTAGCTCTGTTGCTGCAGCTGACCTCAGTGGGATCGATTGGGCAATTGTTGGCGGAGAGTCCGGTCCCAGAGCTCGCCCTATGGACCCGCAGTGGGTCGAACAGATTCGTGTCATTTGCCGGCAGAACGGGACGGCCTTCTTCTTCAAGCAATGGGGCGGTCGGAACAAAACCAAGGCTGGTCGGAACCTGCACGGGCGCACGTGGGATGAGTTCCCTGCTGTCACCTGCTCAGAAGGTGGCCAGCGATGCGAGATGCGACTTTGACAGCACGCCGGTTCGACACCGCGAAGAACAGGCTGAACATGGGCGCACCCGTTTCAGGGAGCCGTTTCGGCTTCAGCACCGCCGCAAAGACCTCCTCGAGCCGGCGCTTCAGAAAGGTTTCCATCTCGTCGACGGAAACGATGCGACTGATCGTGCGCTCCGGCAGGTCGCCGAACAGGTTCGCGTGGTCAGACCGCTTCGCCTGGTAGAACAGCTGTTGCCATCCATCTGTACCGAGCATTTTGGTCAGAGTTCGATGCTTGTTCGCATCAAGCGCGGCCCGATCGTGTGGCGCGTTGCGATATAGGCCAAACAGCGGAAACAAATACCAGACATCGAGAGCTTTGGTTCGACCAATGGCCTCAAGCGTCTGCCAGTCTACCGTCGCCCCAAAAGGGTCGAGAAAGACAACGCCACGGGTTTTCTTCCAGTCGGTGTTGGCGCACAGCCGTCGAACTTCATCGTTTGCTTCGCCAGAGATCACTTTCGCCGACTTGAATGGCGCGCAGAGTGCCCGCAGCTTTGCAACGTTCTTCTCCGATTGCTCAATGAAGATGAGTTCATCAAAGGGAGGATCGACTTCGAGAGCTCTCTTGGCGGACCCAGCATGATGGTTTATCGCAGCATCCTCATCGAAGAGAGGAGCGCCCTCAGTGCTGAACGAGAAGTCTCCACTGCCGGCGAACGCATCAATGTAGATGCGTCGAAAGGGCATAGTCGGCGAAGGCTGCTGGCGAAGCGCGAAGTTGAAGGCTTGTAGGTATGAGGCTACCGTCTCGACTTTCAGCAGCGACCAAGGACCCCCAAACCTTTGGTTCTCTACCTTACGGCTCAAAACGTGCTACCAACCTCGCCTTTAGATTGTAGTCCATTAAGACACCAACCTTTGGTGCGGTCAAGGCGATCCTGCAAGGAGGAGTGTTGACTCACGTCCGCGGCTTGAGGTTCTCCGGATCGTAGAGCGGCTTGTAGCCGACGCCCGCCACCTCGACCGGGTAGGTCTCGCCGAAATACTCGACCAGCAGCTTGCGGCCTTCCTGGCAGTAGGCCCAGGGCAGGTAGGCCAGGGCGATGTTCTTGCCAATGGTCGGGCCGTAGGCGACGGAGGTGGTGAAGGAGCGGCGGCCGAGCTCGTCGACCAGGCCTTCGCCGGTCTCGGGATCCATCACCGGCATGATGCCGACGGGATAGCGCGCGACGCCCGTCTTGTCGGTGTTGCGGGTCATGACCAGCGTGCACAGCATGGCCGGCTGATGCTTGCGGGCGCGGTGCTCGAGATGCCTGGCCTTGCCTCGGAAGTCGGCCTCCTTGACCTTCGGACGCTGCAGGTCGGCCTCGAGCAGGTTGTACTCGGTCAGCAGGTCCGCGTTCTGCAGGCGCAGGCTCTTTTCCATCCGCCGGCTGTTGGCGTAGGTCTCGACGCCGAAGGCCATCACGCCGGTCGCGCGCAACGCGTCCCAGACGGCGAGGCCGTCCTCGTATTTCATGTGAAGTTCCCAGCCCTGCTCGCCGACATAAGAGATGCGGAAGGCGGCGACGTTCTTGCCGGCGATCCTTATCGGCTTGATCGCGGCGAACGGGAAGTTCTCGCGGGTCAGGCCGTTCGGGTCCTCGACCACTTTCTGCAGCGTGACACGCGCGTTCGGGCCCCAGACGCCGATGGTGACGAATTTCTCGTTGACGTCGGTGACGGTGACGTCGAAGCCTTTGTCCTCCGCCACCCGCTGCACGTAGCGCAGGTCGCGCGGGCCGGC
>DASSBF010000227.1:0-5775 GCA_035699005.1 Dongiaceae bacterium
GCACCTGATGCGCACGCCGATGGTGCGCTGGCAATCGACGACCTTGGCAAGGCTGCTCGGCGATGAGGCTGAGCTGTTCCTGAAGCTTGAGCTGTTCCAGAAGACCGGCACGTTCAAGGCGCGCGGCGCGCTGACCTGGGCGCTGTCGCTGTCGCCGGAGCAGCGGACGCGCGGCATCACGGCGGTCAGCGCCGGCAACCACGCGATCGCCGCCGCCTTCGCGGCCAAGGCCGTGGGCGCGCCGGCGACCATCGCGGTCCTCAAGAGCGCCAATCCGCTGCGCCTCGCCCTGGCGCGCGGCTTCGGCGCCGACATCCGGATCGCCGAGAACGGCCCTGAAGGCTTCGCCATGGTCGACCGGCTGGTGAAGGAGGAGGGCCTCACCTTCATCCATCCGTTCGACGGGCCGAACGTGGCGCGCGGCACGGGAACGCTTGGAGCCGAGATTGCCGACGACGTGCCCGGCCTGGACGCGGTGGTGGTCGCGGTCGGCGGTGGCGGGCTCGCGTCAGGGATGGCCCGCGCGATCAAGCTGCTGCAGCCGAACTGCGCGATCTATGGCGTCGAGCCGGTGGGCGCGCCCAGCATGCGCCGCTCGTTCGACACCGGCGCGCCGGTCAAGCTGGACCGGGTCGACACCATCGCGGACTCGCTCGCGCCGCCGATGTCTCTGCCCTACGGGTTCGGCCTGGCGCGCGCCCACATCGACGATATCGTGCTGGTCGAGGACGAGGCGATGTGCGCGGGGATCGCGTCGCTGCAGGCCGAGGCCAGGTTGGCGGTCGAGCCGGCAGCGGCGGCGGCCGTCGCGGCGGCGATGGGCCCCTTGCGCGACCGCCTCGCCGGCAAGCGGATTTGCTTCGTGATCTGCGGCACCAATATCGATGCGGAGAGCTATGGCCGCCTGCTGGAGCGGGGGCGGAAGGCATTGGCAGCCATCTGAAACCGCCCGCGGCGGGCGCGCAGGGCCGCCTCTCCCGATGATTGCGATAGCCGCAGCTGTCGAGAGGCTTGATTTGCCGTCACATATGGCTTTTGCTGCCGCTCTGCGGCCAAGCGCATGGCAGGGATGCCCATCTCCCTTAGAGACCTCATCCAGAAAGATTTTGGCGTCGACCTTCCCATAGCCGGAGGGTACGGGGCCTCCGCTGACGACCCCATCCTCATCATGACCGAGGACCCCGCCTGCGCGGCGCGAACGCAGATGCAGGTTTTGCGTTGCATCGGACGCGGTCGAGAGATTCTATGGCGCAGGCTGTCATGCACGCGGCTGGACCGCAAGGATCGCTCTCTCGATCAGGTCGCCATCGAAACAAAGGCGATTGATCCGCAACGGGTCACGACCACGCGGGCAAACTACTACTTTGACGTCACCGCAGCGGACTCCGCGAACAATGGATTGCCGGCAGCGCCCGGGTTTCTCGACCAGACTTCCGGCATCGAGTTGCCCTTCGAGATCGGCTGGCTCCATTTCGAGAGCGTCCTGGAGAACAAGCCGGATATCGCGGGGCACGGCTGCGTCATCGCGCATGTCGCACTCGGCATCAAAGCCACGGTCTATATCTACCTGCCGGAGAACCCGCAGGCTCGAAGGCTCGATGAGCTGGCGGCCATTGAATTCGATGCCGCCGTCGGCGACGTCGTCACGATGAACCCGCAGCTTGATCCGGTCAGCGGCCCACGGGTAACCGGTCGTTTCCTACGTCAGGATTTCAGGTCCCGGGACGAGCGCAGCGTGCTGGCTCTGGCTGTCGCCAATGACCGCTTGGTGAAAGTGCGCATGACCTCGAATGCCCAGCCGGAATTCATCGAAGCGGCCGAAGATTCGCTCGAAGTGCTGATCAGGGACATCCGCAGAGCGATTGACCGATAACACTTTTCTAGGTTTTTATTCTTCGTCTTGAAAATATGATAAGCATGCTTATTATAACAGGCGTTATTAATTTCCGGCGCGACCATGAAGACTGGCAAGGACACCATCGGCTTTCTGCTCAACGACACCGCGCGGCTGATGCGGCGGGATTTCGAGCGGCGTACGCGTTCGCTCGGCCTCACCCGCGCGCAGTGGCAGACGCTGTTCCACCTGCACCGCAACGAGGGCTGCAACCAGGTGACGCTGGCCGACCTGCTGGAGGTCGAGCCGATCACCCTGGCGCGTGTCATCGATCGGCTGGAAGCCACAGGCGTGGTCGAGCGCCGGGCCGATCCCGGCGACCGGCGCGCACGCCTGCTGTTCCTGGGCAAGCGGGCGCATCCGCTGATCGAGGAACTGAAGACTCTCGGCGCCCAGACGCGTGAAACCGCGCTGGCCGGGCTCAGCGAAGAGGAGCGCAACCAGCTCCTCGAACTGCTCACCCGGACGCGCGCCAACCTTTCCACCCGCGATGCCGCCGGTGCGCACGCGGCCGACGAAACCGAGACGAAGAAGACGAGCCATGCCTGACGGATCGAAGGCAATAACCGAAACGGCCGCCGAAACGCCGGAACCCCAGCCCAACCGCCGGCGCCGGCTGCGCCGGCTTTTGATGATCGGCGGGCCGCTGGCCGTGCTGATCGGGGTCGGCGTCGTCTATCTCACCGGCGGCCGCTATGCGGGCACCGACAACGCCTACGTCCACACCCACATGGTGTCGGTCAGCGCGGATATCTCCGGCCGCGTGGTCGATCTCGAAGTTCATGAGAACGAGCCGGTGAAGACGGGCGACGTGCTCTTCCACCTCGATCCCGAGCCGCTGCAGATCGCGGTCGACCAGGCGCGCGCCAATCTGGAGACCGCGCGCAACAAGGTCATCGGCCTCAAGGCCGCCTATCGCACACGCCAGGAGGATCTGAAGGCGGCGGAGGCCAATGTCGGCTTTGCCCAGCGCGAGCTGAAGCGGCGCGAGAAGCTGGTGGCCGGCAAGATCATCTCGCAGTCCGACTACGACGAGGCGCGCAACCGCTACAACGTGGCGGTGAACGAGGCCGCCTCGATCGGGCAGGACATCTCGCGCATCATCTCGGAGCTCGGCGGCGATCCCGACATCGATCCGGAGCAGCACCCGACATATCTCGCCGCCGAGGCCGCGCTGGCCCAGGCCGAGCTCGACATGCGGCACGGCACGGTCACTGCGCCGGCAGACGGCGTGGTCGCGCAGGTGGATACCTTGCGCCCGGGCGACTACATCAAGGCCGGCGAACCGGTCTTCAATATCGTCAGCCAGAAGGACGCCTGGATCGAGGCCAATCTCAAGGAGACCGACCTTACCTACGTGAAGCCGGGCCAGCAGGCCGAGGTCACGATCGACACCTATCCCGGCCGCACCTTCACCGCGGTCGTCGACAGCATCGGCATGGCGACCGGCGCCGAGTTCAGCGTGCTGCCGGCGCAGAACGCCAGCGGCAACTGGGTCAAGGTGGTGCAGCGCATCCCGGTGCGGCTGCATGTCGTGGACCTGCCGGAGAACACCGTGCTGCGCGCCGGCATGAGCGCGGTGGTCGAGATCGACACCAAGCATCGCCGCGGCCTGTTCACCGCCCTCGCGCGAATCTTCACGTGGGACCAAGCGGCGCAGGCGAAGGCGCAGTAGCTTTGCCGATGACGTTCGTTGCCGCGCCGCTCCGATCCTCCGCGTACCCCTTCCCCCCTTGTGGGGGAAGGTTGCGAAGGCTTAGCGAGCGTCGCGAGCTTAGCCGAAGCTGGATGGGGGATAGCGCGGCGGTAGCCGCGTGCGCTCGAAAGAGCGCCAAGCCATCTGGGTCGCAGCGCTGCATCACCCCCCATCCCAGCCTTCCCCCACAAGGGGGGAAGGAGACGTTGCGAGGGTAACGCATGTCCTCCACAGCCATCAGCGCATCAGCTCCCCAGCGCAAGATCCACCCCGGCCTGGTCGCCATCTCGGTCATGCTGGCGACCATCATGCAGGCGCTGGATACCACCATCGCCAACGTGGCGCTGCCGCACATGCAGGGCAGCCTGGCGGCGACCCAGGACCAGATCTCCTGGGTGCTGACCTCCTATATCGTCGCGGCGGCGATCACCATGCCGGCGACCGGCTTCATCGCCGCGAAGATCGGGCGCAAGCGGCTGCTGCTGCTGTCGATCAGCGGCTTCATCGTCACCTCCATGCTGTGCGGCATCGCGCTGTCGCTGGACCAGATCGTGATCTATCGGCTCCTTCAAGGCATCTTCGGCGCCTCGCTGGTGCCGCTCTCGCAGGCGGTACTGCTCGACGCGTACCCGCGGGAGAAGCACGGCGCGGCGATGGCGATGTGGGGCGTCGGCGTGATGGTGGGCCCGATCCTCGGCCCGACGCTGGGCGGGTACCTGACCGAGAATTTCGACTGGCGCTGGGTGTTCTTCATCAACCTGCCGTTCGGGCTGCTCGCGCTCGCCGGCGTGCTCGCCTTCGTCAGCGAAACGAACCGGCGCGCCGCGCTGCGCTTCGACGCCATGGGCTTCATGTTCCTGGGCATCGCGATCGGCGCGCTGCAGATGATGCTGGACCGCGGCGAGCTGCTGGACTGGTTCGGCTCGACCGAGATCGTCGCGGAAGCGGTCATCGCCGCCCTCGCCTTCTATCTCTTCGTCGTGCACATGTTCACCTACCGCGAGCCGTTCCTGGAGCCGGAGCTGTTCAAGGACCGCAACTTCGTGGTCGGCACCAGCTTCATGTTCGCGGTCGGCGTCATCCTGCTCGCCACCATGACCCTGCTGCCGCCGATGCTCCAGCAGCTCGCCGGCTTCCCGGTGCTGACCACCGGCTATGTGCTGGCGCCGCGCGGCATCGGCACCATGATGTCGATGTTCGTGGTCGGCCGCCTCGTCGGCAAGGTCGACCCGCGCATCCTGATCCTGACCGGCCTGGTTCTGGCGGCGTTCTCGCTGTGGGAGATGACCAACTTCAACATCGATGTCGGGATCTGGGACATCGTGCGCACCGGCCTGGTGCAGGGCGCGGGTCTCGGCCTCATCTTCGTGCCGTTGAGCACGATCACCTTCTCCACCCTGCCCTCCGGCCTCCGGACCGAGGCGGCGGGCCTGTTCAGCCTGATGCGCAACATCGGCAGCTCGGTCGGCATCTCGATCGTGACCGCGCTGCTGGTGCAGAACACCCAGGTCAACCATTCCACCCTGGCGGAACACATCACGCCCTACATGGGCGCGCTGCAGACACCCGGCTATCCATCCATGTGGTCGCTGGGCACGACCGGCGGCCTCGCGATGCTCAATGCCGAGATCACCCGGCAGGCGCAGATGATCGCCTATCTCGACGATTTCAAGCTGTTGATGTGGGTCACCATCGCGGCCGCGCCGCTGATCCTGCTGCTGCGCAAGAACCGCCGCGCCATCCCGAAGGAGGCGATGGAGACGGTGGTCGAATAGCGCGTTATTCCAGCAGCGCTTTCAGCTTCGCGTGATACAGCAGCAGAATGGTCTTGGCGTCGATGATCTCGCCGCGCTCGACCATGGCGAGGGCGTCTTTCAGGGCCACCTCGATCACCTCGATGTCCTCGCCCTCGCCTTCGTGGCCGCCACCCGCGCCGACGCGGTCGGCCGCGGTGTATTCGGCGGTGAAGAGGTGCAGCCGCTCCGTGACCGAGCCGGGGCTCATGATGGCCGCCAGCGCCTGCTTGACGTGCTCGATCCGATAACCGGTCTCCTCCTTCGCCTCGCGGCGGATCGCAGTGACCGGATCGTCGGCATCGAGCAAGCCGGCCGGCGCTTCCAGCAGCATGCCGTCCGGATGGCCGCCCAGCAGGGCCGGCAAACGGAATTGGCGCGTCAGGATCACG
>DASSBF010000228.1:0-8730 GCA_035699005.1 Dongiaceae bacterium
CGCGCGCGAGCACCTGCCGCGCCTGACCGAGCGCTTCTATCGCATCGATGCCGCGCGCTCGCGCGACCTCGGCGGCACCGGGCTCGGCCTTGCGATCGTGAAGCACGTGGTCAACCGCCACCGCGGCAGCCTGGAGATCGAATCGGTGTCCGGCCAAGGCAGCATCTTCACCGTGTATCTGCCGGCGGAAGAGACGGCCGCGGGCCTGCGCGCGGCGTCGTAGATCTGTGGCGCGCGGCGCGATCTGCGGCTCTCCCCATGCGGAGGCAGTCGCAGCGATCGCGTATGAAGAACGAGTCCGATAAATAGCCCCTTCTCCCCTTGCGGGAGAAGTTGGATGAGGGAGGCGCACCGTCAGGTGTGCGCGCTCGCAAGAGCGCCAGAATGCCAGTGCAAGACTCACATTTTCAGCGCTTGCGCGCTGCGCGCCTTGCGGCGCGGCCCCCTCACCCTGCTCCGGCTAAGCTCGGCTGCGCCTCGCTAAGCCTGCGCAGCCCTCTCCCGCGAGAGGAGAAGGGGCAACTCTTGGAGTCTCAATCCATATGCGACTGCGCAACTGGAGGCGGGGGGCACCGTGCTCGCTTTCGCCATATGCGATGTGGCGGCTCCTTCGCTTCATCCGATCCACCAGCGTCCGTCACACAAGCGTAACGCACCTGTAGAGCGCGCGTCACGAAAGCGACCTAGTTTCCCGCCGGGACAGGACGGGCCGGCGGTCGTTCGGATGCGAACAGCCTGCTCCCCTGATCATCATGGAAGGAGAAGCTATGAAGCGCATGTCCGTTGCTCTCGCCGCTCTCGCCGGGCTGGCCACGACTGCCGGCGCCGCCGAGGCGCGCGATCAGATCCACATCGTCGGTTCCTCGACGGTGTTCCCCTTCACCACCGCGGTCGCGGAGAATTTCGGCAAGGCCGGCAAGTTCAAGACGCCGGTGGTGGAATCGACCGGCACCGGCGGCGGCTTCAAGCTGTTCTGCGCCGGAGTGGGCGAGGACACGCCGGACATCTCCGACGCCTCGCGCCCGATCAAGGACAGCGAGATCGCAACCTGCAGGCAGAACGGCGTCACCGCGATCGCCGAGATCGTGATCGGCTATGACGGCATCGCGCTCGCCAATTCCAAATCCGGCCCGGCCGTCAATCTCACCCGCAAGCAGATCTGGCTGGCGCTCGCCAGGCAGGTGCCGGTCGATGGCAAGCTGGTCGACAATCCCTACAGGGCCTGGAGCGAGATCGACCCCGGCCTGCCGGGCGAGAAGATCAAGGTGCTGGGCCCGCCGCCGACCTCCGGCACGCGCGATGCGTTCGTGGAGCTGGTGATGGATGTTGGCTGCGCCGATTTCCCGGAGATCAAGGCGCTCGAAGGCGATGCGCGCAAGACCGCCTGCGCTGCGCTGCGCGAGGATGGCGGCTATGTCGAAGCGGGCGAGAACGACAATCTGATCGTGCAGAAGCTGGAATCCAACGCCGCCGCCTTCGGCATCTTCGGCTATTCCTATCTCGAGCAGAACGCCGACCGGATCCAGGGCGCGCAGATCGAAGGCGTCGCGCCAAGCTTCGAAACCGTGGCCGACAAGTCCTATCCGATCGGCCGCGAGCTCTTCATCTATGTGAAGAACGCCCATGTCGGGATCATTCCGGGCATGCGGGAATTCGTCGCCGAGTACGTCAGCGACCGGTCGCTGGGCGAGGATGGCTACCTGGCCGACAAGGGCCTGATCACCCTGGCGCCCGATATGAAGCGGCAGCTCGCCGCCAAGGCGATGGCGCTGTCCCCGATGAACTGACACCAGTAATGGAGTCGCAGCCCGCTATTACCCCCATATCTGGCTGTCATATTAGTGTAACATAAAGGAAATATTGTCCGCCTGAATGGAACGCAATCTGGCAACGGGAGCGGGCCGGAGCATGAGGCGCCTTTCCGCGCTGGCGTTCGGGATGGTCGCGGCAATCGCCGTGGCGGCGCCCGCCATGGCGCGCGATCAGCTCCACATCGTCGGCTCCTCGACGGTTTACCCGTTCTCGACGACCGTGGCCGAGGCACTGGCAAGGCAGGGTGCCTTGAAATCGCCGGTGGTCGAATCGACCGGCACCGGCGGCGGCTTCAAGCTGTTCTGCGGCGGCGTCGGAGACGATACCCCGGATCTCGTCGGCGCCTCCCGGCCGATCAAGGCCGGCGAGATTGCGGCCTGCAAGCAGAACGGCGTCGATGCGATCACCGAGATCCCGATCGGCCTTGACGGCATCATCATCGCCAATGCGAAGGCGGGGCCGGACTTCGCGGTGACTCGGGCGCAGCTCTTCCTGGCGCTCGCCAGGACCGTGCCGCAGAACGGCCAGCTCATCGCCAATCCCTACCGCGCCTGGAACGAGATCGACCCGTCGCTGCCGGCCGAAAGGATCGAGGTGTTGGGCCCGCCGCCGACTTCCGGCACGCGCGACGCCTTTGTCGAGCTGGTGATGGACAAGGGCTGCGAGAGCTTCCCCGAGATCGCCGCGCTCGACGGCGATGCGAAAAAGGCGGCCTGCCAGCAGGTGCGCGAGGACGGCGGGTATATCGATGCCGGCGAGAACGACAATCTGATCGTGCAGAAGCTGCAGGCCAATCCCGCCGCCTTCGGCATCTTCGGCTATTCGTTCCTGGAGCAGAACGCCGATACCTTGAAGGCCGCGAAGGTCGAGGGCGTCGCGCCGACCTATGAGACGATCTCCGGCAGGCAATATCCGGTGGCGCGCGAGCTCTATCTCTATGTCAAGAACGCCCATCGCGCCATCGTGCCGGGCATCGATGCCTTCGTGCGCGAGCTCGTGAGCGAACGCGCGATGGGGACCGACGGCTACCTGGCGGGCAAGGGCCTCATCCCCTTCGCGCCCGGCGAGCGCGAGCGGATCGCGGCGGCGACTTTCGGCGCGCTCGGTCTGACGGCCTCGGCGGCGGAGGGCGCCGGGCCGCATGGCGCCCTTGGCGCGACGCTGCAAAACATGGCCGGCTCGGCGGGCGCCACCGCCAGCGCGGTGCTGATCGCGGTGCTCGGCCTCAGCCTGGTCGGCTTCTTCATGGGCCGGGCGCGCGCGATCGCCAAGGCCGGCGGCCATCTGCGCAGGCTGCATTCGCTGCCGAACTATCACGGCTTCTACGTCGCCCTGTGGTGCGGGCTGCCGGCGCTGCTGCTGACGCTGGCCTGGCTGGTGGCGCAGCCGGCGATCGTGACCGAGGCGGCGAAGTCCGCGATGCCTGCGGAGCGCATCGCTGGCCTCGATGCGAACCAGCTCTCGCTGCTGCTGAGCGAAGTGCGCCAGGCGGCGGCCCATGCCGACCTCGGCCGGATCGCCGACCCGGCGGTGCGCGCCGGGGCGGAGGCCTACCGCACCTGGGACTCGATGGCCCATCTGGGCGCGCTGGTGGTCGCGGTGGCGTTGGCGCTGATCGGCATCGGATATGCCTACCGCCGCATCGATGTCGAAGCGCGGTCCCGCAACCGGGTGGAGCGGATCGTGCTCGGCATCCTGTTCGCCTGCTCGTCGCTCGCCATCCTCACCACCGTCGGCATCGTGCTGTCTCTGCTGTTCGAGTCCCTGCGCTTCTTTGCCAAGGTGCCGGTGACCGAGTTCCTGTTCGGCCTGCACTGGAGCCCGCAGATGGCGCTGCGCGCCGACCAGGTCGGCTCCTCCGGCGCGTTCGGCGCCATCCCTGTCATCGCCGGCACGCTCCTCATCACCTTGATCGCGATGGCGGTGGCGGTGCCGACCGGGCTCATGATCGCGGTCTATCTGTCCGACTACGCGAGCGGCCGGGTGCGCGCGATCTTCAAGCCGCTGGTGGAGATCCTGGCGGGCATCCCGACGGTGGTCTACGGCTTCTTCGCCGCCCTCACCATCGGCCCCTTGTTCCGGCAGATGGGGGAGGCCGTCGGCCTCGACGTCGCGTCGGAAAGCGCGCTCGCCGCCGGCCTCATCATGGGCGTGATGATCATCCCGTTCGTCTCGTCCTTGAGCGACGATGTGATGAACGCGGTGCCGCAGAGCCTGCGCGACGGATCGTTCGCACTGGGCGCGACCAAGTCGGAAACCATCAAGCAGGTGGTGTTCCCGGCGGCGCTGCCCGGCATCGTCGGCGCCGTGCTGCTGGCAGTGAGCCGCGCGGTCGGCGAGACCATGATCGTGGTGATGGCGGCGGGCCTTGCCGCCAATTTGACCGCCAACCCTTTGCAGGCGGTGACCACCGTGACGGTGCAGATCGTGACCCTGCTGGTCGGCGACCAGGAGTTCGATTCGCCGAAGACGCTGGCGGCCTTTGCCCTCGGCCTGCTGCTGTTCGTGGTGACCCTCATCCTCAACGTGATCGCGCTCAACGTGGTGCGCAGATACCGGGAGAAATATGACTGACGCCGTGCTGCCCGGGCAGGCGGCCAAGCTGCGCCGGCCCGATCTCTCCGAAACCCGGGTTCGGCGGCGCTACGCCGCCGAGCGGCGGTTCCGCTTGTACGGCATGCTGGCGATCGGCTTTGCGGTGTTCATGCTGGGCTTCCTCGCGGTCACGGTGGTGCTGCAGGGCTACAGCGCGTTCTGGCAGACCCGCATCGCGCTCGACGTCGCGATCGATCCGGCGAAAGTCGATCCCGACAACACCCGCCTGCCGGAATCGCTGGCGCGCGGCGACTACCAGGCGGTGGTGCGCGACGCGCTGCGCGACCTCTTCCCCGACGTGACGGGGCGCACGGACCGGCGGGCGCTCGGCGAGTTCCTGAGCAATGCCGCCGGCAACGCCCTGATGCGGATGGTGCTGGCGAACCCTGCGCTGGTCGGGACCACGCAGCATGTCGAGGCGCTGGCCTCCGACGACATCGACATGCTGGCGAAGGGCAGGATCGACCGCGGCGTGCCGGAGGCGGATCGTCCGGTCAAGGACCGGCAAATCGGCTGGTTCGACACGCTGAAGCAGGGCGGCCACATCGTCAGCAGCTTCAATCTCGGTTTCTTCACCTCGGGCGATTCGCGCGAGCCGGAGCAGGCCGGCGTGGGCGGTGCGCTGATGGGCAGCCTGCTCACCATCCTCACTGCCCTCATCCTGTCGCTGCCGGTCAGCGTCGCGGCGGCGATCTATCTCGAGGAGTTCGCGCCCAGGAACAAGATCACGGACGTGATCGAGATCAACATCAACAACCTCGCGGCGGTGCCCTCGATCGTGTTCGGGCTGCTGGGGCTCTCCGTGCTGCTCGGCTTCTTCGGCCTGCCGCGCGGCGCGCCGCTGGTGGGCGGCATGGTGCTCTCGCTCATGACGCTCCCCACCATCATTATCGCGACCCGCGCGGCGCTGAAGGCCGTGCCGCCTTCGATCCGCGAGGCGGCGTACGGGATCGGCGCCTCCAAGCAGCAGGTGGTGATGCACCATGTGCTGCCCCTCGCCATGCCCGGCATCATGACCGGCGCCATCATCGGCACGGCGCGGGCGATGGGCGAATCGGCGGCGGTCCTCATGATCGGCATGGTCGCCTTCATCGTGGACGTGCCGAAATCGATCACCGATCCGGCGACCGTGCTGCCGGTACAGATCTTCCTGTGGGCGGACGCGCCGGAGCGCGGCTTCGTCGAGCGCACCTCCGCCGGCATCATGGTGATGCTGGCGTTCCTGGTGCTGATGAATGCCGCCGCGGTCCTGGTGCGCCGCAGGTTCGAGCGGCGCTGGTAGGAGCAATTGATGGCACTCGCGGCACACGGAACGGGTAACGCAACGGATCTGGAAGCGACAGCCGGAAGGCCGGGCCTCGAGCTCGATGGCGCGAGCGTCGCGCCCAGCGGTGAACAGCCCAAGATGGCGAGCCGCAACGTCAACGTCTTCTACGGCCAGAAGCAGGCTTTGTTCAACGTCGACCTCGACATCCCGTCGCGCCGGGTGACGGCGCTGATCGGCCCTTCCGGCTGCGGCAAGTCGACCTATATCCGCTGCCTCAACCGCATGAACGACGTGATCGACAATTGCCGGGTCACCGGCGACATCCGGCTGGACGGCGAGAACATCTACGACCCGACGCTCGACGTCGTGATGTTGCGCGCCCGCATCGGCATGGTGTTCCAGAAGCCAAACCCGTTCCCGAAGTCGATCTATGACAACATCGCCTACGGCCCGCGCATCCACGGCATGGCGCACGACAAGGCGGAACTCGACGAGATCGTGCAGACCAGCCTGGAACGCGCCGGCCTGTGGAACGAGGTCAAGGACCGCCTCTCGCAGCCCGGCACCGGCCTCTCCGGCGGCCAGCAGCAGCGCGTCTGCATCGCGCGCGCCATCGCGGTCTCGCCCGAGGTCATCCTGATGGACGAGCCGTGCTCGGCCCTCGACCCGATCGCGACCGCGCGCATCGAGGAGCTGATCGACGAACTGCGCGAGAACTACACCATCATCATCGTCACCCACTCGATGCAGCAGGCCGCGCGCGTCAGCCAGAAGACCGCGTTCTTCCATCTCGGCGTGCTGGTGGAATGGGGCGACACCGAGCAGATCTTCACCGCCCCGCGCGACGACCGCACGCAGGGCTACATCACGGGCAGGTTCGGATGAGGGAAAGATCGGATATGACTCACAGAACCCGCGGGAAAAGCCCTTCCCCCCTTGCGGGGGAAGGATGCGGAGGCTTGGCGAACGATAGTGAGCCTAGCCGAAGCTGGATGAGGGGTGGCGCACCGATAGGTGCGCGCGCTCGCAAGAGCGCCATGAACAAACGATGCTTTCTGCATTCTTGTCGCGCCTCTTCCGAGGTCCAGACCCTTCAGCGCTGCTGCGCTGCGCGCCTCCCGGCGCGGCCCCCTCATCCAGCTCCGGCTAAGCTCGGCGCTGCCTCGCTAAGCCTGCGCAACCTTCTCCCGCGAGGGGAGAAGGGGGTCCTCTTTGGAGTGCAAGATTCGTGGAGGGGCGGAGCATGCTGAACAAGCCGACCGACCATATCGTCAAGGCGTTCGACGAGGATCTGAAGCGCCTCAACAACGTGATCGCGGAGATGGGCGGGTTGGCCGAGGCGCAACTCACCCGCGCGGTCGAGGCGCTGGTGCGGCGCAACAGCGAGCTCGCCACCCAGGTGGTGCAGGACGACAAGCGCATCGATGCGCTGGAGACCGAAGTCGGGCAGATGACCGTCCGCATGCTGGCGCTGCGCCAGCCGATGGCGCAGGACCTGCGCGAGGTGGTGGCGGCGATCAAGATCGCGTCCGACATCGAGCGCATCGGCGACTATGCCAAGAACATCGCCAAGCGCGCGATCGTTCTGTCGAGCGTCCAGCCGATGAAGCCGGCGGCCTCGATCCCGCGCATGAGCCAGCTCGCGCTGCAGATCATCAAGGACGTGCTCGATTCCTATATCGAGAAGGATGCGGAAGGCGCGCGAGCGGCCTGGCGGCGGGACGAGGACGTCGACGAGATGTACAATAGCTTGTTCCGCGAACTGCTGACCTACATGATGGAGGACCCGCGCAACATCGGGCCCTGCACGCACCTGCTGTTCATTGCCAAGAACATCGAGCGCATCGGCGATCACGCGACCAACATCGCGGAGATCGTCTATTTCCTGGTCCACGGCCGAAGCCTGGACGAAGAGCGGCCGAAAGGCGATACGACCAATGTTCCAATCGATGGCTGATCGCACCAGGGCGGGCCCGCTGCCCGCGCGCGAGGCGCAAGGGCAGCCGCTGGTGCTGGTGGTGGAGGACGAGGCGGCGCTGGTCACCCTGCTGCGCTACAACCTGGAGCGCGAAGGCTTCCGCGTGATCGACGCCGGCAACGGCGAGGAGGCGCTGCTGATCGTGAAGGAGCAGCGGCCCGACCTGATCCTCCTGGACTGGATGCTGCCCGCGCTCTCCGGCATCGAGGTGTGCCGCCAGGTCCGCCGCTCGCCGGAGCATCGCCGCACGCCCATCATCATGCTGACGGCGCGCGGCGAGGAAGGCGACAAGCTGCGCGGCCTCGAGGTCGGCGCCGACGACTACGTGACCAAGCCGTTCTCGCCCTCCGAGCTGGTGGCGCGCTGCCGCGCGGTGCTGCGGCGCGCCTTGCCGCAGGCCGAGACCGAGGTGCTGCAGTACCAGGACCTTTCCATGGACCTCGCCACCTACCGGGTGCGGCGCGGGCAGAAGGACGTGCATCTCGGCCCGACCGAGTTCCGCCTGCTGCGCTTCCTCATGGAGAACCAGGGAAGGGTGTTCAGCCGCGAACAGCTGCTGGACCACGTGTGGGGCCGCGACATCTATGTCGAGCCGCGCACCGTCGACGTGCACATCCGCCGCCTGCGCAAGGCCATCAACATCGGCGACGCCGCCGACCTGGTGCGCACCGTGCGCTCGGCGGGATACGCGCTGGATGTGAATGTTTGAGGCGCTGACGCTCAGGCGCCAGCCTTCCACTCTCCCGTCATCCCGGCTCAAGGCCGGGATGACGGGAGAGTGGTAGCGAGGACACCGTTCTACTCCTCCGCCTTCCGATCCGAATGTCCGAGTTCCCGCTCCGGCGCGATGATGTTGCGCAGGCGCTGCTTCAGCTCCTTCAGTTCCGGGAACCGCCCCTCATCCTTGCGCGACCAGATGGTGGTGCCGTCGACCCGCACCTCGAACACCCCGCCGGTGCCGGGGATGAGCGCGACCTCGCCGAGCTCGTCCTGGAACGTGGTCAGCAGCTCCTGCGCCGTCCATCCGGCGCGCAGCAGCCAGCGGCACTGGGTGCAGAACTCGATCTCGACGCGGGGC
>DASSBF010000229.1:0-6065 GCA_035699005.1 Dongiaceae bacterium
GCCATATCGGCATCCTCGGCTTCGTGCAGGTCGGCTATGCGGAGGAGGCGCGGCGTCACGCCCAGCGCACGTTCCTGCCGGGCAGCGAGGCCGGCGGGTTCGGCCAGAACGATGTCGCCCCGCTCACCGGCCTCGCCTGGCAGGCGCAGGAGGAGGCGGGACGCTGCCTCGACGCGGCGTTGACGGTGCTGGCGGCGGTCGCATCGCAGGCATTCTACATCACCGAGCGCGCGGCGCCGGCCGAGCTCGCCGACCTGCTTGGCACGATCCGCGCTGATTTCCCGCCGGTGACTGACGCGCAGACCTTCGCCGAGCCGCTCACGCGACTTCTGGCGCGGCTGCGGCAGCGCATCTACGACGTGGCCGACGATCTCCGCGAATAGCGGCGCATAGCCGTCAGCTCGGCCAGAGCGCAGCCACATCCTCGAGGAGCAGGATCGAAGCAAGCCGGCGGAAGATTTCTTCGCGATCCAGCCGGCGATCCTCGGTGAGCGTCATGAACTTGCTGCGCAACCGCTCGATGGTGAAAGGTGATTCAGGGCAGCCGACGAACGAGTCGAGCGCACTGTCGACAGTTCGGTCGCCCCGCAGCGTCACGGACATCTCTACGCCCCAGCCCTCGCCGCCGGATCGCCGCGGCTGCAGCGCGATTCGCTCCGCCAGGGCACGGATGTGGGGATCGGAAAGCGCGTCCTCGGAAAAGCTGCGGGGATCCGACGGGTCGCGATGCGCGGCGATGGCCGTGACATAGGGCACGCTGTACTGCGCCTGCATGAGGTCGGCGGGCGCGCGCGATGCATGGTGCGACAGCACCTTGGCGCTGACGCCGAGGCGAAGCGCCGTGATGTCATCGGCTCCGAATGCATGCTCCCGCATCAGGTCGCGGACCAGCTGGGCCGGGCAGTGTGCCGTGATGTGGCAGGCGAACGGCTTCAGGCACAGGGTGAGGATCTTCCACTGCGTGCCGATCTCGGCGGTCAGCAGCGCCGGGTCGCTGTCGTTGCAATAGGCCTCGAGCATCCCGAAGCGTCCGTCCAGGACCGTATCCGGCCCTTCGAAGCGGTCGGCGGCAAGCTGCGCGGCCAGCACGCCGCCCTCCGCCGCGCGCCCCATGTGCAGGCGCTTCACCATGCCGCCGCGCTCCGCCTTGCTGAAGGCCAGCAGGCCGGAGCCGAGCGATCCCGCGATCCCCAGCGCGTTGGCGAGTTCGGCCGCGGACAGGCCCAGGAGCGACCCGCATGCGATGGCGGCGCCGAACGGGCCGTTCAGCCCGGGCGCGTGGAACCCGCGCTTTTCCGGCGAATGCAGGGTCGCGGTCCCGATCCGGAACATCACCTCGCAGCCGGCCACGATCGCCCTGATCAGCTCCTTGCCGCTGGCGTGCCGTGCTCGCGCCACGGCCAGTGCCGGCAGCGCCACTGTCGCGCCGGGATGCACGCCCGCGCTGGGCCGGCACAGGCTGTCAAGCTCGAACGCATGCGCCTGCGTGCCCCAGGCCAGGGCGGCGTCGCGGATTGCGCCTTTGCCGGCGCCGGATGAAGCCGGCAGGAACCCGCCGTCCTCATCCAGGCTGGTCTGGCCGAGGACCATCCGGCACCACGGAAAGCGCGCGCCGAACAAGGCGCAGGCGACCGCATCGGTCAGGCAATGGACCGCCCGCTCGGCCGCCGCAGCGGGAATGTCTTCGAGCCGAAGCTGCGCCGCAAAGGCGGCAAGCTGCGATGCGGCGGGCGGTCTCTCCGATGGGAGGGAATGTGGGTCCATGGCCTTTCCAACCTAGGGCTTCGCGAACAGCCGGCTCCAGAGCCGCTCCAGCACCGGTAGATAGCCGATCGCCGACAGGCCGTGCCAGTAGTAGGTGGCAAGGCCGTTCACCAGCACGGCGCGCGTGACGTGAAAGGCGGTGATCAGCGCGACCGGCAGATGGAGGATCTGCGCGGTTGCCGCCATCTCGGCGGTGCCGCCGGGCGATGCGCTGAGGATGGCGACGGCGGTGTCCAGCTGCGCAACCTGCGCAAGGCCGATTCCGTAGAGCGCCATGACCGCCACCATCGCCAGGATGATGACGATTCCGACGACCGCAATGCGCGGCAGCTTGCGGAGGGCGTCGCGCTGGAACCGGGTCCCGATGTTGTAGCCGATCAGGATCTGGCCGACGGTGAAAACGAGGTGGGGCATTCTCCCTTGCGTGAGGTCAAGCGCGGTGAGGATCGCGGTGCCGACCAGCGCCCCGACCATCCAGGGGTTGTTGAGCCGCGCGGCCTGCGCGAGCATGGCGCCGCCCAGGCTCGCCGCGAGCGCCAGCGCCACGAATTCGGCTGGCAGGTCCGGGATCGGCACGGGCGCCTGATAGAGCCCATGCGCGACCATGAGGGGCGGAATCAGCAGCACCACGATGCCGACGCGCAGCGCCTGCAGGAAGGCGATGGGCTCCATGCGGGCACCGATGGTGGCCCCGATATTTCCCATTTCCGAGAGACCGCCGGGCAACACCGAGAAAAAGGCGGTCTTGCCGTCGATATGGGCGAACCGCGCGAGCAGGGTGCTGAAGGTGGCTGACACGAAAATCGAGAACAACGCCGTGAGAATCATCAGCGGAAGCCAGCCCAGCAGCCCTGCGACCACGCTGCCGGTCATGCTGAGCCCCGCGGTCGAGCCGATGACCAGTTGCCCGCAGCGGCGCGCCATGGCCGGGGCGGGCAGGCGCAGTCCGGCGATCCCGATCGCCGCCGCCGCGACCAGCGGCCCCAGCACCCAGGCGAGCGGCATATGCGCCAGCGATGCGCCGTATCCCAGCAACACTGCCGCCCCGTAGCCGAGCAGCAGGCGCCAGAGCTCGCCGATTCGCGCGCGGCCGATCATTCCGCGCGCCTATTCGTGCTCGGCGTGCAGCGGACCGCCGTCAACCATGGCGATGGTGTGCGCAGCACCCGTGCCGCATGTCATGGCGCCTCACGCAATACTCGAACGCTGCGTGCAGCGATTTCGCGCCATAGATCCGCTCGCGCTTGACCCGCGCTTCTTCCGGGCTGGTCGTCGCCTTCGCGCCGCCCGCATGCTCGGCCAGGAGCTGGACCTGGCACGCCTTCTCCAGCAGCACCGCGGTCATGACCGCCTCCTCGATCGACCGGCCGACGGTGACGATGCCGTGGTTGCGCAGCAGCAGGGCATTGCTGTTGTCGAGGCATGCCGCCACGGCCGTGCCCAGATCCGGCGTGACGATGAGATCGCTGGTGCGGTCGAACACCGGCAGCCCGTCGCAGAACAGCGCGCCCTCGTGACCGATCGGCAGCAGCGGCCGGCAGAGCGCGCCGAACGCCACCGCATGGGGCGGGTGGGTGTGGACCACGGCCTGGACCTCCGGCCGCGCGCGCATGATCTCGGTATGGATGAAGACCTCGGCATGCCGCGGCCGGTTGCCGGCAACCTGCGCGCCGCCCAGGTCCACGATGATGGCCTCGTCGCGCTCCATCTCCTCGAGGCCGATTCCCGCCGGCTTCATCAGCAGCCGGTCGGGCCGGTCCGGCGCGCGTGCGGTCACATGGCCCCAGATCAGGTCGCCCTGGCCGTCGTCGGCCAGCACCTTGCACGCCTGGGCCAGCTTTTCCGCGAGCGCGTTCATTACCGCATGCCTTTCGATCCGGGAACTGCAAACGGCCGAGTCACCGGCCGGCCAGAGTTGCCGAAGCTTTTAATCCCACGTCGCATGAGAAGTTTCCCGTTTCTGGGTCGAGGAAAAGCCATACCGAACTTTCGCCATTTAGTAAACTGTTGACAATCTTCTGTAGACAGCAGATTCATCAAGACATGACCGATCTGACAGCGGCGATTCCGACCATCGCGCAGCTCCGGGAGAATTCCCTGAGCGGGGTGGTCCGGCACGAGATTGAGCGATTGATCCTGAGCGGCGAGTTGCCGACCGGGAGCCGGGTCAACGAGAACGCGATCTCGCTGCGCCTCGGGGTCAGCCGCGGCCCGGTGCGCGAGGCCTGCCGCGCGCTGGTCGAGCTCGGCCTGCTCCGTCTCATTCCCAATCGCGGCGTGTTCGTGCGGCGCATGGACCGTCACGACGTGGAGGAGGTGTACGATCTGCGCGCCGGCTTGACCGGCCTCGCCGGATCGCTGCTCGCCTCGAAGATCACCGATGCGGAGATCGAGCGGCTGCGCGCCCTGGTGGCCGATATGGACGAGGCCGCCGATGCCGGCGACTTCCGGCAGTTCTATCCGGTCAACCTGGAATTCCACGATGTCATCCTGCAGCTGACGGGCAACAGCAGGCTGATCAAGAACTACCAGGCGCTGGTGAAGGAGTTCCAGCTCTTCAGAACCCACGGGCTGGTGCAGAGCGATGCGCTGAAGGAATCGAACGCGGAGCACCGCGCGATCCTCGCCGCGCTCGATAGCCGCGATCCGGCCATCGCCTATCAAGCGAGCTTCCGCCACGTGCAGCACGGCAAGCAGCGCATGTTCGCCGCTTTCGACAAGCTGACGCAGGCGGGCCCGCTGCCCGCCGAACCTGCGGAGCCGCGCCCGATTGAGTGAACTGAGCGCACCGCGCCTTTGGAGGAGGTCCTCCAGGGGCGCCAAGAACCAGGTCCGCCTGGAAGACCAAGATCGCGTCAAGCGACCAACCAAACTGGGAGAGATGAAATGTTCGTCAACGCGAGCAAGTTTGCCCTCATCGCCGCCAGCATCGGAAGCCTGGCCTTCGCCAGCGCCGCCCTTGCCGAGGATGTGAAATATCCCGTCGACACCGTCACGCTGGTCACGCATTCCAGCCCGGGCGGCGGCAGCGACGTGTACCTCCGCGAAATGATCCGCTTCCTGGCGCCCGTCATGGGCGCGGAGTTCGGAGTCGAGAACGTCAAGGGCGGCAGCGGCGCCAAGGCGATCGCGAAGGTCGCCACGTCGCCGAACGACGGCTCGATCTTCTATGCGGCGACGCCGACCTTCATCAACATGTCGCTGCTCAGCAACCCGGAATATTCCTACAAGGACATCGAGCCGGTGGTGAACTTCTTCCTCGACCCGCAGGTCATCTATGTCCGCAAGGACAGCAAGTTCCATGACCTCAAGGAGGTGATCGCGGATGCCAAGGCCAATCCCGGCAAGCAGAAATGGGGCACCGGCACGCCAGCGGCGCTGGAACGGCAGGCGCTCGAGAAGTTCAAGAGGCTGGCAGGCGTCGACGTCACGATCGTCACCCATGACGGCGGCGGCGACATGATGATCAACGTGCTGAACGGCAGCCTCGATCTTGGCGTTGGCGAGGTGCAGGAGTTCAAGGGCCAGCTCGACGCCGGCGAGATCCGTGTCGTCGGCGTCTTCACCGACAAGCGCCTTCCCGATTTCCCGGATGCGCCGACGGCCAAGGAGGCGGGCGTCGACATGGTGGTGAAGAAGTTCCGCGGCCTGGTCGGCCCAAAGGACCTTCCTGCCGACGTGATCCACGCCTGGGAGGTTGCGATCCCGAAGGTGATGGCCGACCCGGAGTTCCAGAAGTGGTACAAGGCCGCCAACCTCATCCCGGCCTTCATGACGCATGACGAGTTCGTGCCGTTCATGGCCGATGTGGTGAAGGAGCAGGAGGCCTTCTTCAAGGAATACGGCATCAAGACGATGGACGACTGAGTGCGATGAAGATCCAAGGTGCGTTCCGCAAGGAGCTGATAGGCGCCGGTCTGGCCCTGGTCCTGGCCGTCGCCTACTGGATCGGCGCGAATCACATCCACAAGAGCTCGCTGATCGGGAAGGGCGTCGGCGCCGCCGCCCTTCCCCACGCCCTCGGCGTGGCGCTGGGCGTTCTGGCGCTGATCATGATCGCACAGTCGTTCATCCAGCACCGCCGGGGATTGCTGTCTGGCGCGCCGGCCAAGCCCGAGAAGCTGGCCGAGGCAAGGCACAAGCATCTGCGCGCCGGCGGTATGTTCCTGATCGGCGTCGGGTTCCTCGCCGTGGTGGGCGTGGTCGGCTACATCCCGGCGATCTTCGTCATGATCTGCGTGACCGCGGTCTATAACGGGCGGCCCATGTCGTGGCGCATCGCCGGCCTCGCGGCGATCCTG
>DASSBF010000230.1:0-2323 GCA_035699005.1 Dongiaceae bacterium
GCGCTCCTACAACAAGTTCTTTGTCGCCTATCTGCGCACCTTCGCGCGCATGGGAATGAAGGCGATTCCGATGGAGGCCGAGACCGGGCCGATCGGCGGCAATCTCAGCCACGAGTTCATCATCCTCGCCGATACCGGCGAAAGCCAGGTCTATTGCGATCGCGACTTCCTGGACTATGACGTGCTCGGCAAGGAGATCCCGTACAACGACGCGGCGGCGGTCGAAGGCGTGGTGAACCATTTCACCTCGCTCTACGCCCGCACCGATGAGAAGCACGACCAGATCGCGTTCGAAAAAGAGGTTCCGGAAGCACGACGCTATGTCGGACGCGGCATAGAGGTCGGGCACATCTTCTATTTCGGCACCAAATACTCCGAGCCGCTGAAGGCCCAGGTGCAGGACAAGGACGGCAACCCGGTTTCCGTTCACATGGGCTCGTACGGCATCGGCGTCTCGCGCATGCCGGCCGCCATCATCGAGGCCAGCCACGATGACAACGGCATCATCTGGCCGGAGAGCGTGGCGCCGTTTAGGGTCGGTCTCATCAACCTCAAGGTTGATGACGCCGGCAGCACCAGGATTGCCGAGGATCTCTATGCCAAGCTGCGCAATGCCGGCGTCGAGGTGCTCTATGATGACCGCGACTGGCGCGCGGGCGCCAAGTTTGCCGAGATGGACCTGATTGGCTTGCCCTGGCAGGTCGTTGTCGGGCCGCGCGGCGCGGCCAAGGGCCAGGTCGAAGTGAAGAACCGCAGGACCGGCGAGAAGGTCGAGCTTGGAGTCGACGCTGCCTTGCAGCGGATCGGCGCATGATCTTTTCCGCCTTCGAACGCCTGGTCGCCTTCCGCTACCTGCGCGCGCGGCGGGAGGAGGGGTTCGTTTCGGTCATCGCCGGTTTTTCGCTGCTCGGCATCGCGCTCGGAGTCGGCACGCTGATCGTCGTCATGTCGGTGATGAACGGTTTCCGGGCCGAGCTGCTGGGCCGCATCCTCGGCGTGCAGAGCCATATCACGATCTCGTCGCTGCAAGGCCCGCTGAAGAACTACCAGGAGATCGTGGACCGCCTGAAGTCCCTGCCGGGCATAAAGTCCGTGTCGCCGATGATCGACGGGGAGGTCTTCGTGTCCGCCAACGGCACCGGAACCGGCGCCTATATGCGCGGCTTCCGACAGGAGGACATCGAGCAGCGCACCCTGATCGCCGGCGGCGTGGTCGAAGGCACGCTGGACGATTTCCACGGCGAGGATGTCGCCATGATCGGCGTTGGCATGGCGCGCAGCATGGGGCTGACGATCGGCTCGGAGTTCAAGGCGATCTCGTCCAAGACCCAGGCGACCATGATGGGCACGATTCCCCGGATCAAGGAATACCGGGTCGTCGCCATCTTCGATGTCGGGATGTCGCAATACAATTCATCCTTCATCTTCATCCCGCTGGAAGCGGCCCAGCTCTATTTCCAGCAGAAGGGCGCGGCCAGCCAGATGGAGGTCATGGTCGACAATCTGGATCAGGTCGACGCTGTGAAGAGGGAGCTGAGCAACACCCTTGGCCAGGGCTTCCGCCTGACCGACTGGCAGGCCGCGAATGCCGACCTGTTCGGGGCGGTCGAGGTCGAGCGCAATGTCATGTTCCTCATCCTCACCCTCATCATCGTGGTCGCCGCGTTCAACATCATCTCCGGGCAGATCATGCTGGTGAAGGAGAAGGGCCGGAACATCGCCATCATGCGCACCATGGGCGCAACGCGCGGCGCGATCCTGCGGGTGTTCCTGCTGTCCGGCGCCAGCATCGGCGTTGCCGGCACCTTGCTCGGCTGCCTGCTGGGCGTCGCCTTCGCGGACAACATCGACACCATCCGCCACTGGCTCGAAGGCCTGACGGGCGTGTCGCTGTTCAACGCCACCATCTATTTCCTGTCCAAGCTGCCGGCGATCGTGGATCCGATGGAGGTGACGCTGATCGTCGTCATGGCGCTGATCCTGACGCTGCTGGCCTCGCTCTATCCCGCGTGGCGGGCGGCGCGCCTCGATCCGGTGGAGGCGCTGCGCTATGAGTGAGGCCGCGCTGGAGCTGCAGGGCGTGCAGCAGCGCTTCCGCCAGGCCGGGAATGGCTGGCTGGAGGTGATCCGGCGCGCCGACCTGAGGCTGGATCCAGGCGAGATGGTCGCGTTGGTCGGCCCATCCGGTTCGGGCAAGTCGACCCTGCTGCACATCTCGGGCCTGCTGGAGCACCAGGCGGACGGCGACGTGGTGATCAAGGGCACGGCGACCCGCGCACTCAACGACGACAGACGCACCGCCCTCAGGCGCACGACCATGGGG
>DASSBF010000231.1:0-24772 GCA_035699005.1 Dongiaceae bacterium
TATTGCCATTGCCCGAGTTGCCGGCGCGCCACCGGCAGCGTGATCGCCGCCTATGCCGGTTACCGGCCGGAGGACCTGGTTTTCGATGGCGAGCCGCCAGCCCGATTCGCGTCCTCGCCGGACGTCATCCGACAATTCTGCACCATCTGCGGCACTCCGCTCAGCTTCGAATCCCCGCGCTGGCCGGGCGAAATCCACCTCCTGGTGGGCTCGGCCGACCATTTCGAGGGGCTGCAGCCGATGGGGCACGCCTTCTGCGAATACCAGGTACCCTGGTTCGAGGTGGCGGATACGCTGCCCCGGCACCGGACTTCCCCTTCGCAGTCAAGCACTTAGAACATGGGAGCTCCGGCGGCCAGGCGTTTGACATTCGGCCCGAGCATCCTACATTGAGGGCTTGAGAGTTCGATTGCACAGCGGTTCGACCGATGAATGACATGTCCCCAGCGCCCGACCGGCGGGTCAGCCTGTCGGAGAGCGCCGTCAAGCGCATCGCCAGCCTGATCTCGGCCGAAGGCGATGCCGGCCTGATGCTGCGCCTCAGCGTCTCCGGCGGCGGCTGCTCGGGCTTCCAGTACGGCTTCACGTTCGACAATGCGATCCAGGTCGACGACCGCGTGTTCGAGCGCGACGGCGTGAAGGTCGTGGTGGACGATACGTCGCTCGACCTGCTGTCCGGAGCCGAGATCGACTTTGTCGAGGATCTCGTGGGCGCATCGTTCCAGGTCCGCAATCCGAACGCCAAATCCTCCTGCGGCTGCGGCAGCTCCTTCTCGATCGGCTAGCGGCCAGCTAAGTGCTGACCATCGCCAGCTTCAACGTCAATTCGTTGCGGGTGCGCATGCCGCACCTGACCGCGTGGCTCAAGAGCGCGGCGCCGGATGTAGCGCTGCTCCAGGAGATCAAGTGCCTGGACGACGAACTGCCGCGCATGGAGATCGAGAGCCTCGGCTACCAGGTCTCGACGGTCGGGCAGAAAGCGCGCCACGGCGTCGCCCTGCTGTCGCGGGCGCCGCATCGGGTCGAGCAGCGCATCCTGCCTGGCGACGAGACTGACGACCAGGCGCGTTATCTGGAGGCCGTGATCGACGTGCCGGCGCCGCACGGCAGGCCGGTGCGCGTCGCCAGCATCTACCTGCCGAACGGCAATCCGATCGACACTGAGAAGTTCCCGTACAAGCTGCTCTGGATGGACCGGCTCAATCGCCACGCGCGCAACCTGCTGGCGCGCGAAGAGATCGTCGTGCTGGGCGGCGACTTCAACGTCTGCCCGACTGATGAGGATGTGTTCGACACGGTGGCAATGGCGGATGACGCGCTATGCCAGCCGGAGACACGCCGCCGCTGGCGCGAGCTCGCCAATCTCGGCTATGTCGATGCGCTGCGCGCGCTCTATCCGTCCGGACGGCACTACACCTTCTGGGACTACCAAGCCATGCGCTGGCCACGCGACGAAGGCCTGCGCATCGATCACCTCATGCTCTCGCCCCAGGCTGCCGACCTGCTGGAGGCCGTCGGCATCGACAAGGAACCGCGCAAGCTCGACCGACCCTCCGACCACACGCCGATCTGGGTGCGTTTGGCGGCGTAAGGCCGCCGCCGCCGGTCAGAGCCGTCCCGCCTCGATGATGCGCTTCAGGAAGGCGCGCGTGCGTTCCTTGGCGGGATTCCCGAATATCTGGTCTGGCGGGCCCTCCTCGTGGACGACGCCATCAGAGAGGAAGCAAACCTTGCTGGCGACTTCGCGGGCGAATCCCATCTCATGGGTCGCGAGCAGCATGGTCATGCCCTCTCTCGCCAAGTCGCGGACGATGCTGAGCACTTCAGAGACCAGTTCAGGATCGAGGGCGGACGTGATCTCGTCGAGCAGCAGAAGCATCGGCTCCATCGCGAGGGCGCGCGTGATGGCGACGCGCTGCTGCTGGCCCCCCGACAAGCGGTCAGGATACTCCATCGCCTTCTGCTCGAGACCGATGCGCTTCAACAGCGCCAGCGCCCGCTCCTCGGCTTCCGCTCGCTCGATGCCCAGCACCCGTATGGGCGCCAGCGTCACGTTATCCATCACGGTCATGTGCGGAAACAGATTGAAGCTCTGGAACACGATTCCGACGTCGCGCCTCAGCGCGTTGAGATCGACTCCCGGGCCGGTCACGCGGTCGCCCTGCAGGCGAATTTCGCCGGCCTGGATCTCTTCAAGGCCGTTGATGCAGCGCAGCAGGGTGGATTTTCCGCAGCCCGATGCGCCGATGAGACAGACGACCTGGTGCTCCTCGACTTCGAGATTGAGCTTTTCGAGCACCTGGTGCGGCCCGAACCGCTTGTCGATCTCCTTGACTTCGAGCAGGGGCATGCCGGCCGCCTTCACGCTCAGCCGCCCGCTTGCGTGCGCCGGCGCTCGCGGGCGAGCAGGCGGTCGACGAAGCGCGTCTGGGGGATCGTGAACAGCACGAAGAGGATGCCAACCGTGGTCACCGCAGAGAGGTTGAACTTGTTGCTGGCGACGATCTTCGACTGGTTGAAGGCGTCGATGATGCCGACGACCTGGACCAGCGCGGTGTCCTTCTGCAAGCCGATGAAATCGTTGAGCAGTGGCGGGACGATGCGCCGCACGGCCTGCGGCACGACCACGAAGCGCATGGTCTGCATGAACGAGAGGCCGAGCGAGCGCGCCGCGGCAGTCTGGCTCCAGTGGATGCTTTCGATGCCGGCACGGTAGACCTCGGCGACGTAGGCGCCATAAGTGAGAGTCAGCGCGAAGATCGCCAGCGAACTCAGGGGAAGGTCGCGGACGATCGGCAGGCCGGCGAGCGCCAGGCCGAAGGCGACGAGATAGATCGTGATGATGGCCGGAAGCCCGCGGAATACGTCAGCATAGGCCGTTGCGATCAGGCGGACGGGCCGCGCCGGCTTGCCGGGCAGCAGGCGCGCGATGGCGACGGCCAGCCCCCAGATGAGCACCAGCACCTCGGCAATCACGCAGATGTACACATTGACCCAGAAGGCGTGCAGCACCAGCCAGAAGGAGTCGAACATCAATGGCAGGTAGAAGAACGTGCGGCCGACCGCGACGTTGTTGGCGACGATGAGGAGCGCCATCATGAGAATGATCACGATCGCCGCGGCATAGCCGAACGTGTACCAGCACCAGGTGCGCGCCGCGGCCCCGTGGACGCGCGCCGCGACGATGTCCTGCCCCGCCGCGGCCGCCCGCGCGCGGCCGGCGGTCAGCAAGGCCTTGATCGCCGGAAACAACAGCAGGCTGGCGGCAACGCCGAACGACACCAGCCCAACATCGAAGGGCGTACTCCGCACCTCATGCGCGGCCATGACCTCGCCGAGATAGACGACGACGGCCCAACTGGCCGCCACTGTCGCCGCGCCCACGGCGAGCGCCGCCCAGCTCAGACGGGATGGATCCTTTGGAACCGAGGGAGCGCGCCATCTTCGGTCACGCGCTCCCTCCTCCAAGGTGGCTCTGCTCACCTCCGGCTACATCGCCGGCTTGAAGTACGGCACCTTGCTGGGATCGGAGCCCCACGCCGCGGCCAGGTACTTGGCGGACAGCTTGTCGAGCGTGCCGTCCTTCTTCAGCGCCTCGATGATCTGGTCGATCGCCTTCTCGTTCTTCGACCCCTTGGGGTAGAGCGCCCCATAGGTCTCGCCGGTCGCGTACTGGCCGACCACCTCGAAGACGCCGTTCGAGGTTCCCGCCTGCGCCAGAACAATGGCCGTATCGGTCATGGCGACGTCGATCTGCCCTGCCTGTAGCGCGGTGAACATGGACGGGGTGTCAGGATAGACGCTGGCCTGCGTCTTCGGCTTCAGTTGCTGGTCGACGAAAGCGGCGCCCGTGGTCGCCTGTTGCACGCCGATCCGCAGGTCCCGGATCGAGCTGCCGTCGACTTTGGTGCCCTTCTTGACCATGACGCCGATGTCGGACGAGAAGTAGGGTACCGAGAAATCGACGACCTTCTTGCGTTCGGGGGTGATGGAGATCTCCGACAGCGCCAGGTCGAAGTCCCTGGTCTGACCCGCGACCAGCGCATCCCACGCGACATTGACGACCTCGACCTTGTCGAAGCCGGCACGGTGGGCAATGTTGGCAGCCAGGCAGTATTCATAGCCATCCTTGATCGTCTCGGGCGTATCGCCGTTCCACCAGCCGGGCGCCGGCAGGTTGACCTCGACGGTCAATTGTCCGGCTTTCGCCGGCGTGAACGGGAACTCGCCTTTGGTCCCGGTAAGCTCGCAATTGCCGATCATGTCCGCCGCGGCCGCGACGGGCGCTCCGGCCGACAGCATGACTAGGGCAAGGGTAATGCCAAGCACGCCGGTAAATGTCGCTTCAGACCTCATAACAGCCTCCCGCTGTGGTTTGTGATTCTTTGACAAATTGGCCCAACCGGGGCCGTGTTCGCCCCCGAAGCGCGACTAATAGTATCGGCCTCCGGGTGCCATAACAAGGTCACCGGACGCAATGTCGCATTCCCGGCAACGGCGGAGAGGGAGTAGCTGGGCGGCAGCATCAACCCCCGAAAGGCTCCGCCAGCGGCATCAGGCGCACGCCCCTCCTGATGCGCTTGTAGGGCAGGTCGCGGTTGTCGACCGGGTTGGCGCCGGGAGCGGCGACGATCAGGATCTCCTCGGCGATCGGCTGGAAATCGGCGCGGAAGTGCACCGAGCTCTTCAGCGCCAGGACCTTCTGGTCCTTCGGCTCGATGCCGACATGGCGCAGCATCGCCTGGTCGGCGCATTGCTGCTTGCGGCTGCACAATACAACGCGCACGCCGTCTTTTCTCAGTACCGCCATCGGGCCCAACTGCATGCGGTTGCCGCGATAGAACGGACCGGTCGCGGGGAAATTGCCGTCACCGAGCGCTTCCACCGTGAACGTGCCCTGGTACGGCGTGTTGTTCATGCCGCCCGCCCAGCCGCCGATAGCGAGCGAGACCTGCGCGCCGATTCCGGCGCGATGCGCCGCCTCCGCCGATTTCGGATCGCACAGATTCGCGAACACCGCGCCATCCGCGCCGCCCTCCACCAGCGCGCGCAGCAGGCCGACGGTATCCGATGCGCCGCCCGCGCCGGGATTGTCCTGGGTATCGGAGAGTACAATGGGCGCACTTGCGCTGTTGCCCTTGGCACGCGCATAGGCGACCGCCTCTCCGGGCTGCCATATCTTGCCGGCAAACGCTGCCTCCTTCGCATTCACCAGCGCCAGCACGCGATCGGCCGCTTCGTCGGCCGCACGCTGCGTCGTCGCGTAGGCGACGATCGCCGGCCCGCACTCCGCGATGTCCGCCGGCGGGAAGCCGAAGGCGAACGATGCGCTGGCTACGTCGCCGCGCTCGGCCTCGGCCACCGCGCGATAGAGGCCCTGCGCCGGCTCGATCAGGGTGCATTGCCAGGTCAGCGGCACCAGGAACTCGGCACGCCGCATCGCCCTGAACAGCGGCCCTTGCCGCACCAGCCGCTCCAGCACGACTGCCGAAGCCTCGCCCGATTCCGCCAGATCGACATGCGGATAGGTCCGGCACACGACCAGTGCGGAAGCGTGCTGCACCATGCGCTCCGTGATGTTGGCATGGAGATCGAGGCTGACCACGATCGGCAGATCCGCGCCGAGCTTGCGGCGCAGGCGCTCCAGCAGCTCGCCCTCTCCATCCTCGTGATGCTCGGTCACCATCGCGCCGTGCAGGTCGAGATAGAGGCCATCGATCCGGCCGAGCGCGGCGATCCGCTCCAGCAGTTCGCCCGCGATCTTTTCATAGGCGTCGCGCTCGACCTCGGCCGAGGGCGAGGCGGAGCACCAAAGAGTCGGCGCCAGCTCATGCCCCTTTGCACGCGCCGCCGCGATGAAGCCGGCGATCGGCAGGTTGATGCCGTCGAACGCCGTCAGCATCGCATCGCCACGCGTCAGGCCGGGCCAGCCATCCGCCATCTCGAACTCGCGGAGGCCGGCCTTCACCGGCGCGAAGGTGTTGGTCTCGTGCTGGAACCCGCCGATCGCGAAACGTGCCATGAAGGTCCTGCCTGCTGCCTCAGCCCTGTGTTTCGATCGGCCGGTTGGGAACGCGATCGGGATTGGCGCCTGAAACCGGGAAATGGATTGCGCAGACTGCGCCGATCCTGGTTGCGGCTTCGGCGATCGCCTCTCCCACATCCGCTCTTCGCATGTGCTGCCGGAATTCGTCCACGATCACGGCCCATTCCGCCGCCGGGATCGCCGCGGCCGCGGCGCGGTCGGGCAGGATCTCGACATAGCGCTCCGCGTGGCTGACGAACAGTAGCACCGCATTGCGCTCCGCACTGTCGTCCAGCGCATGATCGAGGAACACCGCCCGCGCCGCGCGCCGCGCATCCTTGACCAATAGCCGCGCTGGCAGGCAACGCAGGCCGAGGTCGAAGCGGTCGCAGAGCCAGAAAACCACGATTGCCGCCACAATTCCGAGCCCAGTCCAGAATAGAGGATCGACGCCCCAGCGAATCTGCGGCCCTGCGATGATCACCAGCGCGAATGCCAGCGCGCCAACGATCGCGGCGGTCCCGCGATCCTCACCCGACGACGGCAGGATGCAGACCGCGATCTCCGACGTGGTGCGGGACTCAGCTTCAGAAACCGCGGATTCGATCCGCTCGGATTGCGTCTTGCTCAGCATCACCAACGCCCCGAAGCCCCACCGCCGCCGAAGCCCCCGCCGCCTCCACTGAACCCACCGCCGCCACTCCTGAAGCCGCCACCTCCGAAGCCACCGCCACCATAGTAGTACCAGCCGCCGCCTCTCCGGCGATAGTAGTGGCCGCCTCCGCGCCTCCCGCGCCGGAACTGCGCGACGATCATGAGGATGACGAACAGGCCCATGAACAGCACCGGGGTCCATTGGGATACGGTCTGGCTGACAACCTGCCGCTTCGACGGCGTGAACTCCTCGCCACTCCCCGACAGCACCTTGATGATGGCATCGACGCCGTCGGAGATGCCGCCCGCCATGTCGCCGGCCTTGAAGCGCGGCACGATGACGTTGCGGATGATGGAATCGGCGGTGGCGTCGGGCAGCGTGCCCTCCAGTCCATAGCCAACCTCGATCCGCAGCTCCCGGTCGTTGGGCGCGACCACCAGCAGGGCGCCATTGTCCTTGCCCTTCTGGCCGATGCCCCAGGTGCGGCCGAGCGCCAGCCCCCAATCCTCGATCAGTCGCCCTTCGAGGCTCGGCAAGGTGACGACGACGAGCTGGATCGAACTCTTGTTCTCGAACTCCTGCAGCTTCGCGTCGAGCCGGCTTTCGTCGCTGCCGCTGAGGATGTTCGCCTGGTCGACGACGCGGCCGGTCAGCGCCGGGATGGGCAGCGTATCGGCGCGCGCCGGCGCGACGATCAGCGCGAGAAGCAGCAGGAACGCCGGCAATCCCGCCGGCGAGGCAAGGCGCAGGCGCATTACTGTCCGGTCGTGCCGAAATCGACCTTCGGGACCTGCATGGTCGGTTCCTCGACCTGGAACTGCGCCATCTCCTTGGCGTCGGGATAGAGCAGGGCGGCCCACCAGCGGCCCGGGATGGTCTTCAGCTCGGTATTGTATTGCTGGACCGCGCCGATGAAGTCCTTGCGCGCCACCGCGATGCGGTTCTCGGTCCCCTCCAGTTGCGCCTGCAGGGTCAAATAATTCTGGTTCGATTTCAGGTCCGGATAGCGCTCCACCACCACCATGAGCCGGGACAGCGCGGAGGTGAGCGCGCCCTGGTTTTCCTGGAATTGCCGCATCGCGTCCGGATTGGTCAGGATGTCGGGCGGAATCGGCGTCTGCGTGACCTTGGCCCGCGCGTTGACCACCGCCTCCAGGGTCGTGCGCTCGAAATTGGCGGCCGCCTTCACGGTCTCGACCAGGTTGGGGATGAGGTCGGCGCGGCGCTGGTATTGGTTCATCACCTGGGCCCAGCCCGCCTTGGCCTGCTCCTCGTAGGACGGGATCGCGTTGACCCCGCAGCCCGACAGGATCGTTCCGGCGGCAATCAGCAGGAGCATGGCACATCTACGCAAGGTCATTCGCATCCTCTTCCTTCAAGATCATTTAGTCTCGCCGCGGCCCGTTCCGGTTCAATGGCCAATCAGGCCTTGCTGGACCGCGCGGGGATGTTGAACAGGCACCAGCTCCGAGACCGGCTGGAGCGGCTGCTGGAACAGATAGAACTTGTCGACCGGCGACATGTCGGTAATGAGGAAGGTGAAGCTTGCCGAATCGCCGGGCGGCACGGATTTGCCCGACCAGCCGAGCGTGTCCTGCGGTTCGTCGTAGCGTTGCAGATCCGGGAAGCTGCTGACCGTGAAGGCCCCCGCGATCACCGTGTTCTGCGCGAAGCTCAAGCCATCCTCGTACGGGCTGTGCCGCGTCAGCACCTCGCGCAGCTCCAGCTGGTAGTTCTGCCAGACATCCTTGCTGCGATTGAACACGACCTTGGTGACCGCGATGCCGGCGATATGATGCGTGCCGATCCGGTTGCCGACCTGCTTCAGGCCGCGGATCACCAGGATAGATTGCTGCGGCCCGAACACGTCCTCCGTGACCACGTAGGGATCGTCGAGCGAGCCGTGCCCGCTTACCGACTTCAGGGCGAAGTTGCCCTCCTCATCGCTGAAGGACATCCCGTCTTTCGTGATCTCCGTTCCCAATGCCGTTCCGGCCCAGAGCAGGCCTGCGATCAGGGACGCGGCAAAGCGGAGTGCGCGCATGACGCCATTATGACGGTGCGCCCGCGCTGCCGTAAAGCCACGCACCGCGGCCGGCCGATCACAGACCCGTCAGGCCAAGGCCTGACATTTAGAGACCCGTCAGGCGGTCAACGGCCTGGGTCAGCTTTCTGACCGCCAGGCCGACCTCCTCCAGCTTCTGGCGCTGCTCCGCCACGACCTCCGGATTGGCTTTCGCGAGGAACTGCTCGTTGCTGAGCTTCCTCTCGATCTTGTCGGCGTCGGCCTTGGCCTTGCCCAGCTCCTTCGAGAGGCGTGCGCGCTCCTGGGCGATGTCGATGACAGCCCCCAGCGGCACGAAGATCGTCGCCTCGTCGAGAACGATCTGCGCAGCGCCCTTCGGCGCCTCGGCGCTCGTGAGCTCGAGCTGGTCGATGCGCGCCAACCGCTTCACCAAATCGCCGAACTGATCCAGGCGGGACTTGGTAACCGGGCTTGCATCGCGCACCAGCAAGGTCAGTTGCGGCCCGGGCGCGATGTTCATCTCGGCCCGCAGCGCACGCACCGACTCGATCAGGCGGATGACCCAGCCGAGATCGGCATCGATCGTCGGGTCGATGAGCGCATCATCGTATTCCGGCCACCGATCGGAGATCAGCAGGTCGCGCTGGTCCAGCCGGACCTGCTCCCACAGTTCTTCGGTGATGAAGGGCATGAAGGGATGCAGCAGGTGCAGCATCTGGCCCAGCACCCAGGCCGTGGCGGCGCGGGTCTCGCTCTTCGCTCCATCGTCGCCGCCTTGCAGGATCGGCTTGGTGAATTCCAGGTACCAGTCGCAGAACTCGCCCCACGCGAAGCGATAGAGCGCGCCGGCCGCATCGTTGTAGCGGAACTGCGCCATTGCCTGTTCGACCGCGCGCGCGGCGGCGACCAGCCGGCCGACGATCCAGCGGTTGACCGGATCCTTGAGGCTCGCGGGATCGAAGCCGGCGACCGGCTTGCAATCGTTCATCAGGGCGTAGCGCGTCGCGTTCCACAGCTTGGTCGCGAAGTTGCGGTAGCCCTCGACCCGCTGCTCCGACATCTTGATGTCGCGGCCCTGCGCCGCCAGCGCGGCCAGGGTGAAGCGCAGCGCATCGGCGCCGTACTTGTCGATCAGCTCCAAGGGATCGATGACGTTGCCCTTGGATTTCGACATCTTCTGCCCGTGCTCGTCGCGCACCAAAGCGTGGATGTAGACGGTGCGGAACGGTACGTCGTCCATGAAATGGATGCCCAGCATCATCATGCGGGCAACCCAGAAGAAGATGATGTCGAAGCCGGTGACCAGCACGTCGCCCGGATAGTAGCGCTTCAGCGCCGGCGTCTCGTCCGGCCAGCCCAGGGTCGAGAACGGCCACAGGCCGGACGAGAACCACGTGTCGAGCACGTCCGGGTCGCGGCGCAGCGCGACTTTCTTGCCGTATTCCTTCTTCGCGAGCGATTCCACTTCGGCTTCGTCGTGCGCCACGAACACCTTGCCGTCGGGCCCGTACCAGGCCGGGATCTGGTGGCCCCACCAGAGCTGGCGCGAGATGCACCACGGCTGGATGTTGCGCATCCAGTCGTAGTAGGTGTTCTCCCACTGCCGGGGCACGAACACCGTTCGGCCTTCCTCCACCGCCTTGATGGCGGGCTTGGCGAGCGTCGCGGCATCGCAGTACCACTGGTCGGTCAGCCACGGCTCGACCACCACGTCGGAGCGGTCGCCATACGGCAGCGTCAGCTTGTGGTCCTCGACCTTCTCCAGGAGCCCAAGCTCGGTCAGGTCGGCCACGACCTTGTCACGCGCCTTGTAGCGGTCGAGGCCGCGATAGGCTTCCGGCGCATTCTCGTTGATACGCGCATCGGCATCGAAGATGTTGATCATTGGCAGCTTGTGCCGGCGGCCAACCTCGAAATCGTTGAAGTCATGCGCCGGCGTCATCTTGACCGCGCCGCTGCCGGTCTCGGGGTCGGCATAGTCGTCGGCGATCACCGGGATGCGGCGGCCCACCAGCGGCAGGATCACGTGCTTGCCGACCAGATCCTTGTAGCGCCCATCGTCCGGATGCACCGCGACGGCGGTGTCGCCCAGCATGGTCTCCGGCCGCGTGGTGGCCACCACCAGGAAGCGATCGGGCTGCCCCTCGACCGGATAGCGCAGGTGCCACAGATGCCCCTGCTTCTCCTTCTGCACCACTTCGAGATCGGAGATGGCGGTGTGCAGCTTCGGGTCCCAGTTGACCAGCCGCTTGTCGCGATAGATCAGGCCTTGGCGATAGAGGTCGACGAACACCTTGCGGACGGCGCGGCTCAGCCCCTCGTCCATGGTGAAGCGCTCGCGCGGCCAATCGGGCGAGGCGCCCAGCCGGCGCAACTGGTTGGTGATCGCGCCGCCGGATTCCGCCTTCCACTCCCACACCCGCTCGACGAATTTCTCGCGGCCGAGGTCGGCGCGCTTCTTCCCCTCCTTCGCCAACTCGCGCTCCACCACCATCTGGGTCGCGATGCCGGCGTGATCCGTGCCCGGCTGCCACAATGCATCTCGGCCCCGCATGCGCTCATAGCGGATGAGGACGTCCTGCAAGGTAAACGTCAGCGCGTGGCCCATGTGCAGGCTGCCGGTGACGTTCGGCGGCGGCATCATGATGGTGAAGGGCGCGCGGTTCGAGTTCTCGTGCGCCGCGAAAGCGCCGGACCGCTCCCACGCGCGATAGTGTTTCTTCTCGACCTCGTCGGGCCGGAAAGTCTTCTCCAGCATCGCTGGCCTTCCTCGGGGAAACCGCGAAATTCGGGCTGTTATAGCGGCCGACCGGAACCCGTCAACCTGGGCTGGGCCGCGTCCGGGCGCTGAGCGCTCAGCTCAGTTCGGCGCGCCGTGCGATGCGCTCGACCTCGCGCCGCACCAGGCGCTCGACGATCGCCTGCAGATTGGCGTCGAGCCAGTCGCGCAGCATCGGCTCGACCGCCTGGCGCACGAGCGTTTCGACCAGCAAACCCTGGCCCGGTGATTGGACTTCGACCACGGTCTGCGCCCTCCGTGCGATCAATTGCGCCATCGCGGAAGCGGATGCCTCCGCCACATCGGGAGATACCAGCGGCGGCTCGCCGACCCCTGGTCCGAAAACGTGTTCCGTCGGCTCGGCCACTTGGGGCGCCGGCGTCGGTCGCGGCGGCGTTGGTGGCGGTGGCGGCGGCGGTGGCGGAGGTGGTGCCAATTCGATCTCCTCTTCCGCTGCCGGCTCGGGCTCCTCGGCCGGGGGCGCTGCTTCCTCGACTTCGTCGGTCAGCACCAGTTCCTCTTCCTCCTCCGGCGGTGCGGGAGGCGGAGGAGGAGGTGGTGGCGGAGGAGGGGGAGGCGCTGCCGCGGCCGGTGGAGGCGGCGGCGGTGCTACCGGAGCCGGTGCCTCTGCCTTCTTTTCCGTCGCATCGTCGCTGCCTTCTTCCGAAATGATGCGCCGGATCGAGGCGAGGATCTCCTCCATCGACGGTTCTTGGGTGGCTTTGGCGTCGTTCATGACCCCGTCCCCGGAGGTGTGCTTCCGGCGTTCAAACCGCGCATGCGCCATCGGCCGGGCTGTCCCCGCCTGGCTTTCGCGCAACTCCAGCAATCCTAGCTACTTCGGTGTGGTTTCTCAAGGAACGGGTTATGCGGTCCAGCCGGCAATGCTTGGGCCAGCCTATTCAAGGCCTTATTCGACGCTGGGGCCGGTGCCGATGAACTTATTCCGGACCGCGTCGTAATGCTGCCTCGGATCATAGTATTGCACATTGAGGCCCAGGTTCTGGGCGGTCAAAGCGCCGCCGGCGGCAAGCAGGCGGAATTGCGCCACCACGTGGTCGGTCTGCGAGGAGACCAGGCTGACCTCGGCATTCAGCACTTCCTGCTGGGCGTCGAGGACATCGAGAATGGTCCGCGCGCCGACCTCCTGCTCCTGCCGCACGCCATCGAGCGCGATCTCGGTCGCCCGCACCTGTTCCTGGAAGGAGCGCGCCTGTGCCGCCGCGGTCTGCAGGTCGGTCCAGGAATTCACGGCCTCGCGTTCGGCCGCACGCAACGCCTGATCGGTCAGGCGCTTCGATTGCATGTAGCGCTGCTTGGACTGGCGCACGCGCGAATCGGGCGCGCCGGCCTGATAGAGCGGGATGGTCACCTGCCCGATCACCGACCCCACATCGGCCTCGCTGTCGCGCGACCCCAGGTCTTCCTGATGCTGATAGCTGCCTTCGATCGACACGGACGGAAGCAGGTCGCTGAACTGCACGTCGATATCGTCCTTGGCCGCGCGCTCCTGGAACTGTGCACTGAGGACATCCGGCGAGCCCTGCGAGAACACGACGGATTCCTCGCGGCTGGCGGGCAGCGGCGGGACCGTGTCCGGCATCTTCACCTGGACCGGATCGTCGCCGATGACTTGGCGATAGATGGCGCGCGACGTCGTCAATTGGCCCTGGGCCTGGATGCGCGCGGCGACCGCGCCCTGCAGGCGCGCCTCCGCCTGGGCAACGTCGGTGCGGGTCAATTCCCCGACATCGAAGCGCGCCTGGGTCGATTCGAGCTGGGCCTCGAGCACCTTCTCGTTGTTGCGGTTGAGGTCGAGCACGGCAGTGTCGCGGACCACGGCCATGTAGGCGGTCACGGCCGCCAGCAGCACCGTCTGCTCCGTGCTGGTCAACTGGGCGCGGCCGGCCTGTACCAGGTTCTCCGCCTGCGATGTGCCCGCGACCGTGTGGAAGCCGTTGAAGATCGGCTGCTGGACGGTGACGCCGACGCTGCGGGGGTTGGTCTCCTCTTGCAGCGACAGCGGCTTGTGCTGGTCATCCCACTCGTGCCCGCCCTGGGCCGTGCCCAATACGCTCGGCCGCCATTCCGACAGCACTTGCGGCACGCCTTCGTCCGTCGCCCGCAACTGGGCGCGGGCTGCGTCGAGGGTCGGGTTGCCCGAATAGGCGGTCGCGAGCGCCTCGTAGAGGCTGGCGGCATGGGCGCCTCGGCCCACAAGCCAGCCGGCAGCGGCGACCGCGAGCAGGGCCGCACCGAGGCTGCGCAGGGCCCGTCGCGCGGTCGACATGGAGCTAGCCGGCACCCTAGAACACGAAGCCCGCCGGCGCCGCGAAGCCCGGCAGCGGCCTCACGTTCGCGTCGAACAGCATGCGGTGGGAGACCGCGCCGCCGTTCTCGGTCCACAAGGTCGCGCGGCCGAGGCCGCGATCCAGCAGCACGCCGGCCATGCGCCCGCCCTCAGCGAGCTGGCTGGCCAGAGCGGGCGGCACCAGTTCGATTGCCCCATCGAGATAAATGACGTTGTAGGGCGCGTGCTTGCCGCAGCCGGCGGTCAGCGGCCCTTCCACCACGGCGGCGTTGTCGATCGCCAGCTCGCCGAGAACCGCGCTCGCGCGCTGTGCCAGGACGGGATCGGATTCCAGCGCCACCACCGTATTGACCAGCCGCGACAGCAATGCCGCCGCGTAGCCCGTGCCCGCACCCACCACCAGGGCGATGTCGTCCGGCTTCGCCGCAGCGGCCTGGATGAGCCGCGCGGTCACCATCGGCTCCATCAAATAGCGGCCGCTCGCAATCTCCACATCGTCATCGATGTAGGCGCGGGACCGGGCCGCCTCCGGCACGAACCGCTCGCGCGGGAGGGAGCGGATCGCCTCGATCAGACGCTCGTCCGTCACCCTGTTGGTGCGGACTTGGCCGTCCACCATGTACTGGCGCGCGACTGCATAATCCATTTTCAACTCGGGCCCTCTCGCCGCTTCCTGCCTCGGCGGTCACCGTGCGGTTTCCGCCGCCCGGTTCCGCCGCCTGCCTCGTGCTTCGGAGAAGGTTATAGCCGCCGGAACCTTCAAACTCAACGCGCCGACCGCCGCGCCGACTGCCGCCCCTGGGGTCGATCCGCCATGGGCCGCCCGCGCTTGACCGCCTCGCCGTCTCCGCCCTATACGTGCGCTCGCCAAGCACGGCCGCCCTCTCGGGGACCTCCTGATACGGCCGCTTCCGGCCCGGTGGCAGAGTGGCCATGCAGAGGACTGCAAATCCTCGTACGTCGGTTCGATTCCGGCCCGGGCCTCCAGCCCTCCGTTCTGCAACGCAGCCTGGATCGAAATCCTGCGATCCCGATTCGGCCCGCTTCACCCCAGTTCGGCGAACCGGTCGAGCCTGCGCAGCACCGGGAACAGGCCGGCCCATGACAACGTCACCAGCAGCGTCATGCTGCCGCCCACCAGGACGGCGGCGACCGGCCCCAGCAGCGCGCCGCCGGTGCCCGCGACGAACATGCCGAGCTCGTTGGACGCGCCGATGAACACCGATTCGACGGCGGTCACCCGCCCGCGCACCTCGTCCGGCGTCGCCAGCGGCAGCAGCGTGCCGCGGATGTAGACGCTGACCATATCGGCCGCGCCCAGCACCAGCAGCGCGCCGAACGACAGCCAGTAGTCGCGCGACAGGCCGAACGCGATCGCCGCCAGCCCGAACAGGCCGACCGCGAAGAACAGGCGCCTTCCGACGTGACGCTGCAGCGGCAGCTGCGTCAGCACCAGCGCGGTTGCGGTCGCGCCGAACCCCTGCGCGCTGCGCAGCAATCCGCCGGCGTCGGCGCCGACATGCAGGATGTCCTGCGCGAACACCGGGATCAGCGCGGTCGCGCCCGAGAACAGCACGGCGAACAGATCGAGCGAGATCGTGCCGAGCAGCAGCCGGCTGCGGAAGATCAGCGCGAGGCCGGCCAGGACCGCGACCAGATCGCTCACCTTCCGCGTCGGCGCTGCCACCGGCCGGCCGCGCATCAGGAAGGCGAGGACGACCGCCCCGGCAAAGCCGATGGCCGCTCCGCTGTAGGCGACCGGCGGGGCAATGGCATAGAGCAGGCCGCCCAGACCGGGGCCGGCGATGGTGGCGACCTGCCAACTGGTCGAGGACCAGGCGACCGCGCTGGCGAAATTCTCCTTCGGCATCAGGTTGGGCATCAGCGCCCGCGCAGCCGGCGTCGCGACCGCACGCGCGACGCCGAAGCAGAACGCCAGCGCCAGGATCGCGGTCTCGGTGACGTGGCCGGTGGCCGCCAGGCTCAGCAGCACCAGCGCCGCGCACAGCTCCGCGACGGCGCCGGTGAGGATCAGCCGCCGCCGGTCCATGCGGTCCGCGATATGGCCGGCGGGAAGGGCGAGGAGCGCCGCCGGCAGGAACTCCATCAAGCCTACGAAGCCGAGCTGCAGCGGATCGTGGGTGATCTCGTAGATCTGCCAGGCCAGCGCCGTGGCCTGGACCTGCAGCGCGATGGTGGCCAGGAAGTTGGCGCCCGCATAGAGCGCGAAATCGCGCTGCCGGAGGGCGGCCAGGCCCGGTGCCCAGGTTCGTGCTGTCATGATCGGCGGCTCAGCGGGTCACGTCGGTGGCAACACCACGATGCGGGCGGCGGAAGCGAGATGGTGCCAAGGTGCCGCATGGACTGGCAAGCAGAGGAAGGCTCCGGATCGATTGCGCGCCGCCCGCACCACAGAAAAAACCGCGCGTGAATGTCACGCGCGGTTTGATCGGATGCTTTCGCGGTGCGGCGGAAGCGGAACGCCCGGCTCAGCCGCCTTCGCCCGGAGCGATGGTCTGGAACTCCGCCTCGCCCGGCGTCGCCTCGGTCGGGAACGCGACGCCCAGCGCCTGGACCAGTTGGCCCTGCGACGCGAGGATCCGGTAGTTCGCGAACAGCTCCTCGTATTTCGCGGTGATCAGGTCGTTCTTGGACAGGAACAGTTCGTTGGTCGCGTCCAACAGGTCGAGCAGGCTGCGCTGGCCGATGTCGAACTGCTGCGCATACACATCGCGCGTATTCTGGTTCGCCTCGACCTGGTCGTTCAGGCTCGCGATGCTGTCGCGCTGCGTCTGGCGGGCGCTCCACGACAGGCGGACATCCTCCGCCACTTCGCGCTCGCGCACCCGCAGCTGCTCCTGAGCCTCGGCCTTGCGCCACTTGAACTCGCGCACCCGCGCCAGATCGGCGCCGCCGCGATAGAGGTTGTAGCGCGCCACCAGCAGGAAGGTCGCGTTGTAGGTGGTGTCCTCGCGGCCGTTGTTGTGGCGGTTGTTGTTGCCGATGACTTCGAGGTCCAGGCGCGGATAGAGCGGCGCCGCCTCCTTGTCGATCTCGGCATCCGCCACCCGGATGTCGGCCTGGGCCAGCAGGACCTTGGGATTGGTCGTGAGGCCGCGCGACACCGATTCATCCTCGCTCGGCGCGATCATCGAATCATCGAGCGTCGCCGCCTCCAGCTTGTCCGGCTCGACGCCGATCACGCGCTGGAAGGTCGCGCGCGCGTCGCGCAGGTCGCCCTGGATCTCGTTGAGGTTGGTGCGGGCGGTCGCCAGCCGCGCCTCGGCCTGGCGGACGTCCGCGACGTTGCCGCCGCCGAGCTCGGCGCGCCGCTGCACCAGCTTCAGCGTCTCCTCGTGCGCGCGGACATTCTCCTCCGCGTTGGCGACGCGCTCGGTGTGCCGCATCACGTCGAGATAGACCTGCGTGGCGTCGAGCGCCGAAACCTGGCCCTGGTCCTGCACGCGCTGGCCGGCGGAGGCGATGCGCTGCTTCTGCCGCTCGACCTCGGAATCGGTCTCCCAGCCGTCGAAGATGCGCTGCTGCAACGTCACCTGGGCATCGCGCCGGCCATACAGCCAGCGGCCGTGATCGTGCTCGCCCTGGTTCGTCGTTTCGTTGCCGTGGTCGGTGGTGTCGTTCTCCGAGAAGTCGATGCCGGCGTCGAGCCGGACGTCGATCTGCGGATAGTAGAGCGCGCGCGCCTGGCGCAGCTCGTAGTCGATCGCGCGGCGGTCCTTGACCGTCACGCCGACCTCGGGATTGGTGGCGATCACCAGCCCGACGGCATCCTTCAGCGACATCGCCGAAGCCGATCCGGCGAACGCCGCAATACCAGTCACAAGAGCCGTGCCGAGCAGCAGCGCGGAACGGCGAAGCGACAGACCTTCCAACTTCATTTGGATTCCCCCAAAAATACAGACTTTGGCCGCGACCCCCGCGGGGAAGGATCGTTAACTCAGACCCGGACTCTTTCTAAACCCTATACTAAGATTGTGTCCCTTTGATTCAGTACCAGATTTGCGAGTCCCCCGCATCTGTTTTTTAACGCTCGGACAACGCGGTATCCCGCGCCTTTAGGATAGGCTTCAACAGATACTCTAGGACTGTTTTCTTCCCGGTCAAGATATCAACGGTTGCAGTCATCCCCGGGATGATCTGCAATTCGCCGCCGTCCTTGCCGATCAGGTAGTTCTTGTCGGTGCGCAGGCGCACCCGGAAGAACATCTCCTTCTTCTCGTTCTCGATGGCGTCGGCGCTGATCTGCTCGACCTTGGCGTCCAGCCCGCCATAGATGCTGTAGTCATAGGCCGTGATCTTGATCTTGGCGTGCTGGTCCGGCGCTATGAAGCCGCGATCCTGCGGCCGGATCTGCGCCTCGATCAGCAGCGTGTCCTCGATCGGCACGATCTCCATCAGCTCCTCGGCCGGCTGGAGCACGCCGCCCAGCGTGTGGACCTTGATCTGCTTGACAGTGCCATAGACCGGCGATTTCAGGCTCTGCTCGCTGCCCTGCTCGACCGCGCCGGAGAGCAGCGCCCGCACCGACGCCAGCTCGGCGCGGTGCTGGTTCATCTGCTGGGCGGCCTCGGCGCGGAAGGTGGCGTCGATCTCCTTCAGCTTGGCCTCCGCCTCCGCCAGGGCGGCGCGCGCCGGCGGACGCGACGCCTCGGCATTCGAGATGTCCGACTGGTACTGCTGCACTTCCTGCTGGGCGCGCAGGAGGTCGACCTTCGAGGCGACATTGTTCCTGACCATCGGATCGAGGATGTCGACCTGTTGCTGCGCGATGTCGAGGCTCTTGCGCGAGGTCGACACCTTGGTGTCGATCTGCCGCAGCTCCTGCTGCTTGGTCTCCACCTGCGACTGCAGGGTGACGCGCTGGGACTTGACCTGCTGCTGGCGGATCACGAACACCGACTTCTCGGTCTCGGCGACCTCCGGCGCTTCCTTCACCAGGTCGTCCGGGAACTCGATCTCGGCGGGATCGTCCTTGCCGGCGATCTCCGCCTGCAGGCGCGCCAGCGCCGCCTCGGCGGTCCACTTGCGCTGCCGCAGCTCCGCCTCGTTGGTGGCGAGCTCGGTATTGTCGAGCACGGCCACCACCTGGTCGGCCTGCACGATGTCGCCTTCCCGCACGTTGAGGGCCTTGAGCTTGCCGCCCTTCACGCTCTGGATCACCTGGATCTGGCTGGAGGGGATGACCTTGCCCTCGCCGCGCGTCACCTCGTCCAGCACGGCGTAGTGCGCCCACACCAGACCGGTGACGACGATCGCCATGACGGCGAACAGCAGCAGGTGGCCGAAGAGCTTGGTGCCCTCCCGCTCCGTCTCCGACGGATCGATCCAGAGATCCCGATTGGTCAGCGACATGGCGCCTGTCCGGTCCTTTTAGGCCGCAATCATTCCCGCGCCTGCACGCGCCCGCCCATCAGGGCTTCGAGCACGCCGGACTTCGGGCCGTCGGCCACCACCTTGCCGCGGTCCAGCACGATCAGCCGGTCGACCAGCGCCAGCATCGAGTGCCGGTGGGTGACCAGGATGATGGTCTTGCCGCGCGCGATCGCGGCGAGCCGCTGCTTGAACGCCGCCTCGGTAGAGTTGTCCATCGAGCTGGTCGGCTCGTCGAACACCATGATCTGCGGATTGAGCAGCAGCGCGCGCGCCACCGCCACCGACTGGCGCTGGCCGCCCGACAGCATGCGGCCGTTCTCACCCACCGGCATGTCGTAGCCGGACGGGTGCTGGCGCACGAACTGGTCGACGCCCGCCATGGTCGCGGCGCGGATCACCGAGGCTTCGTCCACGTAGGGCGCGCCGAGCGTGATGTTGTCCTTGACCGAGCCGAAGAACAGATGCGGGTCCTGCAGCACGCAGCCGATGTTCTGCCGGAGGTCGGTGGGGTCGAGCTGCCGGATGTCGGTGCCGTCCACCAGCACCGCGCCCTCGGTCGGCTCGTAGAGGCCGAGGATCAGGCGCTCGATCGTGGTCTTGCCGGAGCCGATGCGGCCGAGGATGCCGACCCGCTCCCCCGGCTGGATCTTGAACGAGACGCCGTCCAAGGCGGCGGTCTGCGCGCCCGGATACTTGAAGGTGATGTTGCGGAACTCGATCGCCCCCTCGATCCGCGGGCGGCGGATGAACACCTTGCCGCGCGGCCGTTCCACCGGCAGCGCCATCAGCTTGTTAAGGCCCTTGAGCGAGGTGAAGGACTGGTGGAAGCGGATGATGAGGCCGGCGATCTGGCCCAGCGGCGCCATCGCGCGGCTGGTCAGCATCGAGGCGGCGATCAGCGCGCCGGTCGTCATGTGGATGTCGCTGGTCGGGCCCGACTGGAAGATCCGGTAGCAGCCCCACAGGATGACGCCGGTGGTCGCGAGGTTGGAGGCCAGCATCACGAAATTGATGCCGAGGGTCGACCATTTCTTGGAAGTCTCGGACGAGGCCGAGGAGGCCGCGACATAGCCGTCCCAGTTGCGCTGCAGCTGCCCTTCGGCCGAGGCCGCCTTGATCGTGTCGAGGCCGTTGATCGCCTCCACCAGGGTCGCGTGCTTCTGCGAGGATTCGCGGTACGAGCGCTCGACCGCGCGCTTCATCGGGAACTGCACCAGGATGCTGACCAGGATCACCGTCGGGATGAGGACGGCGGGCACCGTCACCACCGGCCCGGCGATGAAGAAGATGATCACCAGGAAGATCAGCACGAACGGCAGGTCGATCAGCGCCGACAGGCTGGCCGAGGTGAAGAAGTCGCGCAGCGTCTCGTACTGCTGCACGTTGCTGGCGAACGCGCCGGAGGATTGCGGGCCGGCCGCCATCTTGATCGCCAGGATGTGCTCGAAGATCGCGGACGAGACCTTGCGGTCGAGCGCCTTGCCCGCCTTGTCCAGGAACACCGCGCGCATGGTGCGCAGCGAGAAATCGAACACGTAGATGAGGAGGATGCCGATCACCAGCACCCACAAGGTCTCTTCCGCCTTGTTCGGCACGACCCGGTCATAGACCTGCATCGAGAAGATCGAGGAGGCGATGGTGAACAGGTTCATCAGCAGCGCCGCCAGCACCACCTCGAGATAGACCGGGGTGTGGCGCATCACCTCGCCCCAGAACCAGCTCCGCTCCTTCGCCTCGGTCATCTCCGAGGAGCGGCTGTCCAGGCGGATCTTCGGCCGGACCACCAGCATGGTGCCGGAATACTGCTTCTCCAGCTCGGCGACCGGGACCGTCACGATGCCGTCGAGATTGTCGGTGGTGGCGATGTCGACCTTGGCGTTCTTGACCGGCGAGAGCATCACCACTGCCTGCCGGTCCCTGAGCAGCAGGACGCCGGGCAGGTTCATCGACCTGGTTTCGGCGAGGCCGCGGCGCACCTTGCTGGCCGAGAGGCCGGCATTCTCCGCCGCGCGCACGAACAGGTCGGGCGTCATGCCGGCTTCGCCGATCGGCAGCCCGGCCGCCAGCGCCGCCAGCGATTTCGGGTTGCCGAACAGCCGCGTCAGGATGACGAGGCAGGACAGCAGCGGGTCGGGCCGCACCTCGACCTCGGCCAGCTCGGGCAGGCCCGGCTCCACCGCCATCGCCGGAACGCCGGCCGTCGCGGTGGTCACGGCTTGCGGCCGGATCGCCTGGATGCTGCCTGATTGCGCGGCCGGCGATGCGCCCGGCGGCTGCGCGCCCTGCGGCGGCGTGCCCTGGGCCGCCGCGGCGGGCTGGGCGCCGGCGGGCGGCTTCATGCCGGCGCCGTGGCTGATCGCACTCTGGAAGGCGTTCTTCGGCGCATTGGCCGGATTGGATGCCGGCGCGGCGCCCGCGGGTACCGGCCCGGATTTCTGGACCACGAACATCTGCTCGGGACGCTTGGCCGACGCGGAGCCTGCCGCGTCGGCAGGCTTGGCCGGCGACGTGCCGGGATCGTTGGCCGTTGGCTTGGATTTGCCGTCGGTCGAGGGCTTGGCAGCGTCCATGAGGTTTTCAGGCCCGGCTTTCCGCAGTTCCGCGCAAGTACTGCATATTTAAGGTTATATTCTCGTTAAGAGAGGCGGCCAAGCGAGGCGCGGCATACCCCGCGCCAGCGCACCAATGGTCCGCCGAGCGATTTCCCGCAAGCCCTTTCCGCAGCTTATATCCATCAGTCTAGGCCCCCTTCCCCGCCCCATTCTGCGACGCCGCGCACAGTGCGGCGTGCGCCCATCCTTCCCCAAACTACTTCTCCCTCCCCCAACATGGGGAGGGCCGTCGGCGCATGCCGACATTCGTCGGCGGCGGTGGGGGAAGCGAGCGATGACTCTATCCATCGGAGCGCTGGCTGCCCCCTTCCTAACCTCCCCCGTGCCGGGGGAGGGGATCGCTTTCTACCCAACCTCGATCACCCCCAGCCGGTGCAGGACCGGCGCCTCGTCGGCCCAGAACCGGTCGAAGAACTGGCCGGCACGCGCGGTGTCGTCGAGCGGCTTTTCTTCCTTGGCCGGCTTGCTGAAACGGATCCGCCGGCGCTTTACCTCCGCAGCCAGCCGCTCTTTCAGCTCATCCTTGCTTTTCCAGGGCTGCACACCCTGGGACAGGATTATGGCAAAGATGGGATCGAGGCCGAGGGCATTGCCCGCCTGGGTCGACACCAGGTTGCCCGGCGCCAGGGTCTCCACCATGCGCTTCACCAGCGCCTGGTTGACCGCGAATGGGATCTTGATCTGCTTCGGATTGGCCGGCATCGGCCTGGGCCGGGCCGCAACGGCGCACGGCACGGCGATGCCGGTCGCCGCCAGCAGGGTCAGCGTCCGCTCGACATCGAGGTGCGCCATTTTCCGCGCCAGCATCTCCCTGCGCAGCTCGGCGGTCGACCAGGTGCCCTGCCCCAGCGCCTCCTTCAACGCGGGGAACGCCTTCTCGTCGAACTTGACCTCGCCGCGCGCCACCTTGGCGACGTTGGTGACGGGCTTGAGGTCGCGCAGCGAGCCGAACACCTGGCCCTCCATGTTGCGCAGGATGGCGGCGCGATTCAGCTGCGCATGGCCGCGCACGAACACGTCGCGGCGGAAGCGCTGGTTCTGCGCCACGTCCTGGAACAGCTGGCGCAGGCGCTGGGTCGGCTGGGCCTTCACCTTGGCCTGCAGCTCCTCCGAGCCGAGCAGCTCGATATGGTTCTCCGCCAGCGTCGCCGAGCCGGCGAAGTTGAGCTTGGCGCTCGCCATCTCGTCCGCCACGTCGCTGCTGTAGAACGGCGTCCAGTGCTCGTTCAGGAACTCGTGCGCCAGGTAGTTGGCGTTGCGCTCCGCCATCTTGGCGGCCATCTTGCCCGCCGTCGGCGTGGCGGTGAAATAGCCGAACTTGGCGCCCACCAGCTCCTCGATTGATTTCAGCGCCGCGGCGGTGCGCTGGCTGGCATCGCCGGTCAGGTGGCGCGCGCTTTCGTAGACCAACTTCTGCAGCGGGCTGTCCGCCGCCCAGCCGGGCAGGCAGTTGTAGCTGTTGTAGACGAGGCCCCCGGGCTTCAGCCGCTCGCGGATGATGCGCTGGATGCCGGCGCGCACCTGTGGGCCCACCCAGGTATAGACGCCGTGCAGCACGATGAAGTCGCACTCCGGCACCTCGGCGGCGCCGAGGTCGAGGAAGCTGCGCTCCAGGAACGCGACGTTGCCGATCCCGGCGGCGGCCGCATAGCGCCGGCCCCAATCGACATGGGCGGGATTGAAATCGACGCCGTAGAACCGCCCCTGCGGGTGCGCGCCCGCCATCAGCGCCACCGTCTGCCCCAAGCCGCAGCCCAGCTCCATGTAGGTGAAGCCGGGATCGAGCGGCCGCGGCTGGCAGCCGTTCAGCACCGCGACATAGTTCAGCCACGCCGGCGCCAGCTCGCGGAAGAAATGCTCCGTGTAGAGGACGTCGGTGACGTAGCCCTGTGTCCAGTCGGATTCCATGAAACCCCCAAGCGCGCGCGGCGCGCGTGCCGCGCAGCCCGCCACCCTATGCCCTCACCGGTGGCGGCATGGTTAACGCGCTTGATGCCACGAAAGCGGCACCGGGGTCAAAGAGTTATCTCAAGTGCAGGCTGAACCAAACCCGCTAATTGGCGGATTTCCCAGCAAAAGGAAGGGCGCCCGAAGGCGCCCCGCTCTCTTCCCCAAGAGAACTCGTTGGGTGGAGGGCGCCGGATCGGGGCGCCCTCCTGTCGCCGCTAATTCAACGTGACCGTCACCCCCGTCTTGACGAGAACATACGCGTCCTCGTTATCCGCAGGATTGCTGCCCCCCGTTACGTGAACGTAGAGCGCATAACCGCTAGGCACTCCGCCCGCACCAGAAGCGCTGAACCAAGTGTCACTGCCTCCAGAACTCAGAGTCACACTGTCGGACCCAGCGTCGCCATCGACGGTCAGTACCGGCCTGCCGCCATACGTGTTGCCTCCGCCAGTGCCGCCGCTGGGATTGATGTCGTCATCGCTATCGAGCACGTCACCGGCATCCAGCGTAATTGCGGTTCCGGAGCCCCCGGTCAGCTTGATTGTCTCGATTCGCGTGACGGTCGTATCGGCGAGCACCGTGAAGTCGAGCGACCCGACCACCCCCGATACATCCAACGTGTCAGTATCGTCGCCGCCATTGTAGGTATCCACACTGCCATGCCAGATCAGCGTATCGTCATCGTTGCCACCATTGAGGATATCGGCCACCGCATCATTGCCGCCGTCGAGCGTGTCATCTCCATTTCCACCTGTCAGCGTATTACTGCCGGTGCTGCCGTTGATAATGTTGTCGGAGCCGTTGCCGGTTCCATCGATGTCGCCGGCGCCGGTCAGCGTCAGGTTCTCGATGCTGTTACCCAGCGTGAAGCTCAGCGATGAGTTGACCAGATCGGCGCTGCCGCTGGAGCCGCCCGATCCCTCGAACACCAGGTCGGCCGCGTTGTCGACGGTGTAGGTATCGTTGCCGTCGCCGCCGACCATGACGTCCGCACCTGCGCCGCCGTCGATGACGTCATTG
>DASSBF010000232.1:0-12605 GCA_035699005.1 Dongiaceae bacterium
CATCCTCGGCCACATCTCGGCCCTGGAGCAGGAAGTGCAGGCGCCCAAGCCCGACACCGCCGCGATCAAGTCGTCGACCGATGCGCTCGACGACGTCACCCATTCGCCGGAAGTGACCGACGCGATCGCGCGCGTGGTGCGATTCTTCAATTCGATCGGGATCCAGTAGGCAGAAGATAATCCATGGTCAGTCATTGTCCGAAGCGGCCGCGCCGGCATCGGCATGCGAGCGGGCAGTCGCGGGCACCATCGTCCGCATCGCGAGGTCGTCCAGGCGCTGCCACACCTCAAGCGCAACGCTCCGGCCATCGGGCCTGAGCTGCGACAGCGATCCGGCTTCGCTCGCGTAGCCCAGTCTTGCGCTCGCCAGGGCGACCTCGATGCCAGACGTTGCCGCGATGTGGTACCCCTCGGGCGCCAGCAGCGCGCTGAACCCTGGCCATTCGACGCCGATCGATCGCCCAGCGCGGCGGACAACCTGGGCGGCGAAGGGCAGGATGACGGCGGGAAGGGCCAAGGCCGCGATCGTGAACCCGCCGTTCCCGATCCCCTCCGGCAGCGCAGCGAAATCCGACAGGGCGGCTCCGGCGGCGATCGGGCAAACGGATGCGCCCTGTGCGCCGCGCCAGGAACTGGGCGCCACCACCGGCGGTCTGCGGGCGGGCTGTTCGAGAAGCTGCAGCATCAGCTCCGGCCCGGGCAGTCCGGCAGCCGCCAGCCACGCCGCCGCCATGCCGGCTTCCTCCGCCAGGCCCCAGGGCAGGCCGCTGCCGCGCGCGGCCTTGAGGCATGCGGCATGAATCTCGGATAGCGAGAACACCGCGCCATCGAAACTTGCGGCGGGTACCGGCGAGCCGGCGCGCGTCGGATCGTGGGCCTGGTCAGCCATGTTGCGCCACCGCCAGCTCGTCGGGATAAGGCTCGCCCTGGAACAGGCTGATCCTGACCCACCGGTCGGAACGCGGGTCGAACCGCGTGGCGCCGAAGAACGCCAGCTTGCAGCGCAGCAGGTCGATGGGCAGCATGCGGGCGGAGATCAGGTTGTCGCGGATCTCGGCGTACGGATGGTCGTGTGCGACCTGCACGCGGCGCAGTGTGTGGCGATATTCCGGGTGCGACAGAAGGAACGCCGCGACGGGCGCCCCGCTGTCCCAGCCCGCCAGCGCCCGATCCAGCGCACTCACCTGCCGGCCGGTATCGAGCGGCTGCTCGCGCTCGGCGCCGGCTTCCTCGAAGCGCTCGCCGAGGCGAGGCTCCAGCTTGTCCTCCGACACGTACCAGAAGCGTGCGGCATTCTCCCGCTGCGCATAGTCCTCGCCCAGCGCCCAGTCGTAGATCTCGGCCAGGCTCCGCCGCACGGCGTTGACGCTCACGCTTCCGTCGATCGCGAAGGTCGCGTCCTCGTCGGCATGCATGGTTTCGGCCAGCTCATCGACGATGGGCCCGTGCGGCTCGAGCATCAGCGCCAGCAACTGCTCCTGGCCTTCCAGCGACAGGGCCGCCGAAGCCCAATGCCAGAGTGCATCCCATGGACTCGGGCCTCGCTTGTCCCATGCGCCGCTCACGTGACCAGAGAGGCGGTCCAGGTCGGCGCGCAGGTTCCTCAGCTTGGCGGCCTGGATCGGATGGTCGCTTGACCAGAGCGCCGCGTTCTCGCTGGCTTTCAGGAGCGCGGCGTCGAACAGGCGGCACTCCGCTTCGCCCGCGCGTGGCAGGGCCCGTACGCGCCCCAGCGCCTCCTCGCGCGCCATCATCCAGTTGTTGAACAAGGCGGGGTGCCGGACCAGGAACGGCGCCATCCCGAGCCCGGTGGAATTGCCGACGCCCAGCCGCCGCCGCAGCATGGGATCGAGCTTTGTGGCGAGGGCTCCGCCGCGCGCCCGCGCAAGATGCTCGACGAGATCGACCGTGAAGGCGCGGATCAGCCAGACCGTCAGCATCTCGGCCTGGAACGGCGCCCGCAGTTCAGGGCGGTCGCAAAGCCGCGCGCGGTCGGCGGCGCCGAACTTTCCCGACCCGTAGACCGCGGTGGTGCGCATGAAATAGCCGACCGCATCGAGCTCGGCCTGCTCCGGCTGCCGGCCGTTCGCCAGGCAATCGACCACGTGAGAAAACAGCCGGACCGAACGGTTGGCGCGGCTCAGCGTCAGCTCGCGCGCGGTGACGCGGCCGGCTTCCTGCAGCGGCACGTTGGCCGCCAGCCGGGCGATGTCGTCGTCGGTCGGCGTGCCGTCGTACAGCGCGAAGGTCGCATCCCAGGCGGTTGCGATCACCCGATCCGAGCGCATGTGGTCCGGCAGATCGTGGGCAAAGGCCACCAGCGAATAGGTGCGAACGGGGCCGATGGCGCGATAGACCGCGTGCCCGACCCCCGCCGGATCGATCCGCCAGACCGGCCGGTCGAAGCGCCAGCGCTCGTCCTGCATCCGCCGCAGCAGGCAGCGCAGGAACGAGAGGCGCGTCGGATGGCTGCAGCCCATGCGGGCCAGCCGCATCACCTCGCCCGGGCTGCGGCGGAGCGCGCCGGCCTGCGATGGCGATTGCTCCGCGGCGGAACTCATGTCCCGCGTGCCGGCCCGAAGCTGGCGGCGAAGAAGCGCAGCCAGTTGCCGCCCATGACGGCGGCCACCTCCGTCTCGCTCATGCCGACCTTGCGCAGGCCCGCCGCGATGTTGCTGAAGTCGCGGTTGTCGCGGAACCAGGCGGGCATTTCCGGGAAGCCGGGAGCGGCGGCGCTGCCCTCGCCGAAATCGACCTTCTTGGTCCAGCGGCCGGAGCGCATCCATTCGACCACGCTGTCGGGCTGGTCCTGGCAGAGGTCGGTGCCGAGGCCCAGCCGGTCCACGCCCATCAGGTCCGCCGTGCGCGCGATCATGGCGCAATAGCTCTCCAGCGAGCAGGCGCTGCCGTCCTTCAGATGATGCGGATAGGCCGACAAGCCGAGCATTCCGCCGCTCTCCGCCAGCGCGCGCAGCACCCGCTCCGACTTGTTGCGCTTCGCCGGATGCCAATCGGCCGGGTTGGCGTGGGTGATGGCGATCGGGCGGCTGGAATGCGCGATCGCGTCGAGCGTGGAGCGCTCGGCGGAATGGCTCATGTCCACCACCATCCCGACGCGGTTCATCTCGGCGATGACCTCGCGGCCCATGCGGGTCAGCCCCGGATCCTCCGCTTCGTAGCAGCCGGTCGCGAGCAGGGACTGGTTGTTGTAGCTGAGCTGCATGAAGCGCAGCCCCAGCCGGTGCAGCACTTCCACCAGCCCGATATCGTCCTCGATCATCGATGGGTTCTGCGCGCCGAAGAAGATCGCGGTGCGGCCGGTCGCCTGCGCCCGCTCCACGTCGGCGGCCGCGAAGCCCTGGAAGATCAGATCGGGAAAACGCTCGAACCAGCGGTTCCAGGCCACGATGTTGGCGACCGTCTCGCGGAAGGTCTCGTGGTAGGCGATGGTGACATGCACTGCATCGACGCCACCGGCGCGCAACTGGCGGAAGATCGCGTCGGACCAGTTGTCATATTGCAGCCCGTCGATCAGGGGCGGGCGCGTCATTGCGGCGCTCCCGCCGCGACGTAGGCGGTCTTGACGGTGGTGTAGAACTCGGCGGCATAGCGGCCCTGTTCCCGCGGGCCGTAGCTCGACGCGCCGCGGCCGCCGAACGGCACGTGATAGTCGGTTCCCGCGGTCGGCAGGTTGACCATCACGCAGCCTGCCCGCATGTGGCGGCGGAAGTGGCTGGCGCGGGCGAGCGACCGGGTCATGATGCCGGCGGTCAGGCCGAATTCGCTGTCGTTGGCGATCGCCAGGGCTTCCTCGTAGCTGTGCGCCTTCATCACGCAGGTGATGGGCGCGAACATCTCCTCGCGGTTGATCCGCATGTCGTTCCGGCCGTTCGCGAACACCGCCGGCGCCATGAAATGGCCCTCGGTCGGCGCCTCGACCCGGCCGCCGCCGCACAGCAGCTCCGCGCCTTCCGACCGGCCCAGCGCAACGTAGTCCAGGTTCTGGGCCAGCTGCTGCGCGCTCGCCACCGGTCCGATCTGGATGCCTTCGTGCAGCGCGTGGCCGACCTTGAGCGCCTTGGCCGCGGCGACCAGTTTTTCGACGAAGGCATCGTACACCGCCTGGTGGACGATCAGGCGCGAGGCGGCCGTGCATTTCTGGCCGGTCCCGCCGAAGGCGGCGTTGCAGGCATGCGCGACGGCGAGTTCCAGGTCGGCATCGTCCATCACCAGCAGTGGGTTCTTGGAGCCCATCTCGAGCTGCAGCTTCTTCATGGTGCCGATCGCGGTCGCCGCGATCTGGCGGCCGACCGGCACGGAGCCGGTAAAGCTGATGCCATCGATGCCGGGGCGTTCCGACAGAATCCGGCCGATCTCCGCGCCCGATCCCATGACCAGGTTGAACAGCCCGCGCGGCAGGTCGGACCGTGCGATGATCTCCGTCAAGGCGACTGCCGATGCGGGGGTGAGATTGGCGGGCTTCCAGACCACGCCGTTGCCGAACGCGAGAGCGGGCGCGATCTTCCACGCGGGCGTCGCCACCGGAAAGTTCCACGGCGTGATCAGGGCAACGACTCCGAGCGGCTCGCGCCGGACATCGACCTCGATGCCGGGCCGCACGCTGTCCGCAACCTCGCCCATCTGGCGCAGGGCCTCGCCGGCGAAATACGTGAAGAACTGGCCGGCGCGATAGACCTCGCCGCGGCCTTCGGCCAGCGGCTTGCCTTCCTCGCGCGAGAGGATGGTGCCGATCTCGGCCGCCCGCGCCATCAGCTCGCGGCCGATGCTCATCAGGATATCGTGGCGGCGCTCCGGTCCGGTCGCGGCCCAGGCCGGCTGGGCGGCGGAGGCCGCGGCGACCGCCTGCTCGGCTTGGCCGGCATCGGCCTGCTGATAGCGCCCGATCAGGTCGGAGACATCGGATGGATTGCGGTTCTCGATTGTCGCGGCGCCGGTGCGCCAGTCTCCATCGATGTAGTTGCGGGTATCGAGGGTCACGTTGCCATCCCGTTGCCTGGGCCGGCGGCCCCGCGCGGCGGCCCGCCATGCGGATCAGTGTCCGGGATTGACCAATTTCAGGCAAACGAATAATCCTGACTTCGACTTCAATTTGATTGAAATCAAGAATGCTGAGGCTGGAAGCGCTGCGGGTCTTCGTCACGGTGGCCGACAGCGGCAACATCAAGGATGCCGCCGAGCGGATCGGCCGCACGCCATCCGCCGTCTCGATGACGCTGAAGCAGATCGAGGACAGGCTCGGCGCCCCGCTGTTCGAGACCGACCGCAAGCACCGTCTCACCGACCTTGGGCGGTTCGTGCAAAAGGCCGCCGTCGTGCTGCTGCGGGACTATGAGCGGGCGGTCGACTTGATCGAGGCCTATGCCCAGAACCGGACCGGACGCCTGCGCCTGGCTTCGGTGCCATCGGTCGCCACCGTCCTGCTTCCGCCGGTGATCGGGGATTTCGTCGCGGCGAGGCCCGGGGTCGCCATCGAGATGGTGGACACGGACAGCGTCGGCGTCCGCGCTCTGGTGGAGAATGGCCAGGCCGATTTCGGCATCGGCGGTGCGCCGCCGGCGTCGGCCGGCCTTGCCTTCCGGCCGTTGTTCAGCGATCCGTTCAGGCTGGTCTGCCAGGCGGGATCGGCGCTCGCGACCTGCAAAGGGCCGTTGTCATGGCGCATGCTGGAATCGACCGAGATGATTGTAAACGAGTCCGCGCGTGCGCTCGCGTCCCCGGCCTTCCAGGCGCTCGCCGGCCAGGCAAGCCTGACGGTGCGCAACGTGGCATCGCTCCTCGCCATGGTGCAGTCCGGTATGGGCGTGACCCTGCTGCCCGCCTTGGCCACCGCCAGCATGCCCGACACGCTGCGCGCACTGGCACTGGCCGATCCGACCGCAATCCGGACCGTCGGCCTGATCGCGCGCCAGGGCAGGGTTGCCGGTCCGCTGGCCGCGGCGTTCCAGGAAGCTCTTGTCGCGGCGGTGGGCCGCCGGGCAGCATCCCTCGGACTGACGCTTCCCATCGAGCTGTGCAGGCAAACCGCCCGCGCACTTGGGCGCAGGTCAAAAAAAATTGCCGGGTCCGAAGACCCGGCAAGTTAAACAGGGAGGCTTTACGTCTGGGAGACGTAGGATCCGAAGACCCTCATACCTAAGCATTGCACCTAGGTATTCTGACTGGGGCAATCAAGCCCCGAAACCCATCTGGCCAGCAAATGTTGCTAACTTGCAACAGTGTTGCTGACCAACACATACGTAGATTAAGGACGAAACCGAATCGGCGACTAGCCAAAAATGCACATATGTTGCATGCATAGGCTGCATACCTGTTTTCTTATTTCGCATCAGGAGTTTACGGTGTGGCACCGAAGTCATGCGACACAGTGTAGAATCCGGCGATTCGTCGGCGACTCCGGCGAATCGGCAACACCCTGGCGCGCGAGGCGCCACAGGATTATCTAGCGCTTAACCACGATTCGCCTATTCGGAAACGACAACTGGAAGCGCCATCATGATCTATCTCGTTGCGATTTTTCTGCCACCGCTCGCCTTGCTGATCTATGGGAAGATCTTCCAGGCGATCTTCAATGCCCTGATCTGCCTGTTCGCGTTCGTGAGCTTCGTGTTCGCGATCCTGCCGTTCATCACGCTCACCTTATTCCTGGTGATCTGGGGCATCGCGGTGCTGCATGCCGTGCTGGCGGTCAACGCCGCCAAGCAGGACGCGAGAGCCCGCGAAGTCGCGGAGGCGATGCGCGGCCGGCCCCCGAACTAAGGCGCCATGCGGCTTTCGGCGACCTTGCGCAGCAGGAAATCGCGGAACACCTGGATGCGCTTCGAATTGCGCAGCTCTTCCGGATAGACGAAATAGGCGTCGATGCGCGGGCCCTGCAGCTCCGGCAGCACGCGCACCAGCGCGCTCGATTCGAGGGTCATGAATTCCGGCAGCGAGGCGAGGCCGAGCCCGCTCTGCACCGCGCGCAGGATGGCATAGGTGCTGTTGACCCTGAGGATCGGCTTGCGCTGGTGATCCTTGCGGGTGCCGGCACGCAGCAGCCAGTCGATGTTCTGTACGGGCGGCTTGGCGGTGTCCTCGCCGTAGACGATGATGCGGTGCTGGTCCAGTTCGTCCGGCGTCTTCGGGATGCCGTGCCGCTTGATGTAGGACGGCGAAGCAAAGCAGCCGAGATGCACGGTCATCAGATGCCGCTGGATCAGCTCCGGCTGGCGCGGCGGCTGCATGCGGATGGCGACGTCCGCCTCGCGCATCGAGAGGTCGAGCTCGCGATCCTCCAACACCAAGTCGACCTGCACGTCGGGATAGTGCTCGATGAACTCGCCCAGCACCGGCGTCAGCCAGGATGACCCGAAGGCCTGGGTCGCCGTCACCTTGAGCTGGCCCTTGGGGCGGTCCTTGCTTTCGGCGAGCTGCGCCTCGGCCATCGCGAGTTTGGAGAACACTTCGTGCGAGGTGCGGTAGAGCAGCTCGCCCTGCTCGGTCAGGATGAGGCCGCGCGCATGGCGGTGGAACAACGAGACATTGAGGCTCTCCTCGAGCGAGCTGATCTGGCGCGAGACGGCGGACTGGCTGAGGTTCAGCGTCTCGCCGGCGTGGGTGAAGCTGCCCGCCTCGGCGACCGCATGAAAGATCCTGAGCTTGTCCCAGTCCATCATGATGCCGCCGCGCCGGTCATGCTATTCGGCCGCCGCGGCGGACGAATGGCGCTCGTTCTTGACCAGGAACTTGTCGGCTTCGAGGGCGGCCATGCAGCCCATGCCGGCTGCCGTGACGGCCTGGCGGAACACCTTGTCCTTCACATCGCCGGCCGCGAACACGCCCGGTATGGCGGTCGCCGTGCTGTCCGGCTGGGTGATGATGTAGCCTTCATTATCGAGCTGCAGCTTGCCCTTGAAGAGCTGGGTCGCCGGGTCATGGCCGATCGCGACGAACAGGCCGTCGACCGTCAGCTCGCGCGCCTCGCCCGATTTGACGTTGCGGATGCGCACGCCGGTGACGCCCGCTGGCTCGCCGCCGCCCAGCACTTCCTCGACCACGCTGTCCCAGATCACCGCGACCTTGGGGTTCGCGAACAGGCGCTCCTGCATGATGCGCTCGGCGCGGAAGGTGTCGCGGCGGTGAATCAGAGTCACCTTGGTCGCGTGCTGGGTCAGATAGATCGCCTCCTCGACCGCGGTGTTGCCGCCGCCGACGATCGCCACTTCCTTGCCGCGGAAGAAGAACCCGTCGCAGGTGGCGCAGGCCGAGACGCCGAAGCCCTGGAACTTCTTTTCGGAAGGCAGGCCGAGCCAGCGCGCCTGGGCGCCGGTGCAGATGATGAGGGTTTCGCCAAGATAGACGTCGCCCGAATCGCCGGCCGCGCGAAACGGCCGTCGGGAGAGATCGACGTCGGTGATGGTGTCGAGGACGAGCTCGGTGCCGACGTGCCGGGCCTGGGCCTCCATCTGCTCCATCAGCCACGGCCCCTGGATCACGTCGGCGAAGCCCGGATAATTCTCGACATCGGTTGTAATGGTCATCTGGCCGCCTGGGGTCATGCCCTGGACCAGCACCGGCTTCAGGCTGGCGCGCGCGGCATAGATGGCGGCGGTATAGCCAGCCGGCCCCGAGCCTACGATCAGGACCTTGGTGCGAATTTCCCGCGGAGTTTTCTGGGGCGCGGAGCTGGGCATGGGCGCGAATCCGAAGCTATGCGTTTCAAGCAAGTCTCCAACATAAGGTGGGGTGCCGCATCGCACAAGTTAATGACGGCATCGCATAGGCGCTCTCTGGTCGCGCAGGATTCCCTTGGCGAAGAAATGTTGCGCGCGTAATATAATTACAAAAGACCCGATGGATTTCTGGGAGATCGATCATGCGGCGCGCCAAACTGGACAGAATCGATCTTCGCATCCTGACCGATCTGCAGGCCGATGGCCGCATGACCAATGTGGACCTGGCCGAGCGCGCGGGCATTTCGGCGCCACCCTGCCTGCGCCGCGTGCGGGCGCTGGAGCAGGCCGGGTTCATAAAGGGCTATCACGCGGAGATCAACGCCGAGGCCATGGGGTTCGGCGTCACGATCTTCGCCCATGTCGGGCTGGAGAGCCAGGCGGAAACCGACCTCAAGGCGTTCGAGGATCTCGTCCGGTCCTGGCCGCAGGTCCGCGAATGCCACATGCTGGCAGGCGAGACCGATTTCATCCTCAAGGTCGTGGCGCACGACTGGGACGACTACCAGCGCTTCCTGACGACGCAGCTTACGCCGGCGCCCAATGTGAGCCACGTGAAATCCGCACTCGCCATCCGCTCCAGCAAGCACGAGCCGGGCGTGCCGATCGATTTCGAGGAAAAGCCCCCCTTGCGCCGGGAGGCGCGCGCCTAGAGCGGCGGGCAAGGGGGACATCCATGCCGCCGAGGCAGCACGGCCTGATCCGTATCGTGGACCGATTGCTCGGCCGCTCTCGGGCCGCGAAGCGGCACAAACCGCGCAAACGACCGGGCGAAGACGAGGTGTTCGAGAATCTGTGGCGGATCGCCGCCGCGGCTTCAGCCCACGGCCCAAAATTGTCCATTTATCAGCCCAATCTGCTGCTGTTCCAGATGGGCAAGGTCGCTTCCCTCGCGCTGGAACTCGCACTGATAGACCGGGGCATCAACTGCTTCCATTGTCATTTTCTGCGCCACGAGAACGAGGCAACGCGGCTTTCCCGCATGTTCCACGATGAGCCGAGCCGCAGGCTGGCCGCGGTCGACCTGAAACTGCTCGCGAAGCACACCGCGCTCCACATGCTGGCGAGGTGGTACCGCGCCAACGAAGTAGCGCCCGACCGTCGGCTGAAGATCCTGACCCTGACCCGCGACCCGGTCGCCTGGCATGCATCCCAGCTCTTGCAGCGCTCCGGATACAACGCCCAGCGACTCACCGATTGGCATCGCGCCTTTGCCGGCGATACACCAGTCGGCGGCGATGTCGGCGGCGCCGTCGCCGAGCTGTTGCGCCAGGTGGGCCGGCTGGTTGCCGAGACCAGGCCCTCCGCGGAGCTGGCGTCGGCGCGCGAGCGGGGGCAGGCGCTGGCCATGGCCATGACTCCGCCCGAGCCCTATATCGCCGACAATTTCCGCCGCGCGCTGGTTCCGCTGGGCTGGTTCGACGAGCAGTTCACGCCCATGTTCGATGTCGACATACGAACCCTTCCCGAGCTGGCCACGCAGGGGCTGGCGCGGCGCGACCTGGGGTTCGCCGATCTCCTCGTCGTTCGGTTCGAGGACCTGGGCAGGCATCTCGATGCGATTGCTGCGTTTGCCGGACTGGACGAGTTCGCGCTGCCGCCGCGCAATGTCAGCGCCAGCAAGACCCATGCGGACGCGATCCTGGAGGCCGTCCGCGCCTTCCATTCGACCGAACTGGGCGCCGCGTTCCAGCAAGAGCTGAGACAGAGCGACTATGCCCGCGCGTGCGGCTACGACATGGCGCAGCGCACCTGACCACCGTCGATCCCGGTCGAATCCGCCATTCCGGTCGGCTATGGTCGTCCGCGAAGGATTTTCCAGCACCATGAGCATCGATGAATCATGCATGACAAGCAGCATTTCGGCGTGATCGGCGCCGGCGTCGTCGGCGCCGGCATTGCGTGGCACCTGGCGAAGCGCGGCCATCGCGTGACGCTGCTCGAGCAGGGGTCCGTGCCCAATCCGGTGGCCGCGTCCTTCGACGAGCATCGCCTGACCCGGCGCATGTACCCTGGGCAGCCGCATTATGCGCGCCTGATGGACGAGTGCTACGCGGCATGGGCCGATCTGTTCGCGGCGATGGGCGAGGACCACCTGGAACGCTGCGGTGCCTTGTCCTGCTCGGCAGAGGCCGGCGACTGGGCGGACCAGGGCCGCAAGGTGCTGGATGAGGTCGGCGCCCGCTACGAGCTGCTGTCCGGCAAGGACGTGGAGCAACGCTATCCGTTCCTCACACCTGGCCGCATCCGCTGGGCGGCGCTGGAACCGGATGGCGGTGTGCTGTTCGCGGACCGGATCACCACCGGCCTCGCGCGCCTGTGCGCGCAAGCGGGCGTCGAGATCAAGGCCAAGACGCGCGTGACCAGCGTGAAGAAGGAAACGGGCATCGCCGTGACGGACGCGGGCGGCGAACTCGCGTTCGACGAACTCGTGGTGGCGGCCGGGGCTTGGATCCCCCGGGTCCTGCCCGATTTGGGGCGCGAGCTCGGCCCGTGCCGGAACGTCGTCGCCTATTTCGATCCGCCGGCAGAATTCCTTGAAGCGTGGAAGGCGGCGCCGGGCATCATCGATTTCGGCGGTCCGGAGGAAGTGTGGGGCATTCCGCCGGTCCGCGGCACCGGCCTGAAGCTGGCCGATATCGGCCTGCGCAGCAGTGCCGAAGCGGGATCGCAGGCGGAAGTTACGGCTGGCGAACTGACGACGATCCGGCGAAACCTGGCGAACGTGCTCAAGGATTTCGACCGCTATCGCCTGACGAGCAGCAAGGTGTGCTGGAACCACGATTCACCGGACTCGCGCTTCATGCTGAAGCGCGACGGGCGTGTGGTGATGGTCAGTGCCTGCGCCGCCCACGGCTTCAAGTTCGGCGCGTGGTCGGCGCTATGGGCCGCAAAGGCGCTGGCCCAGGAGATTCCATTCGACCGGGCTGCGCGCCATATGGCTGGATTGGATCGACCGGTCGCCGCCAAATAGGAGCAGTGATGTTCGACCTCTGGCATTTCGTTCTGTTCTTGTCGGCCGCCGGCGTCCTCGCGCTGATGCCGGGCCCCGGCATCTTCTACGTGGCGGCACGCACTTTGGCCGGCGGGCGCAGCGAGGGACTGGCCTCCAGCTTCGGCACCGGCCTCGGCGGTTTCGTGCATATCGTCGCCGGCGCGATCGGCGTCTCGGCGCTGGTGATGGCGAGCGCGGATGCTTTCACCGTGCTGAAGGTGGCTGGCGCGGTTTATCTCGTCCATCTCGGCATCAAGACCTGGCGCGAGGCGGGTGCGGCGCCGGAGTTCGGGAACGGGCCCGCGATAGGCGCGCGCAAGGCCTTCAGGGAAGGAGTCATCGTGGAAGCCTTCAATCCCAAGACGGCGGCGTTCTTCCTCGCCTTCCTGCCGCAATTCGTCGACCCGCACGCCGGCAGCGTCGCGCTGCAGTTCATCGTGCTCGGCACGATATCGGTGTTCCTGAACACCAGCGTCGACGTGGTGGTGACCTGCGCGGCCTCGGCCGTGCGCGACCGCCTGGCCAAGCGGCCGGTCATCATCCGCCGCATGCGTCAGACGTCCGGCGGCATCCTGTGCGCGCTCGGCGTGACGCTGGCGCTGGCGAAACGGCCGGCGTAGGGCGCCCTTGCAGTCTATTTCTTGAACGCGACCTTCGAGATCTCGTAGGAGCGCGAGCCGCCGGGTGTCGTCACCTCGACGGAATCGCCGACCGACTTGCCGACGATCGCGCGCGCTAGCGGCGAGGTGATGGCGAGGCGCTTGGTTTTGATGTCGGCCTCGTCCTCGCCGACGATCTGGTAGACCGCCTTCTCCTCGGTGTCCTCGTCGATCAGCGTGACAGTGGCGCCGAACTTGACCTGCTTGCCGGAGAGCTTC
>DASSBF010000233.1:0-10336 GCA_035699005.1 Dongiaceae bacterium
GCGCGAAGCGGGCCTGCGCGTCATCTACACGCCGCATGCGCGCTTGCTGCACCAGCACTCCGCAAGCCGGGGGTCCGACGTCCGGCCCGAACGCCTCGCCAGCTACACCTGGGAGCGCGAGTACATGCGCACGCGCTGGTCGCGGATCATCTTTGACGACCCGTACTTCAATCCGAACCTGTCCTTGTCCGGCAAGCGGGGCCGCCTGGCGACCGCGCCGCGTCCCCGCATCCACAGAAATACCTAGACCAGCAGCGCCTTCAGATATTGCCCGTAGGTCGAGGAGCGCATCTCGTGCGCCAGCCGCTCGAGCTGGTCGGCCGTGATGAAGTTGTTGCGATAGGCGACTTCCTCGAGACAGCCGATCATCTGGCCTTGCCGGTGGAAGATGGTCTGCACGTAGTGGCAGGCCTCGAGCCAGGAATCGTGCGTGCCGGTGTCGAGCCAGGCATTGCCGGGGCCGAGCTTCTCCACCTGGAGCTGGCCCAGATCCAGATAGCGCTGGTTGAGGTCGGTGATCTCCAGCTCGCCGCGCGGCGAGGGCTTCAGGTCGGCCGCCAGCTCGGGCGCCCGGCGGTCATAGACATAGAGGCCGATCACCGCCCAGTTCGACCTTGGCTTGGCCGGCTTCTCCAGCAGCCGCTGCGGGCGGCCTTCGGAATCGAACTCGATGATGCCGTAGCGCTGCGGATCGGAAACGCGGTAGGCGAAATTGACCGCGCCGGCCTGGAGCGCGCGGGCCCGCGTCAGGCTCTGGAACAAGCCGTCGCCGTGGATGAAATTGTCGCCGAGAATGAGCGCGATCGGATCGCCGTTGATGAAATCGCGTCCCAGCAGCAGCGCCTGCGCGATGCCTTCGGGCCGCGCCTGGCGGCAATAGGAGATGTGGATGCCCCACTGGTCGCCGCCGCCCAGAAGATGCCGGTAGCGGTCCTCGTCCTCCGGCGTCGTCACAACCAGGATGTCGCGAATGCCCATCTGCATCAGCGTGCAGAGCGGATAGTAGACCATCGGCTTGTCGTACAGCGGGATGAGCTGCTTGGACACCGCCTTGGTCGCGGGATAGAGCCGGGTGCCGCGCCCGCCGGACAGGACGATCCCCTTCATGACGGCATCGACGCTCCTGTCGCCTGGTGGAGGCTCATGGCACCTGCAGGCTGTTGGCGGGCATCGAGGCCCAGCCGCTCTCCGCCATACCGACCCGAGCGGAAGATGTCCTCCCACCAATCCATATGGTCGACGTACCAGCGCACTGTAGATTCCAACCCTTCCGCCAGCGACCGCAGGGGCCGCCAGCCTATCTCCGCCCGCACCTTCGAAGCGTCGATGGCGTAGCGGTGATCGTGCCCCGGCCGGTCGGCGACGTGGGTGATGAGCGACCGGCTCGGCGTGTTGCGCGGAACGTGGCGGTCGATCAGATCGCAGATCATTTCGGCCAGGTCCAGGTTGCGGCGCTGCTCTCCGGCTCCGATCAGGTACTTGCCCCCGACGCTCCCGAACGCAAGAACCCCGAGCAGCGCGCGCGCATGGTCCTCGACATGGATCCAGTCCCGCACATTCGTTCCGCCGCCATAGATCGGGAGTTCCTGTCCTTTCAAGGCGCGGATGATCAAGGTCGGAATGAATTTCTCGGGAAACTGGAACGGGCCGTAGTTGTTTCCGCAATTGGTGATGAGGGTCGGAACGCCGAAGGTATGGCGCCACGCCGCCGCCAGATGATCCGATGCGGCCTTGCTGGCGGAATAGGGGGAGCGCGGATCGTAGCGGCTGGCTTCGTCGAACGCGCCGCTGTCGCCGAGCGACCCATAGACCTCGTCGGTCGAGACGTGCAGCACCCGGAATCGGCCGCGCGCCGCCGGATCCAGGGCGGCCAGATGCGCCCGGCAGGCCTCCAGCAGGTTGAACGTGCCGACCACGTTGCTCGCGATGAAGGCCTGCGGTCCGTCGATCGAGCGGTCGACGTGCGACTCGGCGGCCAGATGAATGACCGAATCCGGCTGGTGCCGCCGGAACAGGTCGGCCAACGCCGCCCGGTCGCAGAGGTCCGCCCGTTCGAACACATAGCGCGGGCCGCCGCTCATCGGCTTCAAGGCAGCCGGGCTGGATGCGTAGCCGAGCTTGTCGAGATTGACGATCCGGCAGTCGGTGGCATCCCACAGCAGCCGGCACACCGCCGATCCGATGAAGCCGGCGCCACCCGTCACCAGGATTGTCCGCCGCTGCAAGGCGGCCCGCAGATCCCCGTCCGCCAAATCTGTCCTACCGGAGTCATGGGGCATGGGTGCGGTTGCGGTGCTCATGGTCGTTTGGTTCATAGCGTCGTTCCCCTGCGCCGTCTACTCCGGGAAGAGGTAAAAATCGTCGGGAATCGCAATATTTAGCGGTCCCCTAAGCGCGGCCATTTTGCCACGTCAGACCAAGGTTATCTCCTTGAACGAACTAGGGAGATTGAGTAGTACTCAGGCGTCGGAGGCGGCTGAGCCTTGGGGCCGGGGCGACCATGGCCTTGGGGGCGCCGCGCGCAGATCAGGGGTGACCGGCAGGGTCGGAATCCGCGCCTGCCCGGTCAGGGAACGAGGATAGTGGGATGATCCAAGTGTCGGGACGGTGTGGCCTGGGCGCACGGGCCGGTCGGAGACACGCTCGCAGGATCAGGGCGGTTCCATGCGCCTAGCATGGATCGTCCCCCATGCCGACCCGAAGGTGGCGAGCTTTCGCTATCGCTGCCTGATTCCGGCCTGGGCCATGCAGCGGATCGGGCATGACAGCGCGATCTTCGTCGATGAGCTGCCGGATCCCGCGCAATTCGACGCCCTGATCGTCGTCAAGCAAGCCGGAGAGCGGTTGCATGAGCTGGCCTGCGCGTTCCGGGCCCAGGGAAAGCCGGTTCTTCTCGATCTTTGTGACAACATCTTCGTTCCGGGATACGCGCAGCGGCGCGGCCCCGAACTGTCGGCCGAGAGTGCCGGCGAACTGGCGCGCCATGCGGAGGCTCTCGTTACCCCGACCCATGCCCTGGAGCGGGTCGCGCGCCGCCACCTCGGCGATGATGTGGCGAGCTGGGTGGTGCCGGACGCCGCCCTCACGCCCGATGCCTACCAGGCGATTTCCGCGTGGCTGCCGGGTTCGGTGGTGAGCGCGCCGCCGCGTGGCGTGGACCGGCTGATTTCGGGGTCGCGCCGGGTATTCGGCTCCGAAGCCGATGACGGGATTCTCTCGGCCGAGGCCGCCCTTTCCGGCGACAAGCGCGACGGAGGCATGTTCGGCGTCGAATCCGACTGGCAGGTCGACCATCTGCCGGACAACACGGCGCGCGTGATCTGGTTCGGCCGCCACGGCAGCTTCCATTCCGAATTCGGCATGGGCCTGCTGAGGCCGGTGATCGAGGAGCTGGAGCGCGCGCACCGCGACCGGCCGATTGAACTGGTGGTGATCAGCAACAACCGCATCCGTTTCGATGCCCTGACGCACGGCGTCAAGATATTCACCCGCTACGAGACCTGGTCCAACGAGCGGGTGTTTTTCGAGTTGTCGCGCGCCGATCTGTTCGTCATGCCGAGCGCGGCCGACCCGTTCTCGCTGTGCAAGTCGGCGAACCGCGCGGTGCTCGCCCTCGCCAACAAAGTGCCGGTGGCGGCGACCTACCTCGAATCGCTCGAGCCGTTGCGCGATGCCCTGGTGATGGATGACTGGCGCGCCGGCATCGATGCCTATCTGTTCGACCAAGGCGCGGCGGACGAGCATCTGGCGCGGGCACAGCCCATCCTGGCGGCGCAGTTCAGCATCGATGCGATCGGCCAGCAATGGAATGCGATCGTCGGCGGCGGCCCGGCCGGGCTGTCGCAGCCGGCTCCCTATTGGCAGCCGGCGGCGCAAATGGCGTGATCCGCCCGACCGAGGCGTAGAACGAGGACATGGCGAAGAACAATCCGAAAAAGCCGGGCCTGCTGCGCTCGATGGTGATCGCCTTGAGGGCGGTGCCGCCGCTGCAGCGCACGCTGGTGATGGCCGGCGTGTTCGTGTCCAGCATCTTCGAGCTGTTCGGCTTCGCCACCATCATTCCGCTGCTGTCGGTCCTGAGCCCTGAAGCCGACATGCACATGGGCGGAAGGCGCGGCATGATCAAGGACACGCTCGAGCAAGGCTACAACGCGCTCGGCCTGCCCATGAACATGGTCACGCTCCTGCTGACCATCCTGTTGTTCATGAGCATCAAGGCGGTGGTCAGCATCGGGGTCACGCGCTATGTCGCGAGCGTCATGGCGCGGGTCAACACCGATGCCCGCCTCGACGTCATCCGCACCCTGATGCACGCCCGCTGGAGCTTCTATGCGCGCCAGCGGCTGAGCCGCCTGGTATCCGCGGCCGGGGAAAGCTCCAACGCCGTCGGCGATGCCTTCCAGCTCAGCGCCGATCTCTGCATGGCGTTCCTGCGCATCTTCGTCTACCTGCTGATCTGCTACGTGATCGCGCCCGCGATGGTGCTGGTTGCGGCCGGCGTCGCCATGATCATGGCCGTCTCCTACGGCCAGCTGGTCCGCCAATCCAAGCGCGCCGCCAAGAATCAGAGCCGCGCAATGAGCCGGATGAAGGCGGACCTGACCGACGTCTTCGTCGGCATCAAGTCGATCCGCGCCATGGGCCGCCAGGCGCAGATGTCGACGCTGTTGTCCAGCGACATCGATTCGCTGGACCAGAGCATGAAGTCGCGCGTCCTGTCGGCGGAGTATGCCGAGGAGCTGCAGGCCCCGATCATCGCGATCTGCCTGGTGCTGGGCCTGATGGGCGGCAGCAATCTCCTGCACCTCTCCGGCCACGAACTGCTGCTGGCCGCGCTGCTTCTGGTCCGGCTTGTGAATACCTTCGGGTTCGTCCAGCGCGGGAGCCAGCGCCTGATGAGCGCGCAGGTCTGGCTTGGGTCGGCCCAGGAGCTGATCAACGCGGCCGCGGCGAGCCAGGAGCAGCTCACGGGCACGGAGCCGCCCGATCCGGCCGCAGGCGTGCGGTTCGAGGGCGTCTCGTTCAAGCACGCCGACGGGCGCGAACTGCTCTCGAAGGTCGATTTTGCCATGACCGCAGGCAAGGTCACGACCCTGGTCGGCCCATCGGGCGTCGGCAAGACCACGACGCTCGACCTCATCATCGGGCTGTTGCCGCCGCGCTCGGGCAAGCTGCTCCTTGGCGGCGTCGACAGCACCGCGGTCGACCTCCTCAAATGGCGCCAGGTGATCGGCTACGTGCCCCAGGACGTGACCCTGTTCCACGACACCGTCCGCAACAACGTGGCGCTGGGCGAAGAACGGTTCAGCGACGAGGAGGTCTGGCGCGCGCTGCGCGCGGCGGGCGCCGACGAGTTCATCGAGCCGCTGCAGGACGGGCTGGACCATGTCGTGGGCGAGCGCGGCCAGATGCTGTCCGGCGGACAGAGGCAGCGGATCGCGCTGGCGCGCGCCCTGCTGCACCGGCCGGCGATCCTCATCCTGGACGAGGCGACCGCCGGCCTCGACCGGGAAACCGAAGAGGCGATCTGCGCCCGCATCCGCGATATGGTGGCGGCCGACGGCCTGACGGTGATCGCCGTGACGCACGGCGAAGCATGGCGGCAGATGGCGGATTGCATCTACAAGCTGGCGGACGGCCGGATCCTGCCGGTCGAAGCGACGGTGCCGGCCGAAGTGGTGCCGATTTCCAAGGCCGGCGCGCCGCGCGGCGCCTAGCGGGTCCGTGCCGAAGATCGTCATCATTGGCGAGGGCGGGCAGCTCGCCCAATCCCTGAGACGGCTGCATTGGCCCGCCGGCTCCGAACTCTCCTTCCATGGCCGCCGTTCTTTGGGCGACGGCGGCGGGCCGGACCATCTGTCCGATCTGCTGCGCGCGGAGGAGGCTCATCTGGTTCTGAACGCGGCGGCCTTCACCGGGGTCGACCGGGCCGAAGCCGACCGGGCTGCGGCGCACGCGCTCAATGCCGCGCTGCCGGCGGCGCTGGCGTCGGCTTGCCGGGAGCGGGATATTCCGCTGGTGCACATCTCGACCGACTACGTGTTCGACGGCGCGCGCCGGCAGCCCTATGCGGAAACCGCCGCGCCGAATCCGCTCAACGTCTATGGCGCCACCAAGCTCGCGGGCGACCGGGCTGTCGACAGCGCCGCGCCGCGCCGCTGGGCAATCCTGCGCACGTCCTGGCTGGTGAGCGAACTCGGCGACACCTTCCCGGTGAAGATATTGCGGCGCGCGCAGGCCGGCGAAGCGCTGCGCGTGGTCGATGACCAGCAGGGCTGCCCGACGGCGGCGTCGGACCTGGCGCGCGCCATGCAGCAGGTAGGGCTGCTGCTGCTCGATGAGGACAAGGCTGCTGGCGGCCTGTTCAACTTCTGCGGCAGCACCGCCATGACCTGGCACGGCTTCGCGGAGAGGCTGCTGGATGCGGCGCAAGCGGCGGGGCTGAAGCGCACGCCGCTGCAGGCGATCAAAAGCGCGGAATTGAAGGCGGCGGCCCGGCGCCCAGCCTATTCGATCCTATCCTGTGCACTGATTCGCGAGCGATGCGGGATCACCCACGCGGAGATCGACTCGGAGATCGAGCGCATGGTCCGCTCCATTCTTGTGCGTCCGTAGTACGGATGTCTGAAGGACCGACTCGGCGCCGACAAGCTGGCAGGGCACCGCGGTCACCATGTCGCCCGAAGCGCAGGGCGAGTCGCCGGAGCGTTCAGCGTGACGAATGCGAGTCGATGCCGCTGCGAGCAACTTTCCTGTTGCGGGACTGCTTGAGTGGGCATATCCTAGGAGGAACGAAAAATTCCGCTGAGTGAACATCCGCCCATGCGCCGGCGAGCAGGGGGTGAGGGGGCGGCGGAGAGACAACAAGCCGTTCGCTGGAAGCGCAGCACCACCGGTGCTCTCGTTGCGGGGGGAGGTTGTACATGACATCAGAGAGTTTGGGCCGGAGCGCATCCGGAGCCGATCTGTCCAAGCGCATCGACGCGATGTACGCACGCGATCGATTGTGGGCCTGGGGCTTCGTCGTCGCATTGTGGATCGTCGTGATCTTCGTGCTGTTGGAAGCGATCCCATATGCCAGCGCCGCTGTTTCGACGGTCAGCTGGATCGCCGCGATCGTGCTGCTGGTGTTCAACACCGGCTCGATTTTCAACATGGTGCGCCACTACGGTCACGACAAGGAACGCATCTACGGCACCGACATCCGTCATCTCGACGCTGGCAAATAGGCGGAGACGGCCATGGCAAAGCAAGTCTACCAACCCCCGAGACAGAGCATTCCGGGGCAGTGGTTTGATGTCATCACGCTTCTTGTCCTGATTTTTCTGGCACTGTTTCTGCCGGTCTGGCTGAAGATCGCGGTGCCGTCGCGCGTGGAAAAGCTCCCCGCCGGCGTCTCCTACGTCGCGGCGGAAGACGGCACCAAGACCTGGACCGGCCTCAGCTGGGAAGTGCTCGGGCAGAATCCCACGATGGCGCAACAGTGGGAGAAGCTCGGCTACACGCCGGAAACCGCGGCCGACATCATCACCATGCCGTTCGACTACGACTTCGATTGGGAGGGCATCGTGGGCATGATCGCGCTGATCGGCGGCTACTACGTCTTCCTGCTGTGGCACTCCGAGAAGGAGTACCGGCAGGTCATCCAGGAAAAATTCGACTGATCCCGGCGGCAGCCGGCGGGGATCGGGGCGGTTTCGGACAGGGGACAGCACATGTGGGATGCGCTCGAGTGGATCGCCTGGATCGTGTCGGCGATCATCTTCATTTGGATGATTTATGACGGTTGGCGCGTGGGCCAGACCCACGGCGAAGACGTGCTGCTCAGCTCGCGCGAGGGCGTCGACGAGCTGGTACCCGAGAAGATAAGGGAGTGAGCCATGGCTGAGCAGACAATGGGCGGCCAGGGTCAGCCTGGCATCAACCTCCTCAAGGTTCTGGGTCCCGTTCATGTGTGGGCGCTCGGAGTCGGCATCGTGCTGGTCGGCGAGTTCATGGGATGGAACTACGCGGTCGGCAAGGGCGGCGCCCTCGGTTGCCTGATCGCCATGTGGGTGATCGGGCTGCTCTACACCTGCGTGGCCATGATCGATTCCGAAATCACCTCGACAGTGGCGGCGGCTGGCGGCCAGTACGCCCAGGCGAAGCACACCATTGGACCGCTGATGGCTTTCAATGTCGGCCTGTACCTGGTGTTCGCCTACACGATGCTAGAGGCCGGCGATGTGCAGGTGGTGGGCTTCCTGATCCAGATCGGTGCGACCGACCTCCTGGGGACCGCACCAACGCACTGGGAGCCATGGGTCGTCCTAAGCCTGGCAATTCTCGCCTTGCTGAACTACCGCGGCGTCTTCATGACGCTGACGGTGAACTTCTGGATCACCTTCATCGCCTTCCTCTCGATCGTCGTGCTGTTCTTCGGCGTGAAGCCGTGGGCGCCCGGCGAGATCCTGCACCACAAGGACCTGCTGACCGATCTACCCTATGGCTGGCTCGGCGTCTTTGCCGCCCTCCACTTCGGCATCTGGTTCTACCTGGGCATCGAAGGCACCTGCCAGGCAGCGGAAGAGGTCCGCTCACCGGGCCGCGCGCTCCCGCTCGGCACCATCACGGGCATCATCACGCTGCTGATCGCGGCCGGCTTGACCTGGTACGTGGCCGTCGGCATGCTGCCGTGGGAGTATGTGGGCTGGGATCTTGAGTTGGCGCCGCTGTATGACGTCGCCAAGATCTCGGGCAGCAAGTTCCTGCACATCTTCCTGTTCATCGGCACGCTGTTCTCGGCGATCGCCTCGGCCAACGGCTGCATCAACGACGCGGCGCGCGCATGGTTCTCCATGGGCCGTGACCGTTATCTGCCGGCATATTTTGCAGCGGTGCATCCCAAGTATCGGACGCCGTTCCGTTCGATCATCTTCATGATCCCGATCGCGATCATCTTCGCAATCTACGTGCCGCTGGCGCAGGTCATCACCTTCTCGATCCTCTCGGGCCTGCTGAACTACACCTTCATGCCCATCAACATGTGGAAGTTCCGCAAGAAGTGGCCGCTGGGATCGATCAAGCGCGGGTTCATCCATCCCTTCCACCCGCTGCCGGCGAGCGTGCTGCTGGTGCTGTGCATCGCGACCTACTTCGCGATCTATCTCGGCTACGGCAACCAGCTGCTGGCGATGATGCTGTTCTATATCATCGCCTCCCTCTGGTTCGTCGTCTTCCGGTACAAGTTTGTCCGCCGTGGCGACCAGTTCACGATGCCGTGGCCGAAGCCGCTCGGTTACTAGGGGGAGACACCGGAGACTCGGCCGACCAACGGGGCCGCAAGGCGCCTCCTGTTCGGAGGCGCCTGTTCTCCATAGCGATCACGGCCTGCGCCGGTCGCCAGGACTTTCAATGCGTGCGATCAGAGAGTCGGATCGATGGCATTCCGCTATGACATCGCCGCCCTCTGCGTGGTGGCCGCCGTCGCGCTGTGGCTGATCTACCGGCGCGACCGGGTTCGCACGAAGGCTGCGCGTGCCGCCTATTTCGACGATTGCAGCTTCCTGTTCGAGGGCTGTCGCGTCGTGCAGGAGGGCACCGATTTTCCAATCCTTGAAGGCAGCCATCGCGGCCATCGATTCCGGCTGGAGCCGGTCGTCGACCACATGGCGGTCCGCAAGCTGCCATCCTTGTGGGTGAAGGTGAGCCTGATCGGGGCCTTGCCGGTTCCGGGCGCGGTCGATTTCCTTGCGCGGCCGCAGAACACGGAATTCTATTCCCCATCCGCGAGCCTGCCGTTCTCGCTGCGGATACCGCCAGAATGGCCGCAGCATGCCATCTTGCGGACGGAAATCGAAGACCCGGCCCTGCCGCTCGAACTGCTGGCTCCGCACATCCATATCTTCGACGACACGAAGACCAAGGAGCTGCTCGTCACGCCGCACGGCGTGCGCATCGTCTACCAGGCGAGCCAGGGCGAGCGCGCCTACTACATGGTCTTGCGGCAGCCGGAATTCGGAGATCCACGGTTGCCGGCTCCGCTCGCGCGCCAATTGCTCGAGCAGGCCATCGCCGTCTATAGTTCCGCGGCGGCGATGCCGGGCCACGGCACGCGCGAGGACAGCGGCCCGGATGCGGACAGGGCGTGAGGCAATGCGCGGCGACGCACGGCACGCGAGATGACAGACGGGCCCCGGAACCCGGATCCGGCGGTGAAACCGCCGCTCCACCCCTACTGGGTTCTCCTCATCGCGGTGCTGCTGCCGGGGGTCGGACAGGTCGTGAACAACACGCCCAAACGCGGCATCATGTTCCTGTTCTTCATCATGGCGCTCGGCTGGGTCAGCATGCACCT
>DASSBF010000234.1:0-10160 GCA_035699005.1 Dongiaceae bacterium
CTTGACGATCTTCGGCACGCCGCGCTGCTTTTCGCCGAACAGCAGCAGGATGACCGCGTCGAACAGGAACGCGATGGCCGCCGCCAGCAGCATGGTGCTCTCCTCGCGCAGGCTGCGCCGGATCACCGGCCGGAACAGGAATTTCTCGATCAGCGCGCCGAGGATTGCGAGCGTCAGCCCCGAGGCCAGCAGGGCCACCACGAACGGCAGGCCGAGCTTGCCGTAGATCGTGTAGGTGACGAACCCGCCCAGCACATACATCTGCCCGTGGGCGAAGTTGAGCACGTTCATCAGCGCGAAGATGAGCGTGAGGCCGAGGGCGATCAGCGCGTATTGCGCGCCCAAATAGAGCCCGTTGGCGATCACCTGTTCCATGGCGGCGCGATCCGGCAAAGAAAGAGGGCTTGAGGCAGCCTCAAGCCCTCCGGGTCAAAAGGCAAGCCGGTTCAGTCGACTTCGCCGACGAACAGGGTCTCGAACTTGCCGTCGCGATATTCGTTCACGACCATCGGCACGGAGACCTGGCGCTTCTGACCGAACGAGGTCATGCCGACATATTTCAGCACCTCGTCGCCCTTGACGAAGGGGTTCGGCGCAGAGAACGTGTCCATGGTCTTCTTGAACTCCGCCACATCGTCGATCGCCTTGGGGTTCGCCTTCAGGGTGTCGAGAATGTACTCGAGGGCGTAGACCTTGGTGTTCGATTCGTCGTTGTACTCGCCGAACTTCTCGGTATAGCGCTTGATGAACTCGTCCATCTCGGGCGAGCGGATCTCCGGCGTGGAGGCGCCGCCGACCGAGATGAAGCCGTTGGCGAGTTCGCCTGCGCCTTCCTCCAGCACCTTGGCGTCCTGCGCGGTCTCGGTGGAGATGAGGCCCTCGAAGCCGAGCTCGCGCGCCGAGCGGATCAGCAGCGGGGCATTGGCCGGCGCCACGCCCGACAGCACCAGCAGGTCAGGTTTCAGCTGCACGATCGGGGTCAGGACCGGTGTGAAGTCCCGCGTGTCGTTCTGGTAGGTATCCTTGTCGGCCACGATCTCCAGCCCGAGCGCCTTGGCCGCGGCGACGCCGCTGTCGCGCTGGCTGAGCGGGTCGGATTCGTTGGCGGCCACGAAGGCGATGGTTTTGACGCCCTTGTTCTCCTTCAGGTACTTGTAGATCGCCGGGCCCGACTGGTAGCTGGCGATCATCCCGAGCACGGCATTGGACGCGGGCTTTGTATAGAGCTCCTTCGGGAAGGCATAGGGGAAGTAGATGATGCCCTTGGCCTCCGCGACCGGGCGCACCGAGGCGGCGCCGTCGTCGACGTTCGGTCCGACGACATAGTGGATGCCTTCCTGCGCCATCTTCTCCATGCCGGCGATCGCGCGTTTGGGATCCTTCTGATCATCGAACGTGACGATGGTGATGTTGTAGATCTTGTCGCCGATCTTCACCCCGCCGGTTTCGTTGAGCCAGTCGGCGCGAGTCTGCATCGAGCGCACGTTCGAGGTCCCCCAGGCGGCGGCCGGGCCGCTGGTCACCCCAACAAATCCGATCTTGAGTTCCGCGTTCTCCGCCCAGGCACCGCCTGCCATGGCGGACAGGGCTACAGCGCCCGCGGCGCCCAGCATCAGCCGGCGCGACATGCTGTTCACGATCTTCATCTTTCGCCTCCCTTGCGTTTGAGCCTGCCCACGCGCCCGCCGGAGCGAACGCCGCCAACGCCCTCGGGGTCACCCGCCCCAGTTTGTTATTGACTGGATCATAAGTCGGCGCAATAAAAAATACAACGTCGTATACAATGATTTGAACAATTTGCTCGCCCGGCGCAGAATGCTCGGAAGCCGGAAGGAAAGCGGTCATGCGGATCAAGGTCGTCAATCCCAACACCACCGAATCGATGACGCGCACCATCGCCGCGGCAGCCGCCGCCGTGGCGGCCGCCGGGACCGAGATTCTCACCGCCACCTCCTCCTCCGGGCCGGTTTCGATCGAAGGTCACTATGACGAAGCGGTCAGCGTCATCGGGCTCCTGGAAGAGGTACGGCGCGGCGAGGCGGCAGGCGTCGACGGCTACGTGATCGCCTGCTTCGGTGATCCGGGCCTGCTGGCGGCCCGTGAAATCGCCGCCGGGCCGGTGGTGGGCATCGCCGAAGCGGCCATGCACGCGGCCTCGTTCCTCGCCACCGGCTTTTCGGTGGTCACGACCCTCGGCCGCACGCGCATCATCGCCGAGCATCTGGTCCGCAACTACGGCATGGAACATCACTGCCGCCGGGTGCGGGCGATCGACCTGCCGGTGCTGGAGCTGGAGAATCCGCATTCCAACGCCCGGCGCATGATCACCGAGGAATGCCGGTGCGCGCTGGACGAGGACGGTGCGGGCGCGATCGTCCTCGGCTGTGCCGGGATGGCGGACCTGACCGCCGCGCTGACCCATGAATTGGGAGTTCCGGTGATCGACGGCGTGGCCGCCGGCGTCAAGATCGTCGAGGCGCTGGTCGGGCTCGGCCTCAAGACCAGCAAGCGCGGCGATCTCGCCTACCCGATCCGCAAGCCGTTCACCGGCCACCTGTCCGGCATGGCACCAGCCGCGACCTGACGCGCTGCCGCCGGCGCAGGGCGTCAGCCGGCAGCCCCGAACAGCTTCGCGAAATCGACGGCGAAAGACGAATCGCTGAGGTCGATCTGCGCCTCGATGTGCTGCAGGTGATGGTCCATGTACTGGATCGCCTTGCGGGCGTCGCGGCGCCGGATCGCGTCGATGATCTCCAGATGCTCGCCATGGGAGCATGGCACCGCGCCGGGCAGTTCGTAGAGCGCGATGATGAGCGAGGTGCGCGAGACCAGCTCGGTCACGATGGAAGCCAGCACCTCGTTGCCGGAGAGCAGCGCCAGGCGGCTGTGGAACTCGCCGGAAAGGGTGAGGCGGCGGCGCTTGTCGCCCACGTCGAAGGCGGTCTTCTCGTCGGCCACCAGGGCCGCCAGGGCGTCGATATCCGGGTCGCGCACATGCTCGATGACGCGCTCGATCACCGCGCGCTCGATGGCGCGGCGCGCATCGAACACCTGGCGCGCCTCCTCGTTCGAGGGCTTCGCAACGGTCGCGCCCTTGTTGGGCACGATGTCGACCAACCGCTCGTGGTTGAGGCGCTGGAGCACCTTGCGGATGATGGTGCGGCTGACGCCGAACGAACTGGAGAGCGCATCCTCCGGCAGCGGCGTGCCGGGCGGGATGCGGTGGTCGATGATGGCGGCCCACAGCTCGCGCCGGATGGCTTCGTCCGCGCGCACCGGGCGCGCCGGGCCGCCGGCCACGATCGCGGGCTCCGCCGCCCACGTTTTCGCCATCTTCCCCATGGCCGGAATTGATGCAGGAAGACGGCCGCTGGTTCAAGAGCGCACCGCTTGCCCTTGCCGGCGCTTTGAAAGCGGGTGGCGGGCGGCTATGAACAGCGCATGCCGAGACCGCCCCTGTCGCCCGAAGAAACCCAGGCGCGCCTGCTCTATCGCGACGGCCTCATCCTGGTGCTGGACAAGCCGGCGGGCCTGCCGGTCCATGCCGGGCCGGGCGGCGGGCCGAACCTGGAGCAGTGCTTCGAGGCGCTGCGCTTCGGACTGCCGGCGAACCCGGCGCTGGCGCACCGGCTGGACCGCGACACCTCCGGCTGCCTGGTGCTGGGGCGGCACCGCAAGGCGCTCGCCAAGCTCGGCCGGCTGTTCCAGGCGGGCAAGGTCGACAAGACCTATTGGGCCGTGGTGGCGGGCGGCCCACCGCAGGACGAAGGCCGGATCGAGGCGGCTTTGCGCAAGACCACGCGCAAGGACGGCGGCTGGCGCATGGTCGTGGATGAGAAGGGCCAGGCCGCCGCCACCGGCTACCGTGTGCTGGGCTCAGGCGACGGCCTCGCCTGGCTGGAGCTGAAGCCGGAGACGGGTCGCACCCACCAGGTGCGCGTGCATTGCGCGGAACTTGGCTGCCCGATCCTGGGCGAGCCGATGTATGGCATCCTGCCGGGCGAGCGGCGCCGGGTTCCGCTGCACTTGCACGCCCGCGCCATCGTGCTGCCGCTCTCCGCCAACAAGCCGCCGGTCGCGGTCACCGCCGAGCCGCCGGAGCACATGCGCGCCGCGCTGGAAGCCTGCGGATGGCGCTGACCGGCGACCGGCAGAGTCAGCGCCGATCCGTGCGCGGAGTACGGGCTGCCGGTGCCTTCGAGCGGAACAGCGCCTTGCAGAACGCGACAAAGGCATCTGTCATCTGATCCGGCCGCCGGCCGGCCTTGCGGGCGATGACGACGGGCGTTGGCTCGATATCTTCCGCGATCTCGACCGGCACGACCCGTTGGCCCTCGTAGGAGACCTCAGAGAACGGCCGCATGGAGAAGATCGAGAACCCGAGCCCGTGGCCGACGGCGCTGCGCACCGATTCCATCGAGGTCGACCGGAACGAGACGCGCGGGCTGATGCCGAGCCTTGCGAACATCTCGTAGAAATATTCCCGGCTGCCGGGCGCATCGAACAGGACGTACCCTTCCTCACCCAGCGTGCGCAGCGAGACGCGGCGCCGGCGCGCGGCCGGATGATCCGCCGGGACGATCGCATAGGGCCGCGCCTGCGCCAGCATCTCCCACGAGACCTCGTGCGGATCCAGCCCCATGTTGTACAGGATCGCGAGATCCAGCTCGCCGCCAGTGAGGCCGGACACCAGGTCGGCATGCAGGCTTTCCATCGCGGCGATGGCGACGTCGGGCGCGCGGCGGCCGTATTCCCGCACGATGCGGGCGAGATAGAACGGCGCGATCGACTGGAAACAACCCAGCCGGATGGTGCCGCGCCGGTTGGCTGCGATGTCCGCGATGGCGCTGTCCATGCGCGCGGCGCCCGCAACCAGGGCGCGCGCCTGGTCGAGGAACGCCCGCCCCTGCAGCGTCGGCTCCATGCCGCGCGCATGGTGGCGCACGAACAAGGTGAGGCCGGTCGTCTGCTCCAGCTTGTCGATCGCCTGCGCGACCGCCGGCTGCGAGATGTTGAGCGCGCGCGCCGCCTGGGCGACGCCGCCCTCTTCGGCGACGGCCAGGAAATAGACGCACTGCCGGATCGTGAACCTGACCATACTTCGATTATATTGTAGAGCAGATTAAAGCGTTTTTGCAAAGACTCCGCCCACCCTACCATCGTCCGAGCCAACTGACCGGAAGCATTGCCATGGATCTCGATCCCGTCGTCGATCTGAAAGCCTACCCGCTCGGCGAGCAGGTGTTCCGCGCGGCGTGCCGGGAGCGCCTGGACCGCGCCGGGGTTCTGGTCCTGCCGCGCTTCCTGACACCGCAGGCGATCGAGAGCATCCGCCGCGAGGGCGAAGACGGCCGGCACAAGGCCTATTTCTGCGCCCAGAAGCACAACGTCTATCTGCGGCCGGCCGATCCGGCGTTCGCGGAGGCCCACCCGCGCAACCGGCTGGTCGTCTCCTCCAAGGGCTGCATCACCGACGACCAGGTGCCGCGGGAATCCATGCTGCGCCGGCTCTATGACAGCCGCCTGTTCCGCGCATTCCTGTGCGATGTCCTGGGGGAAGCGGGCCTCTACGACTATGCCGACCCGCTATCCTCCATCAACGTCCACTATGCGGGGCCGGGCCAGGAGCTGGGCTGGCACTTCGACAATTCCTCGTTCGCGATCACGCTGATGATCCAGCCGCCGGAAAAGGGCGGCACATTCGAATATGTCGGCGGGGTGCGGAACGCGGATGCGGGCGACATGAACTTTCCGGGCGTCGAGGCCGTCCTCGATGGCCGGACCGCCGTCAAGACCCTGGCGATGGATGCCGGCGCGCTGGTGCTGTTCAGGGGACGCAACGCCATGCACCGGGTCGCGCCGGTCGAGGGCGAGCGCACCCGCATGCTGGCGGTCCTCGCCTACAACTCCGCGCCCGGAATCGCGCTGTCGGAATCCGCTCGCATGACGTTCTACGGCCGCCTGCAATAGGCCGCGGGCTCAAACCCGGGTGCGCAGCCCGTCGAAGCTCTCGAACTCGTAAGCGATCGAGCCCTCGATCAGGGTCCGATAGGCGCGGGCGATGACCTCCGGATCGGCGCCCAGCCGCCGTGCCTCGTCCCTCACCTTTGCCAGCACGTCGGCCACGCGCGCCTCGTCGCGCACCTCATCGCGGCTCTGCTTGATGCGCGCGGCTTCGCCGATGTAGTGCAGGCGGTCGGCGAGCAGGGCGACGATCGCGCGGTCGAGGGCGTCGATCTCGGCGCGCACCTCCGCCATGCTCGCGCAGCGCTTACGCCTGTTTTGCATCGATGATCGAGCGGCGGATGGCGCGGGTGCGGGTGAACCAGTCTTCGAGCTTCTCGCCCTCGCCCCAGCGGATGGCGCGCTGCAGGGCGGTCAGATCCTCGCTGAAGCGGCCGAGCATCTCCAGCACCGCCTCGCGGTTGTTGAGGAAGATGTCGCGCCACATGATCGGGTTCGACGCCGCGATGCGCGTGAAGTCGCGGAAGCCGGAGGCGGAGAACTTGATGACCTCGCGCTGGGTGTGCTCCTCGAGGCCCGTCGCGGTTCCGACGATGGTGTAGGCGATGAGGTGCGGCAGGTGCGAGGTGATCGCGAGCACCTGGTCGTGGTGGATCGGCTCCATGGTCTCGACCGTCGCGCCCAGCCGCGTCCAGAAGAGCTGCAGCTTCTCGACCGCGGTCTCGTCCCACCCCGGCAGTGGGGTCAGGATGGTCCAGCGGCCCTCGAACAGTTCGGCGAAGCCGGCGGCGGGGCCGGAATGCTCGGTGCCGGCGACCGGATGGCCTGGAATGAAATGCACGTGCTCCGGGACCAGCGGCCCGAGGTCGCGCAGCACCGCCTGCTTTACCGAGCCGACGTCGGACAGGATGCTGCCGGGCTTGAGGTGTGGCGCGATCGCCTGGCCGACCTCGACATAGGCGCCGATCGGCACGCAAAGGACGGTGAGGTCGGCGTCCTTCGCCGCGTCGGCGGTATCGGCGTGGAACGAGTCTCCCAGCTTCAGTTCCTGCGCGACCTTGAGCGCATCGGCAGAGGAATCGGCGATCGCGATCCGCTTTGCGAGGCCGTGCTTGCGCACGGCGCGGGCGATCGAGGAGCCGATGAGGCCGATGCCGATGACCGCAACCTTGTCGAAAATCGGCCCACTCATTGCGTCGCCGCTCCCTTCACGAACGCCTCCAGCGCGTCGGCGCAGGCCTTGACGGCCTCTTCCTCCGCGATGGTGATGCGCAGACAATCCGGCAGGCCGTAGGCCGCGACGCTGCGCGGCAGGATGCGGCGCGCGTTGAGAAATTTCAGCGCCGCCTCGGCATTCAGCTTGGCATCCGAGGGGAACTTCACCAGCACGAAATTGGCGACGCTGGGGTACGGCTGCAGCCCGAGCGCGCGCATGCGCTGCGCGAACCAGGGCAGCCAGCGATCGTTGTGCGCCTTGGCCTTCGCGGTGTGCCCATGATCCGACAGCGCGGCGATTCCGGCCGCCTGAGCCGGCGCCGGCACGTTGAACGGCCCGCGAATCCGGTTCAGCACGTCCGCCACCGCGGGCGGGCAGTACGCCCAGCCCAGGCGCAGCGCCGCGAGCCCGAAGATCTTGGAGAAAGTGCGCGTCATCACGACGTTGCCGGCGTTGCGCGCCATCTCGAGCCCGGATTCGTAGTCGGGCAGGTCGACATATTCGGCATAGGCGGAATCGACCACCAGCAGCACGTTGGCCGGCAACCCGGCCCGCAGTTTTTTCAGCTCCGCGCTGGTCACATAGCTGCCGGTCGGGTTGTTCGGGTTCGCGACGAAGCAGATGCGGGTCCGCGGCGTCACCGCCTTCAACAGCGCATCGACGTCCGTCCGCAAATCCTTCTCCGGCGCCGTCACCGGATTCGCGCCAGCCGATCTGGCCGCGATCGGATAGACCAGGAACCCGTGCTGCGAATAGAGCACCTCGTCGCCCGGCCCGGCATAGGCGCGCACCAGCAATTGCAGCAATTCGTCGGAGCCGGCGCCGCACACGATCCGGTCGGCCTCGATGCCGAACTCCCGGGCCAGCGCGGTGCGCAGCGCCTTCGCCGTCCCATCGGGATAGCGGTGCAGTTCCACCGATGCGCGATAGGCTTCGAGCGCCCTCGGGCTGGCGCCCAGCGCGCCTTCGTTCGAGGCCATGCGATGCACCGGCCCCTCGCCCGGCAGCGCATGATCGCCCGGCACATAGGCCGCGATCTCCAGGATGCCGGGACGCACGATCAGCGACTGCTCGTTCAACCTAGGAAACTCCCTTGATCCTCCCTTCCCCCCTTGTGGGGGAAGGATGCGGAGCCTTAGCGAGCGGCAGCGAGCTTAGGCGAAGCTGGATGGGGGGTAGCGCGGCGATAGCCACGCGCGCTCGATAGAGCGCCAATCGTCCGGGCCGCAGCGCTGCATCACCCCCCATCCCGACCTTCCCCCACAAGGGGGGAAGGAGTTCACCGAGTTCGATCACGCTGCACAGCGCACTTTTCCGCATATCACGCGCCCCGCGGATCGCCGGCGAGATCGGCGCGCGACAAGGGCGCCGCATAGCTGCCGAGCACGCGCACCTGCGCTTCGAGAGCGTCGGCAACAGCCGCGACATCGAGCTCGCCCGCGAACCCCGCGACATCCAGCAGCCAGTCTCGCCCCTTGCCGCCGCGGTCGAGGCACAGGCGCGCATCGGGCCGGAGCGCCTTGGCGGCGGCGAGCACGGCGCGGCGCGAGCGCGGCGCCTTCAGGCTGAGCGCCAGCCAGCTCCGGTCATCGCCGGTCGGCTCGTTGGGCGCGCGGCCGATCACCATCGCCTCGGCCTTGGGATCGCGCACGTTGCCGATATCGCCGAACGGCAGGCGCCCCATCACATGCGCCGCGCCGCCATCCCTGGCCAGCAGTTGCGGCCACCAGGGATTGCGTTCGCCGGCGCGCGGCATGGGCAGGATGCCGACCGTCGCCTTGCCGCGCGAGAGCGCCTTCAGCACGTCGGCGTTGCCGGGCAGCGGCGTGATCCGGACCCGGCTGCCGTAATGGTCGCGCGCGAGGTCCCACAGCGCGGTGTCGCCCTTCGGCGCCTGCACGGCGACCACAAAAGGGCCTTCGATCTGCAGGAGAGCAGAGATCATCTCGCGCCACATGCGCACGACGACCGCCTTGGGCAGCTTGCCACGGTGGCGCGCCACCAGCCGGCGCAGGATCAGCGCCTCGCGGGCCGGGCGGATGAACTTGGCCCCGTCGGCTGCCGTGCCGCCCAGCGGCTGGACCCGCGCCTTCACCTCGCCCACTTCCACCGCGAGGTCGGTGCGCCGCATCAAGAGGTCGTGCAGCTGGCTGTCGACCGCGTCGATCTCGGCGCGCAAAGCCGCAAGCTGCTTGTCGGGGCCGGTCATAAGCGTCGGGTCCGGGTGGAATGTCCTGGTTGCTGCGCCAACCCGGGAAGGCTTCCGGGAATGGGCGCCCAGTGATAGTCCGGGGAGGCTGCAAAAGCCAAGGGGCGAATTGTCCAGGCGCCCGCCGAAGCCAAAGAAAATATTGACACTTCAAGGCCTCACCGCTTTGTTCAGGCCGCACCGATTAAGGCTATCATCGCCCCATGACCTCGCTGTCCATCCATCCCGCCAGCGCCGCGCTGGAGCTGCCCGGCCAGCGCCTCGGCTTCGCCGAGCGGCGGCTCAAGCTGGATTGCGGGGCGGAGCTCGGCAACGTCACCCTGGCGTACCAGACCTATGGCCAACTGAACGCCGGCAGGTCGAATGCCATCCTGGTCTGCCATGCCCTGACCGGCGACCAGTTCGTCGCCGATCAGAACCCGATCACCGGCAAGCCTGGCTGGTGGCAGGTGATGGTGGGACCGGGCCTGCCGATCGACACCGACCGCTATTTCGTGATCTGCGCCAACGTGCTCGGGGGCTGCATGGGGACGACCGGCCCGAGCAGCACCAACCCGGCGACCGGCAAGCCCTACGGCCTCGGCTTCCCGGTCATCACGGTCGCGGACATGGTGCGGATGCAGAGCTGGTTGATCGACCATCTCGGCATCGACAAGCTGTTCGCGGTGATCGGCGGGTCGATGGGCGGCATGCAGGCCCTGCAATGGGCCGCGACCTATCCCGACCGGGTGTTCGCGGCCGTGCCGATCGCCTGCGCCGCGCGCCATTCGG
>DASSBF010000235.1:0-30584 GCA_035699005.1 Dongiaceae bacterium
AGGGTTCTGACTTCTGACTTCTGACTTCTGACTTCTGACTTCTGACTTCTGACTTCTGACTTCTGACTTCTGACTTCTGACTTCTGACTTCTGACTTCTGACTTCTGACTTCTGACTTCTGACTTCTGGAGAACCCATGCAGATCGCAGCGCAATCCGCTCTGGTCGCTGGCGGCGGATCGGGGATCGGCGCGGCGGTGGCGCGGCACCTGGCCGGCCTCGGCGCCAAGGTCGCGGTGCTGGACGTCAAGCCCGACGGCGCGCGGTCGGTCGCGGCGGAATTCGGCGGCCTCGCTTTCGAATGCGACATCGCGAGCGCGGAGTCCGCGGAGCAGGCGATCGCGGCGGCGCGCAGCGCGCACGGCCCGGCGCGCATCCTGGTCAACTGCGCCGGCATCCTTTCGCCCGGCCGCATCCTCGGCAAGGACGGGCCGCTGGCCCTCGATGCCTTCCGGCGCGTGATCGAGGTCAATCTGGTCGGCGCCTTCAACCTGCTGCGCCTCGCCGCTGCCGACATGGCGAAGCTGCCGCCGCTGGCCGACGGCGAGCGCGGAATCGTCATCAACACTTCATCGATCGCGGCCTACGAGGGCCAGATCGGCCAGATCGCCTATGCGACCTCCAAGGCCGGCATGGCGGGCATGACCCTGCCGGCGGCGCGCGATCTGGCGCGTCACGGCATCCGCGTGCTCAGCGTCGCGCCGGGACTCGTCGCGACGCCGATGATCACCACGCTGCCGCAGGACATGCAGGAGGCCCTGGCTGGGTCCATCCCGTTCCCCCAGCGCCTTGCCGATCCCGCCGAGGTCGCGCGCCTCGTCCAGCACATGATCGAGAACGTGATGCTGAACGGCGAAGTCGTCCGCCTCGACGGCGCGCTCCGGATGCCGCCGAAGTAATCAGGTATCAGGTATCTGAGGTCAGGTATCAGAACGGCTTCATTCTGATCCCTGATCCCTGATTCCTGATATCTGTCGCGCCAGCCTCACATCCCGCTGGCTCAGTCCATTGCAATCGTGCGTGCTGAGCAGGATGTCGACGCGGTTGTAGACGTTGGACCATTCCGGATGGTGGTCGGCCTTCTCCGCCATCAGCGCGACCCGGGTCATGAAGCCCCAGGCCTCGTTGAAGGTCTTGAACTTGAACGAGCGCTGGATCGCATCGCGCCCCTCGACCAGTCGCCAGCCGGTCAGTTCCTTCAGCGCCGCCGCGCGTTCCTCTCCGGTGAGTTTCTCGATCATGGCATGGCCTCCGTCTCATCGTTCTGGGCGCAATTATAGGCCGCTCTCGATAGACACCTCCACAACGCCCTCATATGATTTGATCTCGATTCCCGGAGAGTATCAGGCCCCAATGGCTGAAGACCGCGTCCAGCGCCGCCTTGCCGCCATTCTCGCCGCCGATGTCGTCGGCTACAGCCGGTTGATGGAGCTGGACGAGGTGGGGACGCTGGCCGCGCTCAAGAGCCGCCGCAAGGAGATCGTCCAGCCGTTGGTCGCGCGACACCAGGGCCGCGTCTTCAAGGTGACCGGCGATGGCATCATGGTGGAATTCGGGAGCGCCGTGAACGCCGTGCAGTGCGCCATCGACCTCCAGCAGGCTATGGCCGAGGCGGCGCGCGACCAACCCGAGGATCGCCGCATCGTGCTGCGCATCGGCATCAACCTGGGCGACGTGGTGGTGGAGCGCGGCGACCTCTATGGCGACGGCGTCAACATCGCCGCGCGCCTGGAAACCGCCGCGGATCCCGGCGGCATCTACATCTCCGGCACCGCCTACGACCAGGTGCGCAACAAGTTCGAGACTGCGTTCGAGGAGCTGGGCGAAAAGAGCCTCAAGAACATCGGCACGCCGGTTCGGGTCTATCGCGTCGCCGGCCTGGCGCGCCTGCCGATCGCCTCTGCCGCCGTTTCCGGCAACAAGCCATCCATCGCCGTCCTGCCCCTCGCCAGCATGAGCGGCGATGCGGGGCAGCAATATTTCAGCGACGGCATCACCGAGGATATCATCACGGAGCTGGCGCGCTTTCGCCATCTCCAGGTTATGGCGCGCAACTCCTCGTTCCGCTATCGCGGCCAGGATGTCGACGTCCAGCGCGTGGGGCGCGAGCTGGGCGTGCAGTACCTGCTCGAAGGGAGCGTGCGCCGGCTCGGCAATCGCATCCGCATCACCGTGCAGCTCATCGACACCGCCACCGGCCACCATGTCTGGGCCGAGCGCTTCGACCGCAACGAGGAGGAGCTGTTCGCCGTCCAGGACGAGGTGGTGAAGACCATCGCCGCCACCCTGGTCGGACGCATGCACGCCGCCGCCACGGAGCGCGCCCAGCGCAAGCCGCCCGCCAACCTTGCCGCCTATGAGCTGGTGCTGCGCGGCGACGCGTTGCCGCTCTATCGTCCGAGCGCGGGGGAGGAGGCGCGCAAGCTGTTCGAGCAGGCGATCGCGCTCGATCCCGGCTATGCCAAGGCCTATGCGCTGCTCGCCAATATCGAGCTGACGGACTGGTTTCGCGACTTCGCGGCGCAGGAGACTCTCGATCGCGCCTTTGCGCTGGCGCAGAAGGCAGTCGCGCTCGATCCCAATGACCCGTCGTCGCAGCTCGCGGTCGCGCGCGTCCACCAGGCGCGTGGCGCCTATGCGCTGGCCGAGTTCCATTATGGCAAGGCGCGGGACCTCAATCCCAACAGCGCGCTGCTGATGGCGGGGCTCGGCGATCTCCACATCACGCTCGGCGATCCGGAGAAGGCGCTCGAGTATTTCCGTGACGCGCGGCGCCTCGATCCCTTCTTCGAGCCGAGCTGGCTGTGGCCGATCACCGGCGTGGCGCATTTCATGGCCCGGCACTATGACGAGGCCATCGCCGCCCTGGAACGTTCGGTCGAGCCGCCATACTGGGTGCCTCTCTATATGGCCGCCAGCCATGCCATGCTCGGCAACGGCGAGCGCGCCCGCCAGCACGCCGCCGAGGCCCTGCGCCTCAAGCCGGACTTCACCATCGCCGGCGCCATCGAGCGCCAGCTGCTGCGCCGCGACAGTGACCGCGCGCATCTGCTCGAAGCTTTCCGTAAGGCCAGGCTGCCGGAGTGACCATTCCGAAACCCGCGACAACCCGCCGCTTTCGATCTCGATTGCGAATGACTTGCAATTGCATCCACTCTCTGCTACAAAGAACTCGCTCGCGGGATGGCGACGGCTTCTCCCAGAAACGCCGAGACCACGACTGGCAATGCTGGCCCGCGAGCGCCCCATCCCGACAGGGCGGAGAAAACATGACCGGCCGCACCACGCCTTCACCCCACCCCTGCCAACGAGCACGAGATCGGCCTGCGCACCGAAGAGTTGGATTTCGCCGGTCGGTTCCTGCTGTGGGGCATGCGCGCGTGGCTCGCCGCCCATCGGGAAAGCAAGGATTGCGCCAACGCCTATCGCGGGATCGCGGGCGAAGGATTCCTGCGCGCCGGCGTGCCGCAGGGCATGGCGCTGATCGACGACATCTTCTCCGCCCTCGCTGCGGCGGCCCTGCGCGCGGTCGACGTGCGCTGCCCGCGCTGCGCCTATGTGAGCCCGGACGAGGCGCTGCTGCTCGGCGCCGTCGCCGCCAGCCAGCGCAAGCAGCACGGTGTCGCCTGGTCGGCCCTGACCCGGCTGCTGCCGCCGGCCGCGGCGCGCGTGGCGTTGCCGTCACTCATCTCGCTTGCCGTCCTGCTGCGCGATGTCGAGCTGACGCTCGCACCTATCGATGCGGAGAAATGCAGGGCACCCGATCTCCGCATCGCGCTGGGCCACGCCAACGCAGCAGCGCCGGTTCACTGACCTTCTTCGGCTGGCTGTATTTCCGCCATCACCCACGCGATGAAAGCGGCGACGCGCGGATTGGCGCGCCCGGCACGCGTGCTGACGGCGTAGTAGGCGTAGGACGACGGCCGCGCCGCAGCGAACGGCCGCACCAGCCGCCCCGCGGCCAGTTCGTCGCCGATCAGCACGCTGCGCCCGAGCGCGACGCCGTGGCCCAGCGCCGCCGCCTGGTAGAGCTGCACCGAATCGGTGAAATGCATGCCGGGCCGCTTCGCCGCATCGCTGAGGCCGAATTCGTCGAGCCAGGGCTGCCAGCGGATCCACGGCTCGTTGCCGAGCGCGCCGGCATCGTGCAGCAGGTCGTGGCGCGCGAGGTCGGCGGGCGCGCGCAGCGGCGGATCGGCATTGAGCAGAGCCGGCGCGCACACTGGGAAGATGTCCTCGCGCACCAGGTGCGTGGCATCGAGGTTGGGAAAATCGCCGAGCCCGTAGCGGATCGCGAGGTCGGCGTCCTCGCGGTGCAGGTCGATGGTCTGGCGCTCGGAGCGGATGACGAGGTCGATATCCGGATGGCGCGCGCGGAAAGCCGGCAGCCGCCGCACCAGCCAGCCGGCCGCGAACGAGGGCAGCACCGTGATGGTGAGCCGACCCGCGAGCCCCGGCTCGTGCATCTGCATGGTCGCGCGCGCCAGCCGGTCGAAGCCCTCGGCGACGCCGGGCAGATAGGCGCGGCCCGCCTCGGTCAGCTTCACCCCGCGCGCCAGGCGGCGGAACAGCACGATCCCGAGCCGCGCCTCCAGCCCCTTGATGTGCTGGCTGACCGCGCCGGCGGTGACGCCGAGCTCGGCCGCCGCTTTCACGAAATTGCCGTGGCGGGCGGCCGCTTCGAAGGCGCGCAGGGCGGTCAAAGGCGGCAAGGGACGCATGGATGCCTCAGCCTGGCTATGCCTCAGCATCATAACTTCTGGCTTGTGCGCGTGGTAGGGTCCGTAGGACTAACCCTCAGCCATCTCGAGGGAGCGCCATCCGATGCCCCACCAGCCCGAACTCGTGCTCTACGATTCCGCCATTTCCGGCAACGCCTACAAAGTCCGGCTGCTGCTGAGCCAACTCGGCCTCCTGTTCCAGCGCATCGAGGTCAATGTCGATGACGGCTCCACCCGCACCGCCGATTTCCTCAGCCGGAACCCGAACGGCAAGGTGCCGACCATCCGCCTTGCCGACGGGTCCCATCTCTTCGAATCCAACGCCATCCTCTACTACTTCGCGGAGGGCACGAAATACTGGCCGCACGACAAGCGCGAGCGCGCCCGCGCGCTGCAATGGATGTTCTTCGAGCAATACAGCCACGAGCCCTATATCGCGGTCGTGCGCCACTGGGTCGCCCATCTGGGCAAGACGCCGGCGAACGAGCCGCAGCTCGCGATGCGCACCGAACGCGGTTATCACGCGCTGGGCGTGATGGAGACCCGGATCAAGGAGCACACGTGGTTCGCGGGCGAGGACTATTCGATCGCCGACATCGCGCTCTACGCCTACACCCATGTCGCGCACGAGGGCGGCTTCGACCTCGCGCGCTACCCCGGCATCCGCGCCTGGCTGGCGCGCGTGGCCGGCCAGCCGGGGCATGTCCGAATCACGGACTAGAAGCATTTTCCGCCGAAGTGGACGCCGGTTCGGCGCAGAAAATGCGATACGCAAAGCGACTCAAGATCCCGACCCGATTCGATACAATCCGATCGGGATCCAGCGTGCGGCAAGCGCCGGATTTGCCGAAAATTTTATCGATTCGGCACCGGCCGACGGCGGTCGCGCATTAGCCGGTTGTTAGCATTTCCGCGCCTACCCTCCTTAATTGGGTCTTTAGGTTAATCCATCGAGGCGGATCATGATTTCGACTGTGCGCGGCGCGGCAGGTGTTTCCGTTGGCGACATGGTGCGAATGGTGCGGTATGCGGCGCAGGTTGCGCTGGTCGCCGCCCTGGCCCTTGCGGTGGCGTACCTGATGCTGGCGGGGGCGAGGCCGGCATCCGCGGAATCGATCCCGCAGAACCCGCTGATCGAGGACATCCTCAAGATCAACAACATCAAGCTGATCCGGCGCGACGACCGGCTCGGCATCGGCAACCTGGTGGTGAAGCATCCGCCGCGCGTGAAGGCGGAGCCGGGCGAGCCGAATTACGAGGGCTGGGGTACCGCGTTCCTGATCGGCGAGTGCCACATCCTGACCGCGCGCCATGTGATCGATCCGGACGATCCGGACGTCGAGACCAACGAGCTGCCGATGAAGAGCAGCTTCCAGTTCGTGATCGGCCCGGTGCGCGACCAGAGCAAGGTGCGGAAGACCACCGACATCTCCAAGCTTCCGGAGATTCTGGATTCCAGCAAGGCCACTCCGGTCGCCTGGGGCCAGTACCAGTATCCGAAGCCGGACGATCCCGCCGGCAAGCGCAAAGCCGCGTGGGAGAACTTCTACGAGGACTGGGCGCTGCTGAAGCTCGACAAATGCCTCGGCAAGGGGCCGCAGGGCTACATCCCGCTGGCGGTCGAAGGCATCACCACCGAGACGCTGCTGAAGCGCTCCGAACCGCTGCCCGCGCGCGGCGTCAGCGGCCCGCCCGTGTCCGGCATCTCGCACCTGGTCGATGACGACGACTGCCATCTCTACGGCCAGATCGAATTGCCGCTGTGGAACAGCGACTGCTTCGCGCGCCCCGGCTCGTCCGGCTCCCCCATCATGACACCGGACGGCAATGGCGGCTGGAAGGTCGTCGCCATCCTGGTGCGCGGCCCGGTCGGCGGGTCGATCCGCAACGAGCTGCTGGAAGGCGCGCGCCCCAAGGGCTGGCCTTGGCGTGTCCAGCACATGGAGCTCGGCAATCCGGTCTCCGGCTTCCTCGACCGCGTGCGGCCGTTCCTGAAGGACGACAAGACCGCGCGTCTCGCAGGCGCCGGCACCAACAAACCCTATGCCGAGAAGGACGAGGGCCTGGTCGCCGAGCTTGCCAGGCAGCGCACGGCCCGCCCGGACGACATGATGCTGGCGGTGCGCTGGCTGATCGCCCTGCACAAGGCGCGCGGCGCCGAGGCGGCGCTGACCGAGCTCGACAAGCTGCTGGCCGTGCATCCGGAATCGCGCGAGCTGCGCAGCGTACGCATCGACATCGTCTACGAGGACGGCCTCGACCACAATGTCGCCTGGCAGGCGGCGGTCGACGATATGGCGAGTTTCCGCAAGGCCTTCCCGGAGATGAACGAGCTGCAGACCATCCAGGCGATCCTGCTGCGGCAGGGCGGCGAGTGCAAGAACGCCGCCAACCTGTTCCGCAAGTCGTGGGACCGTCTCGGCAGCGACCCCGAGATCCGCATGGACTGGACCGACGCCATGGCCTGCGCTGGCGAGCATCGCGCGGCGCTCGCGGCCTATGACGAGATGCTCAAATACGCCAAGAAGTACCAGCATGCGCTCTACATGCGCGCGATGGTGCGCTTCCGCATCGGCCAGTCGGAGCCGGCGCGCGAGGATTTGCGCAGGATCATCAAGGACGATCCCAAGGCGACCTGGGCGGAGATGATGCGCGCGGTGTTCGCGCAGAACGAGGGCCATCACCTCGAGGAGGCGGAGAAGGATCTGCGCAAGGCGATGACCGAAACCGACGACGATCCGGGCCCCGGCCTCGCCCTCGGCGCCGGCCTGCTGGCGCAGGGCCGCGATGCGGACGCGATCCAGGTCCTCAAAGCCGCGCACAAGAACAAGAAGGAGGATATCTGGTCCGCCATGATGCTGTCGGTGGCGCTGACCAAGGCCGGCAAGGCCGAGGAGGCGAAGGCCGCGCTCAAGGACCTGATCCAGCTGCACGACGACCCGAAGAGCTGGCAGATCCAGCTGGTGAAATATTATCGGGGCGAGATGTCGGCCGAGGATTTCCTGAAGGCGGCGGAAGCCGGCCCGGAGGACACCAAGTGGACGCGCCTCGGCATCGCGCACGCCTATGTCGGCATGCTCAACTACGCCAGGGGCGATCTCAAGGACGCGCGCCGCTATTTCGAGACCTCGCCCTATCTCGACCGCACCTGGCTCGAATATTCCGTGATCGACACCTGGCGCCGCGCCGCCGACGGCGAGGGCTGAGGGGCGGACGTCGGAAGTCAGAAAACAGAAGTCAGGAGTCAGAAAAGACCCTTCCCTTACGCGGGAGGGGTCTTTTGCATTTGAGGCAGCACCCTGGCAGCGACACGCTTTCGCATGACCAGCCGGCCGCCGATCCGAACCATTGACAAAGTATGCGTTCGGTTCAGACACTTCTGACTTCTGACTTCTGACTTCTGACTTCTGACTTCTGACTTCTGACTTCTGACTTCTGACCTCCGGTCCATCATGGCTCACAAGACTGCCCTCGCCCGCACTGCCCCGCGCCACGATTTCGGCGGCCGCGGCTTCCGCGGTTTCGCGCCGATGCCTTTGTCCGCCGCCGCAAAGCCCATCGTCACCGACAGCAACGGCCTTTCCGCCGGCATGCAGCGCATCTCGGTCAAGGACGGCACCCTGCCGGCCTACGTCGCAGGCCCGCAGGGCGCCGCCAAGCGCCCGGTGGTGATCGTGGTGCCGGAGGTGTGGGGCCTGCACGAATACATCCGCGACGTCTGCCGGCGCCTCGCCAAGGAAGGCTATGTTGCGATCGCGCCCGATTTGTTCGCCCGTGCCGGCGATCCCGCCGCCCTTACCGAATGGGCGGACATCGCGAAGATCGTCGCCACCGTCAGCCATGTGCAGGCGATGGGCGACGTCGGCGCCACCCTCGCCATGATCGCGCGCGGCGAACTCGGTAGCGCCGATGCGGCGCGCATCGGCATCACCGGCTTCTGCTGGGGCGGCCTCATCACCTGGATGGCGTGCGCGGAATTCAGCCAGCTCAAGGCCGGCGTCGCGTGGTACGGCCGCGTCGCGCAGCCGGCGGCGCCCAACCCCATGTTCACCGACGGCCGGCCGTTCCCGGTCGAGGTCGCGGCGCAATTGAAGGCGCCCGTGCTCGGCCTCTATGCCGAGAATGACCAATCGATCCCGCTCGGCGATGTCGAGGAGATGCGCGCCGCGCTCAAGGCCGCCGGCAAGATGCAATCATCCATCCACGTCTATCCCGGCACCCAGCACGGCTTCCACGCCGACTACCGCGAGGTCTACGACGAAGCCGCCGCCAGGGACGGCTGGGCAAGGATGAAGCGCTTCTTCGCGGACAACGGCGTGGCGCCGTAGATCACGACAGCACTTGCGTCTCCCAGCCGTCGTACTCGCCGCCGCACGATTCGGCGGCAAGGGAGAGGGTTTGGGTGATCCCGGTCATCGAGTCCGAATCCGGCACGCCCGTGTGCCAGAACGTGACGGCATATTCCTTGCCGCGCGAGACCGGATTCACATGGGCGTCGATGTTCGCGAATCCCTGCCCGATGAACGCGATGAACCGGGCGCGGCCCGCCTCGGTCGGGAAATAGGCCCAGTGCTGCACCGGCCGCGCCTGCTCGAGCGGATCGCCATGCTCGCCGAGAAGCTCGGCCACGCTGTCGTTCCTCGATCGTTGATCGCTCATGTCATGCCGCCTCAACGGCTTTTGCGCGCAGCTCGACACCGAGTTTCCTGCAAAGGATACCCAGAATTGCCGCCAGATTGTCCATGGTCGGATTACCATCCTTCGACAACATCCGGTGCAGGCTCTTCGCCGGCTTTTCGGTCTCCGCTGTCAGCGTCTCGAATCCCACGGTCGCGTTCACGAGATCCCGCAGGACAAGGCGGCCGGCACCGGCCTCGCCATTCAGGAAAAGCGTGGCCGCCTCGTCCAGGAGGGCCCTTGCAAATTCCGGATCGCGCTGGACGCGCTCGACCACCGCTCGTCTGAAATCCCGCGTGAGTGGCATATCAGCCCGCGGGCTTCGTTGCACCAGGCACGGGCGGCGCCTTGCGGAGCGTGCCGGTCGCGCGGTCGTAGAGGCGGATGAGGCGCCCCTCCGCCAGGGCGTCCGGGTACAGTTTGAACTCCCGATGCTGCTTCAGGAACTTCGAGTGCCCGCAGCCGGGCGCGAGGCAATCCTCTTTGCCCTTGGGGCAGTGGTTGTACCAGCACAGGCGACCGAGGTAGCGGTTGCTGCCCGGCTCGATCAGGAAGGTATCGACCTGGTGATGCGCGACCCCGATGCCGGTCTCATCATGGAGACGCTGAACCGCTCTACGCTCCGCCTTCGCAAGCGCCTCGAGGTTGTCGACGCGCTCGATCCACACCGCCAGGTCGACATCCTTGCATTCGTGCCAGACTTCCATTCCGGCGCGGCGGTATTCGCGAAAGCGCGGCACCTCGCGCTCCAGCGGCAGTGCGACCGAGCCGAACAAGGCGACCGCGGCGACTTCCGGGAATGCCGCGAAGGCCTTCGCCACGGCGTCAGCGGCTAGCCGGAACTCGGCCTGGCGCCGCAGCAGGTACGCATCCTGCTCGGCAATTTCCCGCACCGTAGGCGGGCCCGAGTCGCTGCGTGCCAGCTCCTCCTCGATGAGGAGGTCCTCCGGCTCGTTCTCATTGGCCGGCGTGCGGCCCGGGGTCTTTCCGATCATAGGTCACCTCCGGGATTCTGATCCCTGGCATCTGACCTCTGTTCGCGCCTACCGGTACGGATCGGCCGCATCGCGCAGCCCGTCGCCCATGAAGTTGAACGCCAGCACCACGATGATGACCGGCACCATCGGCAGCATCAGCCATGGATAGAGCACCACCACGTTGATGTTCTGCGCATCGTTGAGCAGGACGCCCCAGGAGGTGATCGGCGGGCGGATGCCGAGGCCGAGGAACGACAGAGCGGTCTCGCCCAGGATCATGTTCGGGATGGCGAGCGTTGCCGAGGCGATCAGGTGGCTCATGAAGCTCGGCATCAGGTGGCGGAAGATGATGCGCTTCGGAGAAGCCCCCATCAATTGCGCGGCGACGCAGAAATCCTCCTCGCGCAGGCTCAAGAGCCGCGAGCGCACGGCGCGCGCAAGCCCGGTCCAGTCGATCAGGCCGAGGATGATGGTGATGCCGAAATAGATGACCAGCGGCGACCAGTCGACCGGCAGGATCGCCGCGAGCGCCAGCCACAAGGGCAAATGCGGGATCGACCGGACGACCTCGATCACGCGCTGCACGATGTCGTCGACCCAGCCGCCGTAATAGCCGGCAAGGCCGCCCAGGACTATGCCGAGGACCATCGAGACGGCAACGCCGACGAGGCCGATGGTGAGCGAGATGCGCATGCCGTAGAGGATGCGCGAGAGCATGTCGCGCCCGAGCCGGTCGGAGCCGAGCAGGAACATCGGCCCGCCCTGCGGCGGGCAGGCGAGGTGGAAATCGCCGGGCACCAGGCCCCAGTACCTGTACTTGTCGCCATGGCAGAAGAACCTGATCTTCAGCGGCTTCTGCTTGTTTTCCGTGAAGGTCCGCTTCAGGTTGTTCATGTCGAGCTTGTAGTCGAGGGCATAGACGAACGGCCCGATGAAACGGCCCTGGTGGAACAGATGTATGGGCTGCGGCGGCACGTAGATGTGCTGGACGTTGCGGGTACCCTGGTCGTACGGCGCCAGCACCTCCACCGCCAGGACCGCCGCATACATGATGCCGAGGATGACGGCCGAGAGCACGGCGATGCGGTGACGGCGGAACTTCAGCCGCATCAGCGTCCACTGCGACGCCAGGTAGATCTGTTCCTGCTCCGCGGTCGTGCGCTCGACCGAATAGGGATCGAACGGCGCCGGCGAGACGAAGTGCGGCAGCGGCGCGGGAGCGCCGCGGGGCGATTGCTCGTTCATTTGCTGGCCCCGGCGCCGAGCCGGATGCGCGGATCCAGCAGCGCCAGCATGATGTCGGAAATGAAGACGCCGAGCACCGTCAGGAACGCCATGAACATCAGGAACGAGCCCGCGAGGTACATGTCCTGGCTGCGCAGCGCATCCAGCAGCATCGGCCCCGTCAGCGGCAGCGACATCACCACCGAGACGATGACCGAGCCGGAAATCAACTCCGGCAGCAGGCTGCCGATATCTGCGATGAAGGGGTTGAGCGAGATGCGCAGCGGATATTTCACCAGCAGGCGGCCGGGCGGCAGGCCCTTGGCGCGCCCGGTCACCACGTACTGCTTGTTGAGCTCGTCCAGCAGGTTGGCACGCAGCCGCCGGATCATGCCCGCGGTGCCCGGCAGGCCGATCACCAGCACGGGGATCCAAAGATGCGACAGCACCGACTGGAACTTGCCCCAGCTCCACGGCTGGTCGAGATACATCGGGTCCATCATGCCGCCGATCGAGATGCCGAAATACTGGTTGGCGAGATAGAGCAGGATGAGCGCCACCAGGAAGCTCGGCGTCGCGAGCCCGATATAGCCGAGGAAGGTGAAGGCATAATCCCCGATCGAATACTGGCGCACCGCCGAATAGACCGCGATCGGGAACGAGACGACCCACACGAACAGGATGGACGCCAGCGACACCACGACCGTCAGGGACAGCCGGTCGCCGACCACCTCATTCACCGGCATCGAGTGCTCGAAGCTGTAGCCGAGGTCGCCCTGCACCAGCCCGCCCGCCCATTTCAAGTACTGCATGTAGAACGGCTGGTCGAGCCCGTAGGTCTTGCGCAGGAAATCCATCTTGGCGGGGTCGACCGATTCGCCGCGCGACTGCAGCTCCGCCATGTAGCTTTCGAGATAGTCGCCCGGCGGCGCCTGGATGATGACGAAGACCGCGATGCTGATCACGATCAGCGTCGGTATCATCACCAGCAGGCGCTGCACGAAATAACGGAACATCCCGGCCGCTATCCCGCGTCGACCATGCTCAGCGGGCGGTCGTCGTCGAACCAGAAGGTGTCCGGCTTGTGCACGCCGAATTGCGCACCCGGCTCCCACGACCAGATGGCTTTTTCCGGCACGTTGTGCAGATGGCGGTTGACCACCACCGGCTGCGGCACGTTGGCGACCGTGCCGATGTTGTAGATCTGGTCGCTCCAGATCGCCAGGATCTGCTCCCAGATCGCCGCGCGCGCGTCGGTCTCGACGGCGTTGCGCCAGGACTCCATCAGACTGAACAGCTTCTGCGCCTCCGGCATGTCGACCTTCTCGCCATCCTGGCCGGAAGTTTCAAAGAACTGGCCCCATTTCGGCCACTGGTACTGCTGCTGGCTGGTTGGGCAGAATTCCCATGGGCTCATGTCGGCGTTGGGGAAGCCGTTGTCCAGCCCCGGTGCGATCGCCATGATGGAATCGCCGGCGAAGATGCGATTGCGGAAGACCTCGAGCTCCGATGGCTTGGAGAACAAATCGACGCCGATCTTGTGCCAGGAATCGCGGATGAGCTGGAGCACGTCGGTCTCCTCCGTGCTCTCGCCCGATGTGTCGACGATCACCACCATCGGCCGACCGTCCGGCAGCAGGCGGAGGTTGTCGTCGTTGCGCTTGGTGAGGCCCATCTCGTCCAGCAGCGCGTTCGCCTGGTCGACATCCAGGGTCGACCATGCGGTGGTGTATTCGGGCTTGTAGAGCGGGCTCTGCTGCAGCACCGTGTTGGCCCCCGGCACGCCCAGCCCGTAGTAGATCGCCTGGTTGATCTCGTCGCGGTTGATCGCGAGCGAAAGCGCGCGCCGGCATCGCGCGTCGCGCAGAACGCCGCGCCACACCACGTCTTTGGTGGTGAGGTTTGGGAACAGCGCCAGCTTCGAGCCGCGCCCGTCGTCCCACAGCCGCACCCAGAACTTCTTGTCCTTCTCCTCGGCATCCTTGAGGACGGTGTAGTTGTCGAAGCGGATGTTGCGCGCCTGCAGGTCCGCATCGCCCGCGGCAGCCTTCGCCGGGATCAGCGACGAGGCGGCGATGTCGAACACCACCTGGTCGGCGTAGGGCAGCTGCCGGCCCTTCTCGTCGACCCGGTAGTAGTAGGGATTGCGGGTGAAGATGAAGCGCTGCGCCGGCGGCTTGTTGTGCAGCACCCAGGGTTCCAGGGTCGGCAGTTTCGGATTGTCGTTCTTGTACTGGTTGTCCTTGCGGTTGTGCAGGGCCGCCCAGCTTGGCTGCTCGGCCTGCTCGACCATCTCCTTCAGCTTCTGCGGATCCTGGTACTTCTTGTGGAACTGCTTCAGATAGTGGCCCGGCCGGAAGATGAACAGCGGCGAGGCGCCGGCCAGCTGCGGCAGGAACTCGGCATTGGGCTTGTCCCACGAATAGCGCACGGTGCGCGCATCCGGATATTCGACCTTGGCCGGCTTGCCGTCCACGATGAGGATCTTGGGCACGCCGGTCGGCATCAGTTCGTCGTTGTTCGCCACATCCTCCCAGAAATAGCGGAAGGCTTCCGAGGTGAAGGGCTCGCCGTCCGACCATTTGTGGCCGTCGCGCAGCTTGAAGGTGAAGATGCGCCCCTCCTCCACCTTGAAGCTCTCGCAGATGTCGGCAACCAGCTTGTAGTCCGGGTCGTAGCAGACCAGGCGCGCATAGGAATAGGCGACCAGGACGCGGGTGTCCTTGGGGCTCGCCATCAGCATGCGCATCTCCCCGCCCTGCTTGCCGATCTCCGCCATCGTCGCGACCGAGGGGTTCTTCGGCAGGCGCTGGGCGACCGGCGGCAGGTCGCCCTTGGCCTCGGCGTCGCCGAAGTAGGACGGGCCGATGAAGTCCGCGAAGGCCGGCGGCATCCCGACCAAGAGGCTGGCGCCCAGGCTGGTCAACAGGAAGTCCCGGCGTTTCATGCTGCGCTCCTCACGTCGATGCCGGCGCGGACCCAATGTCCGTCATAGACTTCCACCATGCCCGGCCGGCGGTCCGGATCGATGGTGAAGGGCGCCGGCCAGGCCGACGGAATGGATGCCTTGCCTTCCATCAACCGGTCGAAGTTCAGCCGGCAGGTCAAGGACGGATCGGGCACTGCCGCGAGCAAGGCCCGAGTATAGGGATGGACCGGGTTCTGGAACAGCCGGTCGGCCGGCGCCATCTCCACCAGCCGCCCTGCGCACATCACCATGATGCGGTCGGCAATATATTCAACCACCGCCAAGTTGTGCGAGATGAAGATGTAGGTGAGGCCGAGCTTGGCCTGCAAATCCTTGAGCAAATTCAGAATCTGGGCCTGGATCGAGACGTCGAGCGCGGAAACCGGCTCGTCGCAGATCACGATGTCGGGCCGCAGGGCGATGGCGCGCGCGATCCCGATGCGCTGGCGCTGCCCGCCCGAGAAGGAATGCGGGTAGCGCCGAAGATGCTTGGTGTCGAGCCCGACCAGCGCCATCAGCTCCTTGGCGATCTCCTCGCGCTCGCGCGCCGTGCCGACGCCGTGGATCACCAGCGGCTCGGTGATGATGTCATAGACCGACATGCGCGGATTGAGCGATCCCATCGGGTCCTGGAACACGAACTGGATGCGCTTGCGGAACTCCTGCAGCGCCGGGCCGCGCAGCTTCAGCGTCTCGGTCAGTTGCGCGCCTTCGTTGAACAGGATGCGCCCGGTGTCGGGGGTGATCGCGCGCATGATGATCTTGGAGAGCGTGGTCTTGCCGCAGCCGGATTCGCCGACCAGTCCCAGGCATTCGCCGCGCTTCACCTCGAAGCTGACATCGTCGACCGCCAGCACCTCCCTCGCCTCGCCGCCGAAGAACCCGCTCTTGCGGATCGCGAAGCGCTTGCTGACATTCTCCACCAGCAGCAGCGGCGTGCCGAGGCCCGCGCCCTCCGGCCAGGGATGCTTCTCGGCGAACATCTTGCCGTCGGTCATCGGGATCTCGCGGATCGGCGTGAGGCGCTCGCCCGGCGCCATGCCGAAGCGCGGCACCGCGCGCAGCAGCGCCTGCAGGTAGGGATGCTCCGGCGCCCGGATCAGATCCTCCATGGTGCCGGATTCCATCACCTCGCCGTGGTACATGACGACGATCTCGTCCGCCACGTTGGCGACCACGCCGAGATCGTGCGTGATCAGCAGCAGCGCCATCTGCAGCTCCTGCTGCAGATCGATCATCAGCTTCAGGATCTGGGCCTGGATGGTGACGTCGAGCGCGGTCGTCGGCTCGTCCGCGATCAGCAGGGTGGGGCGGCAGATCAGGGCCATCGCGATCATCGCGCGCTGGCGCAAGCCGCCCGAGAGCTCGAACGGATAGGTCTTGAGGCCGCGCCTGGGATCGGGGAAGCCCACCAGGCGCAGCATGTCGATCACCAGCTCCTTGGCCTGGCGGCTCGACACCTTGCGATGCAGCCGCAGCGCCTCGCCGATCTGGTCGCCGACGGTATGGACCGGCGACAGCGAGGTCATCGGCTCCTGGAAGATGATGGAGATCGCGCTGCCGCGAATCGAGCGCATCACCGGCCCGTTGCGCGGCTGCTGCGCGATGTCGATGATCGCCGCGCCGTTGGCGCCGTTGCTGCCTCCGTTGGCGCCGTTGACCCGGCCCGACCGGTCGAACAGGATCTGGCCCGCGGAGATGCGCGCGATCTTCGGCAGGATGCCCATGATGGCCTGCGCCACCACAGACTTGCCGGAGCCCGATTCGCCGACCAGCGCCACGGTCCTGCCGTGGGGCACGCGAAAATCGATGCCGCGCACCGCTTCGAGGATGCCGGTGTCGAGATCGAACGCGATCTTGAGCCCGCGCACCGTCAGCAGGTCGTGGGGCAGCAGCTCGCGGGCCTGCGGATTGCCGGGCAGCGCGTCCTTGGCCATGGATCAGCGTCCCGCCGTCACGCGGCACCGATGGCGGCAAGATTGTCCGCCGTCACCCGGTCCACCGTCAGCTTGTTTTCGCGGGCGGCGTGGGCCGCGCGGGCCGCGATCTCCGGGAAGCCGGGCAATGTGGATTCGATCTGCAGACTGGTCTCCGCGCTGGGCCTGCGGCCCGAACCGCCCGCGGCCGGCCTGGTCTTGAGGGTGAGGGTCATCCAGCCTTTCTTGCGGCTGCGCGAGGTGGGGTAGTAGCGCAGCGCCAGTTCGCTGAGATCGCCCCAGCGAATGGTCCGCTTCCGGAAGGCCCCGCATTCGATCCCCTCTTCCGACACCCGGAACCGCGCCAAGTTCTTGGCGAGGGTCGTCATCGTGTAGATCGCGAACAAGATGGTCAATCCCACGAAAAGCCACATCAACTGACTATGCCATTCGTTTGTGACCAGGATCACAAAGCAGATGGCGATGCCCCCGATCCCGCGGACGTAATCCCAGAGGAGGGCCGAGAGCGGATATCTCAGCTCGGTCATTCTCTCCCCGTTACTCCGGAAACAGATCGGCGGCGCTTCGCCATTCGATATTCGGCCTTTTGGCGCACCAATCCTGCAAATCTCCCAGAAACTCCCATGTTTCTGTGTCATGGACCAGATGATGCGTCAACAGACCGGTTGGCTCGCCCGGATCGGCGTCGCCCAGCCGCTTTGCCGCCAGATGGCCGGCCAGCAGGGCGATGGCCGCCGGCGCCCCGACGAAGCCCTTCGTGCCGCGCCAATCCATCACGTCGACATGGGTGTTGACGCGAGTGAAGCGTCCGCCCTGCCGCTGCGGTCCTTCCTCGCTTGCGCGCGCCAGATAGGCGGTTAATCCGCGGTATGAGAGTTCCGGCAGCCGGGCGGCGTGGCCGGGATCGATGCGGTTCCAGGGCGGGGTCAGGACCGGCACGAACCGGTCGCCGAAAGCCTCCGCCAGACGGTCGCGGCCGCGCACGAGATCCGCGGCGACCTCCGGCCAGGGCCGGCTGGCGGGGAATTCCGACTTCTTGCCGCCCGCCGGGGCGCGGTTGCGGTGCTCGAACCCATGTTGCAGCACGCCGATCGAACGATGGTTCTGCAGCAGCACCGGCAGTCTGGCATCGAGCGCGGCCGGGATCACCGCCAGCGCGAGCGGGACGCGCGCGATCCCGATCAGGCGCCGCAAGGCGGGCGTGTCGGCGACGGCATCATCGTCCCGCCACCACAACGCGACCGGCCGGCCGTCCCCAGCCCACGCATCGCATTCGCGCGCCAGCGCATCCCATTCCGGCCCAAGCCGGGCGCTCACGTCCGCTTCTTCCACGCGGCGATCAATTGGGCCGCGCTCTGGCGCGCGCCGTCGAGATTGAGCGCGAGCTCGGCCGGCGGCTTGACCGCATCGATCGCGGCGGCCAGCGTGCCGGCGGTCAGGAACTCCGGGTCGACCATGCTCAGCACCTGGCGTTCCATCAGCATGCGCGCGCGCAGGGTCTGCTCGCTCTCGCCCCCCTCCGCGAACGGCACCACAACGGCGGGGCAGCGGCTCGCGATCAGCTCCATCACCGTGTTGTAGCCGCCCTGGGACACCGAAAGCCGGCAGGCCGCGAGCAGCTTGCCGAAATCGGCACGGAAGCCTTCGATCGCGATGTCGGGATCGCCGGCCGCCAACCGGTCGAGTTCCGTGCGCTGGGCCGGCGGCAGGTTGGCGCCGGTGACGACGCGCCAGCGGTGATGACGGTGGCGCGTCAGCCTCTTGGCGCGAATCGCAGCCGCCAGCAGCGGGAACCCGACCGCGCCGCCGCCGGCCGAGACCAGGATCTCGCCGTCCGCGCGGCCGCCGAACGGGTCGGCCGCGACCGGCCTTTCCACCACGAAGCCGGTATAGGCGAGCCGGTGCGCAATGGCTGCCGCCAGAGGGAAGGTGAGGTCGAAGCGCGTCAGCTGCGGATCGCCGTGCACCAGGACGAGATCGACATGGTCGTTGACGATATCGACTGCCTCGCGCGCGCGATCCACGCGGCCCTTGTCGACCAGGATGTCGCGCACCGAGACCGCGACCACCGGCCTGGGGAACAATCCCGCGATACAGTCCAGCAGCGGCAGCAGCTCGAAGCGGAACTGCCGCCGGCCGAACGGATACATCTCCAGCAGCACGATGTCGGGCTTCGCATCCGCGAAGGCGGTCAGAAGCGCCCCTCTGCGCCACGCCTTCCAGGTTTCGTCGACCTTGTCGCCATGCTCGTCGAGCAGGTTGGTGAATTGCGCGTCCGATGCGATGGCCGGCGGCAGCTGCACGAGGCGCGCGCCGGCCGGGGCGATGCCGGCGACCGGCGCACCGCCCAGCACGAAATCGACCGACGCGCCCGCCTCCGCCAGCGCCCGCGCAATCGCCGCCGCCCGCTTCAGATGCCCGATGCCGAGCAGATGCTGCACATAGAAGAAGACGCGGGGCGAGGTCATCGACACACCCCGTCACCGCTCCTCCAACCGTCACCCCGGCCAAGCGCAGCGCGAGCCGGGGTCCATTTCTCCGCCGCACGAGCAGAATGAGACACGAACGCGGCCACGCCACAGCGTCTCCTGGGACTGCACGATGGATCCCGGGTCAAGCCCGGGATGACGGACGAGAGGGTGGCACCGCCACCGTATTCACGCACCATCACCGCTCCAAACTCAGATTCAAGTTTTCCACCACCGGCATTCCATCCTCGCTGAGCCGGAACACCTGCGCGCAGTTCGGGCGCAACTTTGCCAGCGGCTTGCCGATCATGGTCCATCCGGTCGCCAAGGCATAGAGGGCGCGGATGACGGCCTTGTGCGTGACCAGAACCGTCGGCCTCTCCAGCTCCGCGAGCCGCGCCAGCAGGGGTCGGATGCGCGCCTGCACCTCGCGCGGGGACTCGCCTTCCGGCGCCCTGAAGTCGAGGCCGAGCGCCTCCCGCGCGGCGGCGTCGCTGCCGGACTCCGCACGCACATCCGCAAGGCGCTTGCCCTCCCAGGCGCCGAAATCCATTTCGATCAGGCGCCGGTCGATCCCGATCTCCGCATCGGGAAACAGAACCGAGGCCGTCATGCGCGCACGCTGCAGCGGGCTGGAGAGGATGCGGTAGCCAGCCCATTCCGGATCGATGCGCCAGCGTGCCGCGACGGCGATGCCTTCCTCGTCCAGCGCGACGTCGGTGCGGCCCTGCAATCGCTTGCCGCGGTTCCACGCGGTCGGGGCATGGCGCAGCGCGACGATCAGCGTCATGGCGCGACGCCCAGCTTCCCCAGCGTGCGCGCGAAGGTGGCGGAGGCGGCCGCGATGTCGTGCCGCCGTTCCACCTTGCGCCGCGCCGCGCCGCCCATCGCGTTGAGGTCGGATTTCAGCGCACGCTTCAGGCCGCGTGCGAAATCGCCGACATCGCCCGGCCTGGCGAGGAACCCGGTCTTGCCGTCCGCGACGATGCCCGCGACGCCGCCGAATGCGCCGGCCAGCACCGGCAGGCCGCAGGCCTGCGCTTCCAGCAGCGCCATGCCGAACGCCTCGTTGATCGCCGGCCAGACCAGCAGGTCCGATGCTGCGTAGAGCGGCGGCAGCTTGTCCGGCGCGATCCTGCCGAGGAACGCGACGGGGCATGGCGCGCCGGCAAAGGCCGCCTTCACCGCGCGCCGCGCTTCGCCGTCGCCGACGATCAGCAGAATGGGTCGCTTCAGCCCCGCGCCTTTCACCGCCGCGGCCAACATCCGATAGGAGGCGAGCTTGTCGCCCGCGCGCATCATGGCGACCGCCAGCAGCCAGGGCCGCGCCGCGTCCAGCTTCGACCGCCGGGCCAGGTCCGTGCGCGCGGCCGCGTGGTCCGGCACTGCCGGCGCGAACCTGTTCAGGTCGAGAAAGGGCGGCAGGTCGATCAGCCGGCGTTTCTCGGTCACCAGCGCGAGGCATTCCTTGTCGCCGGGATTGAGACAGAAGATCGCATCCGCCTTGCTGATCGCCGCCGCCGCGCCCGCATGGTTGAAGGCCCACTCATCCTGCGCGCGCTTGGGCGCGTGGCTTGCCTCGGCCACCAGGTACGGAATGTTGAGCGCGGCGGCAACGCGCGGCCCGATCCAGTCCACCGCCTTGTAATAGAGATGATAGGTGACGAAGGCGCGCGGCCGCTGCGCTCTTGGGAGCGAGCGCGCCCGCCCGACCAGGCGGTCGGCGACCGCGAAGCTCTTGTCGCGCGTGGCGTATTGCGCGGAGAGGCTGGGCGTGGCGAGGCGCGCGCGCAGGCGGCTCGCCAACGCCACCTCGAACCCGGCGCGCCGCAGCGCCCGCATCAGCAGGCGCCCCATTGTCCGGTCCCCCGATGGCGTCGGATGATCCGGCGCCTTCAACGGCGCATAGAACAGGATGCGGGTCATCGGAACGGATGTGGCGCGACAACATTCCCTTCCCCCCTTGTGGGGGAGGGTTGCGCAGGCTTAGCGAGCAACGCGAACTTAGCCGAAGCTGGGCTGGGGGGTAGCGCGCCGAGAGGCGCGCGCGCTCGCAAGAGCGCGAGACCTCGAAGCCGCAGCGCTGCATCACCCCCCATCCCAACCTTCCCCCACAAGGGGGGAAGGGGTTCGGTCGCGCGTTGGATGCTCATCCGTCCTGCTTGAACCTCCGCTCCAGATCGTCGATGCCGCGTTCGAGCGAGAAGTGCTCGCGCACGCGCCGGAAACCGGCCTCGGCCAGGCGCGCGCGCAGCTCCGGATCGCGAATCAGGCGCAGCAGCGCGCCCGAGAGGTTCTCTGGCGCGCCCGGGGGCACCAGCAGGCCGGTCTCGTTCGGGATCACCAGTTCGGCGATTCCGGCGAGGCTGGTCGCCACCACCGCCAGCTTCTGACTCTGCGCTTCCATCAGCACGTTCGGCAACCCGTCGCGGTCGCCATCCTCCGCGATGCAGCTCGCCAGCACGAAGATGTCGGCCGCGCGATAGGCTTCCAGCACCTGCTCCTGTGGGGCGGCGCCATGCCACGTCACGAATTTCGCGATCTGCAGGGTTTCCGCCAGACTCTTGAGATCGTCAAGCAGCGGACCGCCGCCGATATGGTGGAAGCGCCAGTCGCATTCCTTCGGCAACAGGGCGAGCGCCTGCAACAGATCGGCAAAGCCCTTCTTCGGCACCGCGCGCCCGACCGAGAGGACCCGCAGCGGCGCCTTCGGATCGCGCGTCCGCGCAGGATTGGACATGGGCGGCTCCGGGAAGCGCGCGAAATCGATCCCGTGATAGACCAGATGGATCTTGTCCTTGTCCGCCGGAGCCGCGATCTGGCGCAGATGCTTGTAGCCCTCGCGCGTGCAGGTCACCAGCCAGTCGAGGGTGGCGAGCTTCTCGCGCTTGTCCCAGTTGGGCGAGGTCCAGATGTCCTTGGCGTGCGCCGAGCAGCTCCACGGCAATCCGGTGATGAGATGCGCGTAGTAGGTCGCCGAGGCCGGCGTATGGATGAAATGCGCATGCAGCCGGCTCGCATCCCGCGGCAGCTCCGCCACCATCACGCAGGCCTGGCCGAAGCGCCGCGCCCGGTTGGGCGTCGGGTCGCGCAGCAGGTCCTTGACCCAGCATCCGAGCGCGCGCCAGTAGCCGCGATGGCCGTGCGCCTTCGCCCACGAGCGCAGCACGCGCAGCGGCTCCCGGTAGAGATATTCCGGCAGGTAGGAAACCGCCGCGGCGATGTCGCGATGCACCGGATGCACGTGCTTGTCGGTCGGGAACCGCAGGCTGACGATATCGATCGCGAACCCGCGCTGCTCCAGCGCCCGGATCTCCTGCGCGATGAAGGTCTCCGACAAGCGCGGATACCCCTTGAGGATGAAGATCAGGCGACCCGCCACGATAGGCGTGCTCCGGCGCGTCCACTACTCTGATAGGGACGGAATTGTAGTGGAATCATTGGTACGGGATGAGCGGCGGTGTCACCGCGGCTTGCGGCCGGCGACGCGGAGGCGGGAGCGGCTGCCGTTGCCGGCGCGCTCGACGCGTTCGCTGCCACGCTCGCGCTCGGCCTTCCGGACCCGCTCGACCGCGTGGTTGACCAGGCGGTTGAGGTTCTCGAGCCCGTCCATCAGCCCCGGCACCACCACGTCGCTGGGCAGCGCCTGCTGCGGCAGCTGCCGCAGCGCCGTCGCCATGCGCTTCCAGTCACGCACGTCGTCATCCGTCAGCATGGAGGAGAGGCCGAGCTCCTCCGCCCGCTTGGCGCGGATATACTGCTCCATGCGCGGCTGGGTGCGCGGCACGATCACCGCGCGCTTGTCGAACGAGAGGATCTCGCAGAAGGTGTTGTAGCCCCCCATCGCGACCACGCCGATGGCGCGCGCCATCAGATGCTCGATCTGCGCATCGAACGTGATGGCCTCGACATTGTCCAGCCGGTTGGCGCGGTGGATGAACTCCGCCTGGCGGTCGGAATGCATGAAGGGGCCGAGCACCAGCAGCGCGGGATGCGGCAGCGCCTTGTCGTTCTCGTACGCGCGCAGCACCCAGTCGATCACCTCCTCGCCGTCGCCGCCGCCGCCGGTCGTCACCAGCAGGTAGGGCGGCTCGATCTTCTGCAATGTCCAGTGCGCCGGCGTGCCGTGCGGCAGGGAGCGGTGCAGGTAGCCGGTATAGGTCATCTTGCGCCGCACCGATTTCGGCAGCTCGATGCCTTCCAGGGGATCGCAGATCTGCGGCAGGCCGTAGACCCAGATCGAATCGTAGAGGTCGCGCAGCGCCGGCACCGCCTTCTTGCGCTCCCACTCGGGGATGAGATGGACGGGATCGTCCATGATGTCCCTGAGGCCGAGCGCCAGGTGCGTCCCGCGCTCCTTCAGCATCTTCAGCGTTTTTTCCACCTCGCCCCGAAGACCCAGCGGCTCCTTGTCCACGATGAAGATGTCGGGATCGAAGATGTCGGCGGTGTGCTGGATGATGGAATCGCGCATCGCCAGCGTCTCGTCGATGTCGATCAGCAGGCTCAGGGGCGTGTAGTCGCCGGAGCGCAGCTTGATGACGCCGGGGATGCGCACAAAATCCACGCGCGCCCGGAAGTTGAAGCTGCCGATGATGGGCGAGCCGGTCAGGATGATGACCGACATGTCCTTGTTCTGGTCGACCAGCGAATGGGCGATGGTCAGGCAGCGCCTGAGATGGCCCAAACCGAATGTGTCATGCGAGTAGATCAGGACGCGCACGTCCCGGTTCTTGGTATCGTTATCGGACACGCGCCTTAGTCCCCCCTCAGCGGCGAGCGGCATGAGTATGGCATAGGGTCTTTACCGAACAAAAGTATGAACCGGTTAGATGGCGCGTCATCCCGCCGACCCCAAATGAACTTTTTAATCCATTGATTTACAACATATTTTCTGCAGAAAGGGCTGCAAGACGGATTTTCTTCGCCGATAACCCGGACCGCCCGCCGCAACCGGGAAAACAGCGGGGCCGATGACTCAGATCAGGACGATTCGGCGGCGGCGCATCTTTCTGTTCTCTGTTCTCTGTTCTCCGACTTCCCCCTATTGTCCTGACCATCATGGAATCGAGCCACCGGCGTATGCCGGTGTGAGGCCGGGGCATGGAACGCAACCTCTTTCGTTACATCTGGCGCAATTCGTGGCGCGACCAGTCGGTCATCCTGGTCGTCGTCGCCATCTCCTACGTATTCTATTTCGCCTCGCTCAACCTGCCCAAGACCATCGTGAACCAGGCCATCCAGGGCGAGGCGTTTGAGGGCGGCCGAACCACCGCGTCCTTCCTGGACCTGACCATCGGTCCCATCGGCTGGCTCGATTTTCCGGAGGTGACGCTGTTCCAGGGGTTCCAGCTGGACAAGATTGCCTACCTGGTCGCCCTGTGCTTCTCGTTCCTGTTCTTCGTGGTGGTGAACGGCTGGATCAAGCAGGTCGTGAACACCGAGAAGGGCCGGCTCGGCGAGCGCATGCTGCGCCGCATGCGCTACGAGCTCTACGACCGGGTGCTGCGCTTTCCCATCGGCCATTTCCGCAAGGTCAAGCAGGCGGAAGTGGCCACCATGATCAAGGATGAGGTCGAGCCGCTGGGCGGCTTCATCGGAGATGCCTACATCACGCCGGCCTTCCTTGGCGGACAGGCTCTGACCGCACTTTTCTTCATCATGATGCAGAGCGTGTGGCTCGGCCTGATTTCGGTGCTTGTGCTGGCGGTACAGATTGTCGTCATCCCGCTGTTGCGCCGCCGCATTCTGGAATTGGGGCGCCAGCGCCAATTGACGGCGCGGCAGCTTGCCGGGCGCATCGCCGAGGGGGTGGACGGCACCATTGAGATCCATGCCAACGACACCTCGAACTACGAGCGCGCCGATATCGTCAATCGGCTGGAGACGATCTTCCTGATCCGGTTCGAGCTTTATCAGCGCAAGTTCTTCGTCAAATACCTCAACAACATGCTCTCGCAGACCACGCCGTTCCTGTTCTATCTGATCGGCGGCTATTTCGCGTTGAAAGGCCAGTTCGACGTCGGCGCACTGATCGCAGTGATCAACGCCTACAAGGATTTGCCGAGCCCCATCAAGGAGCTGATCGACTGGCAGCAGCAGAGCCAGGATGTCCAGATCAAGTACGAGCAGGTGATCGAGCAGTTCACCCCGACCGGCATGCTGCCCGAAGAGCTCCAGCGACTGTCCGCCCAGGACCCGTCGGCGCCGGAGGGTGGCCTCTCCGCCCAGGCGATCGGGTATCACGAGGATGGCGGGGCGCGGCTCCTGGACAATGCGGCGCTGGAGGTCGGCTCCAGCGACCATCTCGCGATCGTCGGGTTCTCCGGCTCCGGCAAGGAAGCGCTGGGGCTGGTCCTGGCGCGCCTCGTGGCGCCGAGCACCGGGACGTTGCGCTGGGGCAGCGCCGACATGACGACGCTGCCCGAAGGAACGATCGGCCGCCACCTCTCTTATGTCGGCGATGAAACCTATCTGTTCCCGGTCTCCATCTTCGAGAACGTGGTCTACGGCCTGAAGCACCGGCCGATCGCGCCGGCCAGATATGAAGGACGCGCGCTGGCGCATTACGAGCGCCGGATCGCGGAGGCCCGGCGCACCGGCAACCCGCTGCTGGACATCCACGCGGACTGGGTCGATTTCGCGGCCGCCGGCGTCGAGGACGAGGCCGGATTGAAGCGGTGCATCATCGACCTGCTGCCGGCGGTGGAGCTGGAGGACGACGTCTACCAGTACGGCCTGCGCGGCCGGATCGATCCCGACGAGCAGCCCGAGACCGCGGCAAAGTTCCTGGAAGCGCGCGCCGCGATCCATCGCCGGCTGGAGGAGCCGGACGTCAACCATCTGGTCGAGCCGTTCGATCCAGCCCACTACAACCAGAACATGACGGTGGCGGAGAACCTGCTGTTCGGCACGCCGCGCGGCGCGGTGTTCGATTTCGGCTCGCTGCGCGACAACGAGATCCTGGCCCGCACCATCGAGGCCGAAGGGCTGAAGCCGGCCCTGATGGCGATGGGCGCCAAGATCGCCGAGACCATGGTCGAGCTGTTCGCCGATCTGCCGCCCGGCCATCCGTTCTTCGAGCAGTTCAGCTTCATCTCGGCCGACGATCTGCCGCGGGTCCAGCAGCTCCTGAACCGGATCCAGCGCGGCGGCCTGGAGAATGCCTCGCCCGCCGACCAGCAGCGGCTGGTCGCGATCACCTTTCCCTATATCGAGGCGCGGCATCGTCTGGGCCTGATCGACCAGGAGCTGGAGGGCAAGCTGCTGGCGGCGCGCCGCCGCTTCGCCGAGACCCTGCCGGAGGAATACCGCGGGTACATCGAGTTCTACGATCCCGAGCGCTACAACGCCGCCGCCACCGTGCAGGACAACATGCTGTTCGGCCGCCTGGTCTACGGCCAGGCCCAGGCCGCGCAGAAGATCTTCCGGCTGGTGTTCGATATCGTGAGCGAGATCGGACTCAAGGCCGAGGTGCTGGCGGTCGGGCTGGAGCATGGCGTCGGGACCGGCGGGCGGCGGCTGACCGCGCCGCAGCGCCAGAAGGTCGCGCTGGTGCGCGCCCTGGTGCGGCACCCGAGGATACTCATCCTCAACAACGCACTGGCGCCGCTGGAAGCGGGGTCGCAGGCCCGCATCGTGAAGGCCTTGCGGCGCGAGATGAAGGATCGGTGCCTCATCCTGATCGCGGACAACGCCGCCTTGTGCAGCGTCATGGACCGCGTGGCGGTGATGCGCGACGGCCGGGTGATCGAGCAGGGGCCGCTGGATCGGCTGGCGCGGCCGGGGACCGCGCTCTCCGACCTCGGCATCGGCATGCAGGTGGCGGCAAGCTAGGCAAATTTAGGGCACACGCGGCATAATCCGGGACGGAGACGGATACCATGAGCATTCTCGATGACGTCGAAGCGCTGAAGCGCATGGAATTGTTCGCCAAGGTCGAGCCGGCCAAGCTGAAGCTGATGGCCTTCGCCGCGGAGCGCGCGCAGTTCCGCAAGGGCGAGGAGATGTTCCACCAGGGCGACATCGCGGACGCCGCCTATATCATCCTCGACGGCAGGGCGGACGTGGTGATCGACACGCCGGGCGGCCCCCTGAAGGTGGCCGACGTGAAGCGCGACGCCTTCGTCGGCGACATGGCGATCCTGTGCGACGTGCCGCGCACCGCGACCATCGTCGCGACCGAGGATCTGACCGCGCTCAAGATCACAAAGGATCTGTTCTTCCGCATGGTGAGCGACTTCCCGACCATCTCCATCGAGGTCATGCGCGTCCTCGCCCAGCGCCTGCAGCACGCCAACGAGCTGCTCGCGGCGAACAAGCACTGAATCAGAGAACAGAGATCGGATGTCAGATGACAGAACGCGGTGAGCCCCTTCCCTCCCGCCGACGAATGTCGGCCTACGCCGAAGGGTGGGGGAAGGTTGGGATGGGGGGTGATGCCGCGCGAGACTCTTGCAAATGAGTCGATTGGACTCCTTCATCCGCCGCCTGGAGGCGCAACGCGCGTGCATCGACGCGGCGGCAGCGCTGATCGCCGCGCTGCCCGGCAACGTGCTGGAGTTCGGCCTCGGCAACGGGCGCACCTACGATCATTTGCGCGAGCGCCTCGGCGGCCGCGACATCTATGTGTTCGAGCGCCAGGTGGCGGCACATCCCGATTGCATCCCGCCGGCCGACCGGCTGTTCCTCGGCGATTTTCTCGACAGCCTGCCGACGGCGGTCGCACAGCTCGGCCAGGCCACCGCGCTCGCCAACCTCGACATCGGCTCCGGCGATGAGGCGGCCAGCCGGCAGCTCGCGCGCGCCATGACGCCGCTCGTCCTGCAACTGCTGAAGCCCGGCGGTGTGCTCATCAGCGATCAGCCGGTCGCCGACGCCGCGCTCGAGGCGCTCGCGTTGCCGGCCGGCATCAAGCCCGGCCGCTACTTTTTGCACCGGCGCAGGTAGGCAACAGCGAGGCGCTCACCCCCATCGATGTTTAGTTTGAATCATCGCGCCTGTTTCAGCAGCGCCAGCAGCCGCGCGAGTTCGGCATCGCTCAGCGCGCCAACGCGCTCGGCAAGGCGGTTGGCGAGCTCGGTCGCCTCGGGGCTGAGCCCCGCGGTGTCGATGGTGACGCGCGGGTCGGACAGGTCCGCCAGCGCCTTCAGTTCGTCCACCTCGTCCCATGCGAGGTTGAAGTAGGCCGCCACCTGCTGCACCAGCCCCGGCGAGGGCTTGCCGCGATGGCCGTGCTCCAGCGCCGAGAGATAGGCGGAGCTGACCTTCAGCGCCTTGGCGAGATCCTTGAGCTGGCAGCCCCGCGCTTGGCGCAGCGCCCGCAGCATGTGGCCGAACGGCGTCATTGCGCCGCCGCCGGATGAGGCAGACCAAGCGCCTTCGCCCACATCGACACGCCGAACCTCCCGCTTCGCGATCGCCGAGATCGTCGGCGACTATGCCGCGGTTCCGCGCGGCGTTCCAATCGCCAGATTGCAACACAAGTACGCCCGAACAAGTACGCCCGACTGGCGCGCGCCGGGGCAGATTCCCGCCATGCGCGACCGCGACAGCCATTGCGCGAAAACCCGGCCATCCCGCCGCCGCCGGATCGGGTCATCGGCCTTCACCTTTCGTAAACTATGCCTTCACCATTTCGCGCTACAAAGGAGCATCGCGCTTTGCAGGCCATGGCATTCGGGGTATGCTCGTAAGGCGCGAGATTCATTGGATTTTCAACGTGTTTGATCGATCGAGGATGAAGCCCCTGAGCGGTCGGGCGGGAGAGCAGGACAAGGCCGGCGCTGCATCGTTGCGGCGCCCTGACGGATTCGGCGCGGACGCTCCCGCGCCAAGCGGCTTTGGCCGGCGCAAGACCCCGATCCCGGAGACCACCGACGGCAACCCGCCGAGCCGGGCCGCCAACGATCATGGCGCGAACGATCGCAACGGGCCCGGGCGCGTCGCCGCCCGGCCGTTCGACCTGCAGCCTGCCCATGACGATCCCGGCAGGGCGCACGCGGTGCCGGTCGCAGGCGACGATCTCGCGAACGCGCTTCTCGCCTGGCTGGCGGGCGAGCTGCGCCGCGGCAAGCAGGTGCAGCAGGAATCGGTGCTGTGCGCGCTCGGCGCGCTGGCCGGCTATGCGGCCCAGCAGGCGATCCGCGAAACCGTGGTGAAGTCCGGCCGGCTGACGCTCGACCAGGCCTTCGTGGTGATCGAGACCCGCTCCGGCGAGGTCTTCTTCTTCGGCGACCTGCTCAACGCCGTGATCGTGTCCAAGGACGGCGCGGCGAATACGGAATCGGGGCATGCCTCGATCTGGAAGGTCGTCTCGAGCGCCGGCTACGAAGCCGGCGCCATCAACCTTCCGGACGTCACCGACATGATCAAGCATTGCGCGGCGACCGTCGGCAGCCAGGAGTTCGGCGTGCCGCGGGTGCCGGAGGCGCACATGCCCGAGATCCTGCCGCGCGAGGCGGTCAGCCGCTTCTGGCCGGCGGCGCGCCGCAAGCTGGCCAGCAGCGAGCCGATGAGCTGGCCGCTGCACCTGGCAATGGCGGCGCATGCCTTGATCGTGGAGCTGAAGGACACGATCAGGCCCGACATCGCCGTGCAGATCGTGATGGAGGCGGCGGTGCCGATGTCCAAGATCGATCCAGTGACCCTGCCGAGAGAGTAGGTGGCATGCTCGACCGCTTGAAAGGCGCGCCCTCCGACCGGAGCCAGTTCGACGATCGGAAGAAGGAGGAGTCGCGGATGGAGGCCGGCCTGCCGCGCTTCCAGCCGCAGCCCGGCGGCTTCGGCCGGCGCGCCACGCCGGTGGCCCCCGCGCCCGATGCGGCGGGCGGCGATGACAGGCCGGCCGCGAATGCGGTGCCGCAGTTTCCCAAGCCGGAGGTCCGGCGCGGGCCGGTCGGCTTCACGCGCGGCAATGCCGATGGCCCCGACGCCCCGATGCTCGGCGACATCCCGACCCGCATCGCCGACTGGCTGATGCGCGAGCTGAAGGATCAGCGCGGCATCCATTGCGAAACCATCCTGACCGCGGTCGGCGCGCTGACGGGCTACGCCGCCCAGCAGGCGCTGTGGGAAGGCATGGTGAAGCCAGGCAAGCTGGCGATCACCCAGGCCTTCAAGGTGGTGGAGGCGGCCTCGGGCGAGACCTTCTTCTTCGGTGATGCGCTCAACTCCATCCTCGCCTCGATGGAGCCGAAGAATCCGTCGATCTGGAAGATCGTGGCCGGCTCTGCCCTGGCCGCGGGCGGCGACCACCTGCCTGATATCGGCAACCTGTTCCGCCACTGCGAGGCGACGGCGGGCACCTCGCAATTCGGCCTGCCGCGCCTGCCGGACGACCACCTGCCGGGAATCCTGCCGCGGGTTGCGCTGGAGCGCTTCTGGCCGGGCGCGCGGCTGCTGCTGGCGCTGGCCGAGCCGCTGTCCTGGCCGTTGCACATGGCCCACGCCGCGCACAAGCTGATGGCGGCGATGAAGGGCTCGATCGCACCCGACCTGGCGGTGAGGATCGTCATGGAAGCCGCGGTGCCGATGTCCCGGGTGGATCCGACGACGGTTCCCAACAACTAGCCTCCGCGAAGGACCGGCCTCGGCATGTTCGACCGCAAGAAG
>DASSBF010000236.1:0-28943 GCA_035699005.1 Dongiaceae bacterium
ATGGCGCACAACCACCCGACCGGCGACCCCTCGCCCTCGCGCGACGACATCGCCTTGACGCGCGAGGTGCGCAACGCGCTGAAGGCGGTCGGCGTCTCCCTGCACGACCACATCATCATCGGCCGCAAGGGCCACGTCTCCCTGCGCTCGATGAACGTCATCGATGGCTGGAAGTAGATCACCATGCCCGACCGCATGCCCGTCCTGTTCGTATCCCACGGCGCGCCGACGCTGCCGTTCGACGACGTGCCGGCGCGGCGGTTCCTGATCGAGCTCGCGCGCAAGGTGCCGCGGCCGCAGGCGATCCTGTGCGTCTCCGCGCATTGGGAGGTGCCGGTGCCGAGCCTCACGGCGGCGCCGCGGCCGGCTACGATCCATGATTTCTCCGGCTTCCCCAAGGCGCTGTACGAGCTCACGTACGATGCGCCCGGCGCGCCGGATGTCGCCGAGCACACCGCCGAGGTCCTGCGCGCGGCCGGTTATGATCCGCAGCTCGATGCCGAGCGCGGACGCGACCACGGCGCCTGGGTGCCGGCAATGCTGGCCTGGCCGGCCGGCGAGATCCCGATGATCCAGCTTTCGCTGCTGCGCGGGCAATCGACCCACGCGCACATCAAGCTGGGCGAGGCGATCGCGCCGCTGCGCGAGGAAGGTGTGCTGATCCTGGGCTCCGGCGGGTCAGTGCACAACCTGCGGCAGGTCTCGTGGGACGGCGGGCGCACGCCGCGCTGGGCGAGCGACTTCCAGGACTGGCTGGACAAGACACTCGCCGCCAACGACCTCGCGGCATTGGCCGGCTACCGCGGCACGCTCGATGTCGCGCAGATGGCTCATCCCACCGAGGATCACCTGATGCCGCTCTACGTCGCACTCGGCGCCGGCCATGGCGACGGCGGCGCCGCCAAGCTGCACGGCAGCTTCACCCTCGGCAGCCTCGGCATGGCGAGCTACGGCTGGGGCATGTAGGGATACGCGGAAGGACAGCGGCGCGACTATTGATCAGACCTGCATTGCGGCACGCCCCTCCGGCACCCACATCCTGAAGATTCGAATCTCTTTTCGGCAGGTGCACGATGGACGAACGCATATTGGGACGCCGCCGCCTGTTGCGACTGTTCGCGATCGGCTCGCTCGCCGTGCCGGCCGCCATTCTCGCCGGCTGTGCTACGGGCAAAGGCGCCGGCCGCACCCGCCCGCCGCGCTTCCACGGCGGCGGCAATGGCGACAAGGCGGGTGGCGGACCGGGCGCCAAGGGCAGCCGACATTAGCCATGAAACAGCGCCGGCGGTGGCGGCGGCAACGCGCGCGGGCAGCACTCACCGGAGCGCCTCAATGAAGAGCCGATGCGTTGCCGCGCAGACGTGGCAATTCGCCTTGTCTACGCCGCCAGCGCGCTCAAGCCGAAACGGTGCCGCGCCATGCCGCACGCCTCGCTGCCCGGCTCGCAGGCGCGGCAGACGGCCGGCCTGATATCATAGATCGTGCATGAGGTCGCAACGCCGACCTTGCCCGCCAGCGCGGAACAGCGGTTGCCGTCGCATCGCATTCCCGCCAGGTCAGCCGCAACAAGCGTGCTCGGGATGCGCGCGAGATCGGATTCCTCCTCCGTGCTGAAGCGCGGCCAGTCGCGCGCGAACGAACAGCAGGCGCCGCACGCCCTGCATGGAGAGGCCCGCGGCTGAGCGACAGGAATTTCGCTGTCGCTCGAAAGGGCCACTATTTTCGCGCCTTGCGGGCGGCGTAGCGGGCGTCGCGCGCCGCCTTCTGTTCGGCAGCCAGAGCCGCCGCTCGAGCAGCATCGAGCACCGCCTTTTCGGCTGCTTCTCTCCGCTCCCGCAACGCGCGCTCCTCGGCCGCCGCACGTTCCTGCTCTTCGGCCGCTACCTTGGCGGCCTGCCGTGCAGCGAGGCGCGCGTCGCGGGCCGCGACGACCGCCGCGCGCCTAGCCTTTTGTGCAATGACGGCAGGGTCGTCGGCGCCGGGTCGGTTGAGAAAGCGCTGCAGCGTCGCTTTCTTGGCCGTAGTAGACGCCTTCATGCGCTCTTCAAAACTCTTCTCTCGATAGGCTCTCATGTCGCTCCAACCTGGTTGTGGTAACGAAAAAAGCCGGCCAGCCGGCCGGCTTTTTCATGGTGTCTGAGGGGCGCTCTACGCCGCCTGCGTGACCGCGACGCCCTTGCTCTTCAGCAATTCCTGCAGCTCGCCCGACTGGAACATCTCGCGCACGATGTCGCAGCCGCCGACGAATTCGCCCTTCACGTAGAGCTGCGGGATGGTGGGCCAGCTCGCGAATTCCTTGATGCCCTGGCGCAGGCCAGGGTCGGCCAGCACGTCGATGCCCTTGAACTTGACGCCCATGTGCGAGAGCACCTGGACCACCGCCGCGGAGAAGCCGCATTGCGGAAAGACCGGCGTGCCCTTCATGTAGAGGACGACGTCATTGCTGCCGATGTCGTCACGGATGCGGTCCAAGACCGGATTATCGCTCATTTCCCATCTCTCCTGCGGCGAGCCTTCGCCGAATTCCTCATGTGGCATATGAGGGCAAAAGCCAGCCCTGTCAATCGGCCAACCTCAAGACCCCAAATGCGTTGCGGTTAAGCCCCTATTTGGGCGCAGAAGTCTGCAGGGCCAGGGCATGGAGCTGGTCGCCCATCCGCCCGCGCAGGGCTTCATAGACCATCTGATGCTGCTGGACGCGGGACTTGCCGGCGAACGCGGCGGATACGACCTGCGCCGCATAATGGTCGCCGTCGCCGCGCAGATCTTCGATCTTCACGTCGGCGTCGGGCAGCGCCTCCTTGATCAGCTTGGCGATCTCGCTTGCTTCCATGGCCATGATCAGCTCCCCGCGCTCATGAGATCCGGGAAAAACGCCTCGTGCGCCGCCCGCAAATCCGCGACCGATATGGTACCAGCATCGACCAAGGTCAATGCGCCGCTGCCGGTCTCGCCGAGGACGGTCACCGGCACGCCGGCCTTTTTCGCATCGGCGAGGAAGCGCTCGCCATCGGTCATCGCCACCGTAGCGACATAGCGCGCCTGGTCTTCGCCGAACCAGAAGGCGTGCGCCGGCGCCGCGAGCGCCGCCGGGGTGCGGAGCGTGGCGCCGAGGTCGCCGGCCATCGCCATCTCCGCAAGCGCGACCAGCGAGCCGCCGTCGGAGCAATCGTGACAGGCGGTAATGGTCCCCGCCAGAATTTGCGTACGGACGAAGTCGCCATTGCGTTTTTCCGCGGCAAGGTCGACCGGCGGCGGCGCGCCTTCTTCGCGGCCGTGCAGCTCGCGCAGATAGATCGACTGGCCCAGATGACCTTTTGTCTCGCCCACCAGCAGAATAACTTCGCCGGGTTGACGAAAGGCGGCGGCCGCCGACTTGGCCGCGTCCGCCATCGCGCCGACACCGCCGATGACCGGCGTCGGCAGGATGCCTTTGCCATTGGTCTCGTTGTAGAGCGAGACGTTGCCGGAGATGACGGGGTAGTCGAGCGCGGTGCAGGCTTCCGCCATGCCCTCGATGCACCCGACGAACTGGCCCATGATCTCCGGTCGCTGCGGATTGCCGAAATTCATGTTGTCGGTGATGGCGAGCGGCGTCGCGCCGACCGCGGTCAGATTGCGCCAGCTCTCGGCCACCGCCTGGGCGCCGCCACGCTTGGGATCGGCGAGGCAATAGCGCGGCGTGCAGTCCGAGGTGATGGCGAGCGCCTTCTTCATCTCTGGCAATCGCACCACCGCGGCATCGCCGCCGGGGCGCTGCGCGATGTTGCCGGAGATGATGTGATCGTACTGCTCCCACACCCAGCGTCGCGAGGAGAGGTCTGCCGAGCCAATGAGAGTGCGTAGCGCCGCCAGCAGGTCGGATGGCGCCGGCACCGACGCCGGATCGATGTCCGCCTGCGGCTTGGTGGGGACGTAGGGGCGCTGATAGACCGGCGACTTCTCGACCAGCGGCGCAACCGGCATGTTGGCTTCGACCTTGCCGTTCTTCTTCAAGACCAGATGGCCGGTGTCGGTGAGGCGCCCGATCTCGGCGAAGTCCAGCTCCCACTTCTCGAAGATCGCGCGCGCCGTGTCCCGCGCCTCGGGCTTCAGGATCATCAGCATGCGCTCCTGGGATTCGGAGAGCATGATCTCGTATGCGGTCATGTGGGTCTCGCGCACCGGCACCTTGTCGAGGTCGAGCTCGATGCCGAGGCCACCCTTGGACGACATCTCGACCGAGGATGAGGTGAGACCCGCCGCGCCCATGTCCTGGATCGCGACGATCGCGTCGGTCGCCATCAGCTCGAGGCAGGCCTCCAGCAGCAGCTTCTCCGTGAAGGGATCGCCGACCTGCACGGTCGGGCGCTTCTCCTCCGAATCCTCGTTGAACTCGGCCGACGCCATGGTGGCGCCGTGGATGCCGTCGCGCCCGGTCTTGGCGCCGACATAGACGACAGGATTGCCGACGCCGGCAGCCGCCGAATAGAAGATCTTGTCAGCCGGCGCGAGGCCCACGGTCATCGCATTGACCAGGATGTTGCCGTTGTAACTGGCGTGGAAATTGACCTCGCCCGCGACGGTCGGCACGCCCATGCAATTGCCGTAGCCGCCGATCCCGGCGACCACGCCCGCGATCAGGTGGCGGGTCTTCGGATCATCCGGCTCGCCGAAGCGCAGCGCGTTGACGTTGGCGATCGGGCGCGCCCCCATGGTGAAGACATCGCGCATGATGCCGCCGACACCGGTCGCCGCGCCCTGGTACGGCTCGATGAAGCTCGGGTGGTTGTGGCTTTCCATCTTGAAGATGGCGGCCTGGCCGTCGCCGATGTCGATGACGCCGGCATTCTCGCCCGGCCCCTGGATCACCCAGGGCGCCTTGGTCGGCAGCTTCTTGAGGTGCACGCGCGAGGACTTGTAGGAGCAGTGCTCGCTCCACATCACCGAGAAGATGCCGAGCTCCGTCATCGAGGGCTCGCGGCCCATGATCTCCAGCACCAGCTGGTACTCTTCGTTGGTCAGCCCATGCTCGGCGACGATGTTGGGCGTGATCCTGGCGGCGGCCGTGCTCACGACAGCGCCTCCACCATGCTCCGGAACAGGGGCTTGCCGTCGACCGAGCCTTGCAGCGGCTCGATCGCGTTCTCCGGATGCGGCATCAGGCCCAGCACGTTCTTGGTGCGGTTGAAGATGCCGGCGATGTTGCGCGCCGAGCCGTTTGGATTGTGCTCGTCACCGAACTCGCCATCGGGGCTGCAATAGCGGAACGCCACTTGCCCGTTCGCCTCCAGCTCGTCCAGCGTCTTCTCGTCGGCGAAGTAGTTGCCCTCGGCATGGGCGACCGGAATGCTCAGCACCTGTCCCTGCTCGTACTGGCTGGTGAACAGCGATTGCGAGGTCTCGACCTTCAGCCCCACGTTCCTGCACACGAACTTGAGGCTGGCATTGCGCTGCAACACGCCCGGAAGCAGCCCCGCCTCGGTGATGATCTGGAAGCCGTTGCAGACGCCGATCACGGCCATCCCCTTGTCGGCGCGGGCCTTCACCTCGCGCAGGACCGGCGAGTGGGCGGCGATGGCGCCGCAGCGCAGGTAGTCGCCGTAGGAGAAACCGCCCGGCACCAGCACGAGATCGACATCCGGCAGCTCGGTATCGCGGTGCCAGACCATGATCGGTTTCCGGCCCATCGCCTGGGTCAGGGCCGCTTCCGCATCCCGCTCCCGATTGGAGCCGGGAAACACGACAATGGCAGCTTTCATGGAAGTCCCCGTCAGTCGACGAGATCGACGGCGTAGTTCTCGATCACGGTGTTCGCCAGCAGCTTGGCGCACATCTGGTCGACCTGCTGCCTGGCCTTGGCCTTGTCGCGTTCGTTGAGATCGATCTCGATATACTTGCCCTGGCGCACGTCGTTGACACCGCCGAACCCGAACGTGCCGAGGGCATGGGCGATCGCGCGGCCTTGCGGGTCCAGCACGCCGTTTTTCAAGGTGATGTGAACGCGCGCCTTCATCGATGGTCCTTCTGCGATGGGGTCATGATGATTGAGTTATTGCAAAAACTGCATCGGCGCGCTCGGCGAGCTCCTTCCCCCTTTGTGGGGGAAGGTTGGGATGGGGGGTGCTACCGCACGATCGCTGACGAGGAATTATGGAGCGCCTAACAGCGCGATGCTGCATTGGAGAAGGCCTATTCCACACATCGTGCCGCGTCACCCCCCATCCAGCTCCGCCTAAGCTCGCTATGCTCGCTAAGGCTCCGCATCCTTCCCCCACAAGGGGGGAAGAGAAGATTCGCTCGGATGCGCTGCGCCTTTGCATCATCCCTACTGCATCGTCGAGGGACCCTTCATGTCCCTCGGGCCGCCTTCGGGGAAGATGCCGAGCCGCCGCGCCACCTCCTGATAGGCCTCCTCGACGTTGCCGAGGTCGCGGCGGAAACGGTCCTTGTCCAGCTTCTCGTTGGTCTTCACGTCCCACAGGCGGCAATTGTCGGGGCTGATCTCGTCCGCCAGCACGATGCGCATCTCGTCGTCCTCGTAGAGCCGGCCGAACTCCAGCTTGAAATCCACCAGCTTGAGCCCGACGCCGAGGAACAGGCCGAGCAGGAAGTCGTTCACCCGCAGCGCGAGCGACATCATCTCGTCGATGTCCTGCGGGGTCGCCCAGCCGAATGCAGTGACGTGCTCTTCGGACACCATCGGATCGTTGAGCTCGTCGGACTTGTAATAGTATTCGATGATCGAGCGCGGGAGCTGGGTGCCCTCGGGAATCCCGAAGCGCTTGGAGAGCGAGCCGGCGACGATGTTGCGCACCACCACCTCGAGCGGGATGATCTCGACCTCGCGCACGAGCTGCTCGCGCATGTTGAGCCGGCGCACGAAATGGGTCGGCACGCCGATCTCGCCCAGCTTCACCATCAGGTATTCGGAGATGCGGTTGTTGAGGACGCCCTTGCCGGTGATCGTCCCCTTTTTCTGGTTGTTGAAGGCGGTGGCGTCGTCCTTGAAATACTGGACCAGCGTTCCCGGCTCCGGACCTTCGAACAAGACCTTGGCCTTGCCTTCGTAAATGCGCCGGCGACGGGTCATCCGGGCTCTCCAATTCTGAAAAAGGGGCCAACCAGGGGGGCCAAGGTCGGAATCGGCATCCTTCTAGCAGGCGGACCCCGGAAACTCAATCAATCTCACGGGCGCAGCGCGACTCGCCGATGTTGAGATCCAGTCGTTGAATCAATAACTTGCGCGGACAGAGAAGATCGCGCGCCCGGCCTTCGATCACTGCATGGCGGCGAGCAACTGCCTGGCATTGAAGCGGACCAGCGACAGGTAGTCCGGTGCCGGGCCGTCCGGCTCCGACAAGGCGTCGGCATAGAGTTCGCCGCCCAGCCGCACGCCCGATTCCCGGGCCACGGTCTCGGCCAGCCGGGGATCCGCCATGTTCTCCAGAAAGACCGCCGAAAGATGCCCGGCGCGCGCCTGCCGGACGATCTTCGCAAGGTCTTGGGCGGTCGGCTCGGCTTCGGTGCTGATGCCCTGGACCGCGACGAACTGGATGCCATAGGCCCTGCCGAAATACCGGAACGCATCGTGCGACGTGAGGACGTGCCGACGCTCCTGCGGGATTGCCGCGAACTCCGCTCTCAGCTCCTTGTCCAGGTCGCCCATGGCGGCGATCAGCGCATCGGCATTGGCCTTGAAGTCGGCCGCATGGGCGGGATCGGCGTCAGCCAGCGCCTTCGCGATATTGGCGGCATAGATCTGGGCGTTCGCCACGTCCTGGAAGGCATGCGGATCGGCAATGCCCGGCTGCGAGTTCCAGGCCAGCGTGGCCACGCCATCGCTGGCGGTGACGAGCCTCCCGGTGAAGCCCGATGAGTCCTCCAGGCGGCCGAGCCAGGGCTCGAAGCCGAGGCCGTTGACGATCAGCATCGTAGCCCCGGCGAGTTCCGCGGATTGCCTGGGGCCCGGCTCGAACGCGTGGGCATCGCGATTCGGACCCACCAGGGTCAGGATCTGGACGTGATCGCCGCCGATCCGCTGGGCAAGATCGGCCAGGATCGAGAAGGTGGTCGCCACGATCGGCTTTTCCCCAGCCCAGGCCGGGCCGGAGAAAAGCGCCAACGCCGCCAACCATCCGAGCCCGATCGCCCGCAGATGCATCGCAACTCCATGCGCAATGTTATAATGTAACATACACGAACGGCATCGAGCCGCAAGGGTTTGCATAGTCGCGACCTAAAGGGCGATGTCCTGCCAGGCGCCGGACTTGTCCGGCCGGCCGCCGAGGAATTTCCAGACCGAACGGCGGGTCGCGAATTGCGGCGCCGGCAAAGCAACGATGGAAGAAGAAACGGTGCCGAAGCCGGTGTTGGAGACGATGTTCATGGCATCGAACACCGTGCCTGCCGGGTCGTGATCCTTGCTGCACAGCAGCTCCTGCCAGGCGCTCCAGTCGCCGGTGTCGGGATTCGGAACCGGCGCCTCCTTCCAGCGCGGCAAGTACCAGCGGATGCGCTTGCTGTTGAGATCGTTCCGGTCCGATGCCGTGATCATCGAAAGTCCAGGCGGCAGCGCTTCAGCCTCGACCCGAGTGCCAAGATTGCGCAGCCAGAATGCATCGCGGTTGTCGGCAATGACCATGTTGAAAGGCCGGAAGGCGTGGGCATCGAGCTGTTGCAACATCTCGAGCGCATCGGCCGCATCGGCGAAATCGAGCGCGTCGAGCACCAGCTCCCCGCGGCTCCGCTTGCCGGCCTGCGGGCCGAGCGTGTTGCGGCGGTTGAGCACGCCCGCGACGACGCCCGCATCATTGATGCCGAGCCATGATCCGCCGGCGAGCTCGTCGCGGCCCGCCACGACTTCCTGGCGATCGGGCCAGTGGCGCGCGGGCGGCGACCAGGGCCGGTCGGCCATCTCGTCGCGGTTGCTGGCCCACAGCAAGGGCCAGTCGTGGCCGGGGCGGTAGAGCACGATGACGGAGCACATAAGCGGGTTGCGGTTTGCCTTGACGTTGCGTTGCCCCGTGACCATTTTAGGCCTTACTTTCACCGCGGGGCTAGCATCCAGATGACCGCCTTCGACGATCGCGAGAGAAGCTTCGAGGCCAAGTTCAGGCACGACAAAGAATTGCAGTTCAAGGTGAATGCCCGCCGGAACAAGCTGCTGGGCTTGTGGGCAGCCAACCTGCTCGGCATTCACGGCGCGGATGCCGAGACCTACGCCAAGGACGTGGTGAGGTCCGATTTCGTGACCCCCGGCGACCATGACGTGCTGCACAAGGTGCTGGGCGATTTCCAGGCCAAGAACGTCGAGATGAGCGAGCATCGCCTGCGCAAGCAGATGGACGATCTGATGAAGATCGCCACCGACCAGGTGCTCAACGAAGTCAAGGAATAGCAGCGCTCGTTCGCTGCGCCGATTCCTCTACCATTCCCGCCACCCCGGCCTTGGGCCGGGGTCCATTTCTCCGCCGCACGTGCCGTTGAATGATGGATCCCGGCTCGCGCGGAGCCTGTCCTTGGGCCGCGCGTAGCGCGGACCCGAGAGGGCTTGGCCGGGATGACGGTTGGGTGCAAGAAAACGCCAGCGCGCCTACAGCACCTGTCCTGCTCGCACGGTGCGCCAGATTTCGCCCGCCACTGCGACGTAGCCTGGCGCGGTCTTGCGCAGCTTGTCGCGCATGATCGCGTTGGTCGCCGGCAGTGCGTGGAACGGGATCGAGGGCCAAGCGTGATGCTCGGCGTGGAACGGCATGTTCCAGGCCAGGAAGCGCACAAGAGCGTTGGTGTAGGTGGTGCGCGAGTTCTCGAGCATGTCGGAGCTGCGCGGACAGGCGGAATGCTCCGCCAGCAGATAGAGCCGCAGCATCGGCTGCCCCAACAGCGCCGGGATGATCCAGTACCACAGCAGAAGCGTGCTGCCGGTCGCAATCGAACCCGCCAGTGCGCCGGCATAGATCGTCAGCACCCAGCGTGATTCGAGAATCACGCTGCGCCGCACGCGGTCGGTCGCGTAGAACGGTTCGATCAGTTTCCCGCTGGCGCGCTGCACCAGTCCTTTCAGCAGCCACCACCACAGCGGCAAGCCCGTGACATGCCATAGCAACTGTCGGACATTGCCCGGCTTGTTTGTCGCCAATTCGGGATCGGCCGCCTCCTGGGTAAAGCGGTGATGTGTGAAGTGAAACGCGCGGAAATATTCGCGCGGCAGGACGAGCAGCACGCCGATACCGAAAGCGACGACGTCGTTCAGCGCGCGGCTGCGAAAGGCGGTGCGATGGATCGTCTCGTGCAACGGCGCGAACAGGAAGATCAGCACCACGCCGTGCGCGGCCATCGCCGGCCACAGCCAGAGGGTGCTGAAACTCAGATACACCATGCACCCGGTGGCGAGCAACAGCGCGAGATGACCGGCGAGATGAAGCAAGCCCGCGGAATCGTTGCGCTCGGACAGGCGCTTCAGCTCCGCCCTGCCGATCACCGCGACCGCTTCATGCGCCCAGTCGTTCATCGATCTTCAGCCGCCAGGTCTGGACCGTCTCGGTCTCCACAAAGCCCATGTGCACGTAGAACCCATGGGCGCGTTCGTTCTGCCTCACGACCGACAGATGCAGCGGCCCCGGCCCGACCATGCGCCGCACCTCGTCCAGCGCAACGCGGCCGAGACCCCTGCCCCGCATCTCGGGCGCGCAGCAGATGAGGTGAAGATAGCGCCTTTCCAGCTTGCAGCGCACCATCGCCTGCGCCCGGCCATCCCGATCCAGGAGCAGCTTCGTGCCGTCGGCGGTGGTGCGCATGGAGGCCAGCGCCTCGGCGTCGGGCGGAACATAGACCCCCGGCATCGGCCCCATGGCGCGGTTGAGCAGCTCCAGATAGGCCTGCTCGCGTTCCGGCGTGACCGGCAGCCAGCGCCAGCCCGCCGCCAAGGCCCGGTCCGGCCCCCACGCGCAATCGGCATGGGTCATGTCGTGGTCGACGAATTGCGGCGCGGCGCCGGCCTCGCGCAGGAGGCCGCGGACCTTGGACCAATGGCTGCCGAGCGTGATGTCGACCGCCGGCGCGCCGAGCCTTCGGGCGGTAGCACGCAAGCGCTCCAGCACGGCCGGAAAGATCGCCGCGTCCACCGCGTCGACCTCGGCACCGATCCATTCGAACGGCTTGGCGCCGTCGGCGATCCGAAGGCGGTCCATGATCACGCCCAGCAGCCCCGTTTCGCGCACATCGACGAGGCTCTCCGGCCCGCTGGCGAAGATGCCGAGGAACCGATCGAGATCGACGCCCGCCACCAGATGCCTGCGGCAATAGTCGAAGGCCTCCGCGAGCGTGATTGGGCTACCCGAACACCCTGGCAAAGATCGTGTCCACGTGCTTGGTGTGATAGGCGAGATCGAAGCACTCTTCGATGTCGGCCGGCTTCAGACGCGCCGTCACCTCGGGATCGGCTTGCAGCTCGGCCAGGAAATCCTTGCCCTCGAGCCAGACCTTCATGGCGTTGCGCTGCACCAGCTGATAGGCGTCCTCGCGGCCAACCCCCGCCTGGGTCAGCGCCAGCAGCACGCGCTGCGAATGGACGAGGCCGCCATAGGTCTCCAGGTTCCTCGCCATCGCCTCGGGATAGACAATCAGCTTGTCCATGACGCCGGCGAGACGCGCGAGCGCGAAATCGAGCGCGATGGTGGCGTCCGGGCCGAACACCCGCTCGACGGCGGAATGGGAAATATCGCGCTCGTGCCAGAGCGCCACGTTCTCCAGCGCCGGCGTCACCGCGGCGCGCACGATGCGCGCGAGGCCGGTCAGGTTCTCCGTCAGTACCGGGTTGCGCTTGTGCGGCATCGCGGAGGAACCCTTCTGGCCGGGCGAGAAATACTCCTCCGCCTCGCGCATCTCTGAGCGCTGCAGGTGCCGGATCTCGATGGCGAGGTTCTCGATCGAGGAGGCGATCACGCCCAACGTGGCGAAGAACATGGCGTGCCGGTCGCGCGGGATGACCTGGGTGGACACGGGCTCGACGTTCAACCCCAGCTTCGCCGCGACATGCGCTTCAACGCGCGGGTCGATGTTGGCGAAGGTTCCGACCGCGCCGGAGATGGCGCAGGTGGCAATCTCGTCGCGCGCGGCGGCGAGGCGCCGCTTGGCGCGGTCGAACGCTGCGTAGTGGCCCGCGAGCTTCAGGCCGAAGGTGGTCGGCTCGGCGTGGATGCCATGGCTGCGGCCGATGGTCGGCGTCATCTTGTGCTCGAGCGCGCGTTTCTTGAGCGCGGCCAGCAGCGCATCCAGATCCTTCAGCAGCAGGTCGGATGCCTGCTTCATCTGCACCGCGAGGCAGGTGTCCAGCACGTCGGAGGAGGTCATGCCCTGGTGCACGAAGCGCGCCGAGGGGCCGACATGCTCCGCCAGATTGGTCAGGAACGCGATCACGTCGTGCCTGGTCTCGCGTTCGATTTCGTCGATGCGCGCGATCTCCCACTTGCCCTTGGCCCAGACCTCCTTGGCCGCTTGCTTCGGGATCACGCCCAACTCCGCCTGCGCGTCGCAAGCGTGGGCCTCGATCTCGAACCAGATGCGGAACCGGTTCTCCGGCTCCCAGAGCTTGGCCATTTCGGGGCGGGAGTAACGGGGAATCATGGGCTGCGGCCTCAGGTCGGGTTTGTCGGCGCTAAACGAACCGGGGACTTGAGCCTTGTCAACCGGAATCCGGAGGCCAAGTTGTCATTCCCTCGCGAGTTGCGCCGCCGCGAGCGCGTCGCTACGTTTGCGGCGAAAGCGCTGGGAGGATGGAATGCCGGAAGCGAAAGCGGGGCCGAAAGCCAATGGTCAGGTGAGGCATCTCCGCAAGTCGGAGATGAACTTCACGGCCTATGGCGGGCCGCCGGGCAAGGCGACCATCGCGCGGCTGGTCGGGTCGGACCTGAGCAAGACCATGGGCGCGGGCATTGCGACCTTCGACCGCTGCTCGATCGAATGGACGGTGCTCTATGACGAACTGATCGTGGTGCTGGAAGGTACGTTCCGCCTGGTGGCCGGCAAGGAGACCCATTCCTGCGCGCCGGGCGACGTGGTGTGGATCCCGGAGAACACGCCGATCAAGTACGAAGGCGACAAGGCGAAAGTGTTCTACGCTCTCCATCCCGTCGACTGGCGCCAGCGCCATGGCCTCGCGTGAGGCATTGACGTGGCGGCACCCGGCCTTTCCCATCTCTTTTCACCGATCCGCATTCGCGGGCTGGAGATCAAGAACCGCATCCTTTCGACCGGCCACGACACGACGCTGATCACCGGCGGCGTGCCGAACGACGCGCTGGTCGCCTACCACGAGGCGCGCGCCAAGGGCGGCGCCGGCCTCATCATCGTGCAGGCGGCGGGCATCCACGAGACGGCGAAATACACCTCGCACGTGCTGATGGCTTCGGAGGAAAGCGTGCCGGGCTACCGCCGCCTGGCGGAGACGGTGCATCGGCACGGCTGCAAGCTGTTCGGGCAGTTGTTCCATCCCGGCCGTGAGATCATGGAGAGCCAGGACGGCAGCGCGCCGGTCGCCTATGCGCCGTCCGCCGTGCCGAACGAGCGCTTCCACGTGATGCCGCGGCCGATGTCGAAGGCGCTGATCGCCGACGTGATCGAAGGCTATGGGATTTCCGCCCGGCGGCTGCGCGGCGCGGGCCTCGATGGGCTGGAGGTCGTCGCCAGTCACGGCTACCTGCCGGCGCAGTTCCTCAACCCGCGCCTCAATCGCCGCGAGGACGAGTACGGCGGCTCGTTCGACAACCGCTTGCGGTTCCTGCGCGAGGTCATCCGATCGGTGCGCGCGCATGTCGACGATGCGACAATCGTCGGCCTCAGGATCAGCGGCGACGAGAAGGATCCTGACGGCCTGCAGGAATCCGAGAGTCTGCAGGCGATTGTCGCGCTCGGCGACCAGCTCGACTACGTGAACGTGATCGCGGGATCGTCGGCGGGCATCGGCAGCGCCGTGCATATCGCGCCGCCGATGGCGATCGCCAACGCCTATGTCGCGCCGTTCGCGGCGGCGGTGAAGGCGAAGATCAAGGCGGCGGTGTTCGTCGCCGGCCGCATCAACCAGCCGCAGGACGGCGAGAAGGTCATCGCCTCCGGCCAGGCGGACATGGTCGGCATGACGCGCGCCATGATCTGCGACCCCGAGATGGCGGGAAAGGCCGAGGCGGGAAAGCTCGACGACATCCGCGCCTGCATCGGCTGCAACCAAGCCTGCATCGGCCATTTCCATATGGGCTATCCGATCTCCTGCATCCAGCATCCGGAGACCGGGCGGGAGCTGACCTACGGCACGCTGAAGCCCGCGGCGCGCAGGAAGAAGGTCATCGTCGCGGGCGGCGGACCGGGCGGCATGAAAGCTGCGGCGGTGGCCGCCGCGCGCGGCCATGACGTGACTTTGCATGAAGCGAGCGAGCGGCTCGGCGGCCAGGCGCTGCTGGCGCAGATGCTGCCCGGCCGAGCCGAGTTCGGCGGCATCGTCACCAACCTCTCGCGCGAGATGGAGCTGGCCGGCGCGCGTGTTGCGCTGCGCAGCAAGGTCACGCGCGCGCTCGTCGAAGCGGAGAAGCCGGATGCCGTCATCGTCGCGACCGGCGGCAAGCCGCGCCCGGCGGAGATCGAAGGGCTTGAGACCGGCCACGTTGTCAACGCCTGGCAGGTGATCAGGAACGAAGCCAATGTCGGGCAGTCGGTGGTGGTCGCCGACTGGCGCTGCGACTGGATCGGCATGGGCGTCGCCGAGATGCTGGCGCGCCAGGGCTGCCGCGTGCGCCTGTGCGTCGACGGCTACATGGCGGGCCAGCGCATTCATCAGTACGTGCGCGACCACTGGGTCGGGCAGTTGCACAAGCTGGGCGTCGAGATCGTGCCCTACGCGCGCATCTACGGGGTCGACGGCAACACCGTCTATTTCCAGCATGCGACCAGCGGCGAGCCGATCATCTTCGAGGCGGTCGATACTCTGGTCGCCTCGCTCGGCCACCATCGCGTCGCTGAGCTGGAAGACGAGCTCGCAGGCTGGAGCGGCGAGGTGCATCTGATCGGCGATGCGCAGACCCCGCGCACCGCGGAAGAAGCGGTGCTGGACGGACTCAAAGTGGCGGCCGCACTTTGAGGGTGCGGCCGCTGAGTCGGGGAGGAAATGGAGTGGTCGGCGATCGAGTCTCAGTGGGCTGGGCACGTGCCGCCGGCTTGGGGCTCGGCGGTAGAAATCGGTGCGGGGGCGATGTTCGGTCAGTCGACCAGGGCGCTCAGATCCCAGTCGAGCAATTCGGCCTCGTCCGATCCAACTGCGATCAGGTCGGCCAAAGACGGGCTCAATCCGGTGCTGTCCGTCATGTGGTGCGCTCCTTGACCCCCAAAGCGCGACGGTCCCGATGGACCGTCCTTCCCGCATGCTTCGAGCTTGACGGCAAAATCTTTAATTTTCGTTAAAATGCGGCCAAATTTGCCGCTATTGCCTGGGACCGGGCCAAATCCCTTAGGATCAGTGGACTCCAGTGCGCGCCTCGTCGGCCGGAGCAATAATGAACATGGATTGAACCTATGACCCAACGCCAAGAGGGACTGCCGGCCACGTCCCTGTTCCTGCTGGCGGCCGCCCTGCTGCTGTTCGGGTTCGGCGGCGGTCTGGTCGGCTACATGGCCGGCGAACGGCACGGCGAACAGCGCGCGGATGCGATCGCCGCGGCGCTCGCCGACCGATGGGAAGCGCTCCACGGCGACGCGGCGAACCGGTTCGGCGATGCCATCGGGAGCGCCGCGGGGATGCTGGAGAAAAGCGCGGCCGACCTGAAGGCCCAAGTCTCGATGTACCACGGCTGCGGCGGACTCTGTAGCGTGATCGCCCATCAGTTCGGCGAGGAGCTCCTGCACGCCCGCGATGCGATCAGAAAGACCGAGCCCCCGACGCTCGCAAGCTGGAGCGACGTGCTGCGCCAGAGCGGGATTCCGGCCGAGGCCGGCACCGATGCCGCCGCCGCATCCCAGGGTGACGTCCGATTGGCAAGCAGGTTCTCAGGCTCGGCCGTGATCGCTGCAATCGCCCTGCTGTGCGGCACCGTCGCGGCCTGCTTCGCGCTGGCCTGCTTCACCGTGCTGAAGCTGCGGGCGCAAGGATAGCAGCGCCCGGTCGAGCGGGGCCGACGCTATTCGGCTTGCGGCGCGTAGGGGACGCTGGTTCGCGCCGCCATCCGCCGCGACCATTCCGCGATCTTGCTTTCGCGCCGGACGGTGCGGCGGGTGCCGACGCCCGGTTGGGACAGGGTCACCGATTGAACCAGCGCGTGCTGCCAATCGACCCCGTACTCGCTGGCCCAGCGGTGGTTGCGCTGCGCGGCGGCGAGGTCGCACGGCTCGGGTACGGCCTTCTTCAGTCCAGCCATGATGCCGAGGACTTCCCGCGCGCCGGCGGCGGCGCGGTCGACCGCATGCTGCATGGTGACGGCCCTGCCCGTCACGCCGACGAAATCCGGCAGCACGGCCACCCACCCGCCCGAAGGATGTTGGAGTGTTACAACCAGGTAGTCGACCATTCGGCCCTCCGATCGCGCGTACAGCGCTGCCCGTTGACCCGAACAGGATGTTCGTGTCGGTTCTCCCCCGCGTTGTTGAAACCACTCCCACTCGACGGCGCTTACCTGCCACCGACGATACGCCCGATGTCGTCCGCGATTCGTTGCCATTGCACCACGGCACGCCGCAGCTCTTCGTATTGTTGGACCGACGGCAATCTCCGGGCATGGCCGGCGGTCTGGATCTTCTTGCCTATGCGGATGATATCGATCCGCGCGCCGCCTTCAAGCTCCATCGCGCGCATCAGGCCGTCGATGTTGTCCACGTTCATTGTCAGTCTCTCGCATCGCCGGCGGCTCTTGAACGTGCCGGCACCGCGCAATCCGACGCGGTCAGCCGAAGCCTGGCGCCAGGGCGTTCCTCTCCGCCGGCGGTGTTAATGCGAATCATGTCGTGGAGTTCCCGATCCGCGAACAGATCTTCCGAACATATCGGATTCCGGATAGCCGGCGCGCCGCCCGCCCGTTTACCAGTGTTACCGGAAGGTCTCGTCCCAATCCCCGAAGGTCAAGCGGCGGGCTCCGGCGGCCTTTCGCGGGCGTTTTTCGCGCGAAGCAGCCGCCACTCGCACCATGCGACCCCGCCGATCACCAGCGCGCCGCCGGCCATCTGGCCAAGGCGAGGCGGCTCACCGGACAGGGCCAGGAGCGCGATCGCAATGATCGGCGCGAGATTGAGATAGAGCGAGGCGATCACCAGGTTGGTCTTGGCGACGCCGAAGTTCCACAGCAGCAGCCCTATGACGACGGAACCGGCGATCATCCACAGGAAGATGCCGAGGTCCCACCCTTCCGGCCACGCCGGCGCCGCCTGCGCCCATCCGAAGTGCCGCGCGAGAAGGTAGCCGAGAATGAGCGGCAGCGCGCCGTGGGCCATGGTGTTTGCGGCCTTGCGCAACTGGGACCAGCCGCCCAGCCAGCGGTGGATGGCAAGCGAGTACCAGGCCCACAAGCTGGAGGCGACCAGGACCAGCGGCTCGCCGCCGCGCAGCTGCAGGGTGAAATCGCCGCTCGTCCAGTCGACCGTCGCCATCGCGCACCCGATCACGGCCAGGACCACCGCCGGCGCCAGGCGCCGGTCGAACGGAATGCGGAAGACCAGGCCGCCCACCACGGCGGCGATCACCGGATTGGCCGCGCTCAGCACCGCCGCGATGACCGGGTTCGCGTGCGAAACGCCGATCGTGTAGATGAAGGCGAAGGCCGCGAGCCCGAACCATCCCGGCGCCGCGGCGCGCCACAGCGCCGGCCGCACTGCCGGGCGCGCGAAGCCTTCCCTCAGCCAGAGCGCGCCGTAAAGCAGCGGCACGCCGCCGACATAGCGCACCGCGCCGAGGAAGAACGGATCCCAGCCGTGCGACAGGTGCGTGATGACCGGAATCATGGTGCCCCAGGCGCCCGCCACCGCGACCAGAGCCAGGTTTCCGAGCTTGCGCTGGTCCATCGCGCTATCGGAATACCAGATCGAAGAGCCGCCGCATCATGCCGGGCGGAGGCGGGCAGCCGACCTTGTCCAATATCGCATCGAGGCGGGCTGGATCGATCCTGCGCGGCTGCTCCGGGGCCGCAGGCTTGTTCACGGGCACCGGGATCGTCTCCACCTCCATCAGCGCGTTGAGCGTGAGCACGGTGCGCCGCCGGCTGGTCTCCAGCACCAGCATGCGGGCGCCCGGCCGCATGAAGGCGGAGAGGTGCAACGCACTGCCATCGACGCCGGCAACAATAGTGGCCGACGCGACGGCCCTGATCTGATTGGCGAAGCTCATCCGTTCCGGATGGAGCACGGTGAAGCCGCGCCACGCCATGCGCCGCTCGATCGCCGCCTCGTTCGCCAGGCGCGAACGCAGGCGGCGCTTCAGCCGGCCGCGCGAAAGATAGATGCGCCTCGCCGCCGGCCCCGGAGCGGCGCCCTGGGCGGCGTCGCGCAAGGCGCGGTAGACATCGCGGAAATCGTAGAGGGGGCCGCGCTGGATGTCGTAGGGACGCGGCGGCATCAGCAGCTCCTCGACTGCGAGGTCGCTGGCCGCCATCACGATGCGGTCAGGCGGAATGCCGAGCAGCTTCAGGCATTCGACGCCATGGCGGCGCTGCGTGAAGACGTTCTCGCCGCGCTCATCGAACGGATGGAACAGCAGCGGCACGTCGGCCTCCACCTCCCGCACCCAGCAGAGCGCCGGAATGGTCTCCAGCAGGAAGTGGCCGAAATGCGTGAAGGCGTGGCCGAGATAGAGCGCGCGCGCCAGCCTCCGTTCCACGGCCCTGCCGGCCAGCGCCTCGCTGAGCAGGCCGGGATCGCCGGCACGGTAGCGGTCGGGCGCGCGCCGCGATCCGGCGGCCAGCCTGCCCGCCGAATCATAGACCGCGCCCAGGTGGAACTTGCCGCGGCGGTCGATCAGCCCGCGCGTCACCGTGGCATGGCTCAGCCGCTCGATCATCTCGGGCCGCGGCGGCGGCAACTCGGCAGGCGAAATGGGCACGATGCTTCAGGTGTATGCAAGAGCGGGTACGTGCAAAAGCCCGCCGCGAAGGACGGCGGGCCTGTGCGCAATCAGCATGGCACCGGTCAGCGCGAGTAGAACTCGACCACCAGGTGCGGTTCCATGGTCACCGGATACGGCACGTCCGCGAGCTGCGGGATGCGCACCAGCCTGGCCGTCATCTTCTTGTGATCGGCCTCGATGTACTCCGGCACGTCGCGCTCGCCCATCTGGGTGGCGCCAAGCACCAGCGTCAGCTCGCGCGACTTGTCCTTCACCTCGACGACGTCGCCCTCCTTCAACTGGTAGGAGCCGATATTGACGCGCTTGCCGTTGACCTTGATGTGGCCGTGATTGATGAACTGGCGGGCCGCGAACACCGTCGGCACGAACTTCGCGCGATAGACCACCGTCTCCAGCCGGCGCTCGAGCAGGCCGATCATGTGCTCCGAGGTGTCGCCGCGGCGGCGCGAGGCCTCCTCGTACATCCTGCGGAACTGGCGCTCGCCGATGTTCCCGTAGTAGCCCTTGAGGCGCTGCTTGGCCATCAGCTGCAGGCCGAAATCGGTCGGCTTCTTGCGGCGCTGGCCGTGCTGGCCGGGGCCGTATTCGCGATCGTTGACCGGACTCTTGGGGCGGCCCCACAGATTGACGCCCAGACGGCGGTCGATCTTGTGCTTGGCGCTCAGGCGCTTGGACATATGCTTCCTTTCTCGCTTGCGGCGATGTTGTTGATGTCCCGGCTGTCCGCTCCGCACCTCTCGGGCGGTGGCTGGGCTGGTTCTTAAGCGACCGGCCCGGCTCGGGAGCGCGCGGACTATAGTGACAAAAAGGCCCAAGTCAAGGAACCGGCGGCGGCCCGCCGACGGGCGGGATCCCGCTACGGAAGAGCGCGGTGTTTCAATGCATTAGGCCATATTCTTCGGCCTGAATTGCCAGCCCTTCAAGGGATCGGCTAGTCTGCCCCTGGGCGAGTGCAGGATCCCCAGAACGGGGGCTGCCGGCGCCCCCTATCACAAGCGGTTACCATGAAATACCTGGAAGAATGGCTCGACGAACGGAAGGTCGATGAGGTCGAGTGCCTTGTCCCCGACATGAACGGCATCCCGCGCGGCAAGATCCTGCCGGCGCAGAAATTCACCAAAAGCGTGCGCGAATACGGCTTGCGCCTGCCGGAAAGCATCTTCCTCCAGACCGTGACCGGCGAATATCCCGATCTGGACGAGGACGACATCGGCTCGGACGAGGACCCCGACATCTATCTGCGCCCGGATCCGGACACCATCCGGATGGTGCCATGGTACACCGACCCCACCGCGCAGGTGATCCACGACGCGTTCAACGCCGACGATACGCCGGTGCAGCACTCGTCGCGCTACGTGCTGAAAAAGGTCCTGGAGCTCTACGACGACAAGGGCTGGAAGCCGATCGTCGCACCGGAGCTCGAGTTCTACCTGGTCAGCGTCAACACCGACCCGGATCTGCCGCTGGTGCCGCCGACGGGCCGCTCCGGCCGGCCCGAGACCGGCAGCCAGGCCTATGGGATCGATGCCACCAACGAGTTCGACCAGATCTTCGAGGACGTCTATGACTTCTGCGAGAAGTCGGACATCGACGTCGACACGCTGACGCACGAATCCGGCGCGGCTCAGATGGAGATCAACTTCAACCACGGCAACCCGCTCGAGCTCGCGGACCAGGCGTTCCTGTTCAAGCGCACGGTCCGCCAGGCCGCGATGAAGCACAATGTCTATGCGACCTTCATGGCAAAGCCGCTCGGCAACCAGCCCGGCAGCTCCATGCACATCCACCAGTCGGTGGTGGAGAAGCGCAGCGGCAAGAACCTGTTCGCCGACAGCAAGGGCCGCGATACCGCCCTCTTCCGCAACCATGTCGCGGGGCTGCAGCGCTACCTGCCGCAGGTCGTGCCGATGCTGGCGCCCAACGTCAACTCGTACCGGCGCCTGCGGCCGCGCTTCGATGCGCCGATCAACGTGCAATGGGGCATCGACAACCGCTCCTGCGGGTTGCGCGTGCCGATCTCCAACGCGTCGGGCCGGCGGATCGAGAACCGGCTGGCCGGCGCGGACGCCAACCCATACCTTGCGATCGCCGCCTCGCTGCTGTGCGGCTATCTCGGCATGACCGAGCGGCTGAAGCCGACCAACCAGATCGAGGGCAGCGCCTACCGCATGGCGCACACCCTGCCCAAGACCGCGCACGAGGCCTTGTCCAAGTTCCTGGCCTGCAAGCCGGTCAGGGCGCTGCTCGGCGAGAAGTTCGTCAAGGCGCTGTATATCGTGAAGATGGCGGAGCTCGAGGCCTACCAGAACGTCATCAGCTCGTGGGAGCGCGAGCATCTGTTGTTGAACGTGTAGGGCGCTGCTAGGGTAGGTCCATGCGGACGAGGACCGACCTTCCGACCTTGCGCCGCGCTCACCGGCATCACCGGCTGGCGGGCGGACGGTCCTGGCGCGCCGAGATCCTGATCCTCACCGCGCGGATCAATTTCAATCCCTGACCGGACGCCGAGCGACATGCCGCCGCCGTCGCGCCGATGCGCAACGGTTCATTCCGTCCGTTCCCCTGCGAGGTTCCATCCATGACCGCACTTCCCAAGCGCAACTCGACCGCCGAATGGCAGGCGCTCGACCGCCGGCACGTCCATCCCTTCACCGACCATGCGGAACTGCACCGGCGCGGCAGCCGCGTCATCACCAGGGCGGAGGGCACCTATCTCTGGGATTCCGAAGGCAACAAGCTGCTCGACGCCTTCGCCGGCCTGTGGTGCGTCAATGTCGGCTATGGCCGCAAGTCGATCGCCGATGCGGTCTACAAGCAGATGCTGGAGCTGCCCTACTACAACACCTTTTTCAAGACCACGCACCCGGCGGCGGCGGAGCTGTCCCAGATCCTGGTCGACCTCACGCCGAAGCAGTTCAACCACGTGTTCTATGGCCTGTCCGGCTCGGACGGCAACGACACCATCGTGCGCATGGTGCGGACCTACTGGAACCTCAAGAAGAAGCCGAGCAAGAAGACCATCATCAGCCGCATCTACGCCTATCACGGCTCGACCATGGCGGCGGCATCGCTCGGCGGCATGGACTACATGCACGAGCTGGCGGACCTGCCGCTGCCCGGCTTCGTCCACGTGCGCCGCCCGTACTGGTTCGGCGAGGGCGGCAACGCGTCGCCGGAAGAGTTTGGCAGGACCTGCGCCAAGGCGATCGAGGACAAGATACTCGAGCTCGGACCCGACAATGTCGCGGCCTTCATCGGCGAGCCGATCATGGGCGCCGGCGGCGTCATCGTCCCGCCCTCGACCTATTGGCCCGCGGTGCAGGAGATCTGCAGGAAGTACGACCTGCTGCTGATCGCCGACGAGGTGATCTGCGGGTTCGGGCGCACCGGCCACTGGTTCGGCTCGGAGCATTTCGGCATCGACAGCGCCGATTTCATGACCATGGCGAAGGGCCTTACCTCCGGCTACCAGCCGCTGTCGGCGGTCATGATCTCCGACCGCGTGGCGGAGGTCCTCTCCAGCGGCGTCGACTTCAATCACGGCTATACCTATTCCGGACACCCGGTGAGCTGCGCGGCCGCGATCGAGAACATCCGCATCCTCAAGGACGAGAAGATTGTGGAACGTGTGCATAGCGAGACCGGGCCTTATCTCGCCAAGCGCCTCGGCGAGCTGCTCGATCATCCGCTGGTGGGCGAGGTGCGCAATGTCGGATTGATGGGCGCGATCGAGCTGGTGAAGGAGAAGAAGACGCGCCAGACCTTCCAGCCGGTCGGCGAGGTCGGCACCATCTGCCGCGACCATTGCTTCGACAACGGCTTGGTGATGCGCGCGACCAAGGACACCATGCTGCTCTCCCCGCCCCTCACCTGGACCAGGGCGGACATCGACGAGTTCATGCGGCTGGCCAAGATCGCGCTCGACCTGACCGCGAAGGACGTGGGCAGGAGGTAGCGACGGCGCCCCCGTGCCGGCAGCTGCCAGGGGGTAGACCGTGATTCGATGGGGGAGGCTTCGAGCGCGCCTGACCGAAACGTTCGCGTTCGCGGTACGGCCCGGCGTCTCCTCGACTGCTCCCGCGTTGCGCGGGCTTCTGTCTGGCGCGGACGCCAGCGACAAGACAGCGGTGTTGATCGGCCAGTCCGGAGGACTGGCCGATCTTCTCGGCCTCAAGAAGTGCCGTTTCCTGGCGCTCGAGCATCCCGACTTCATCCTCGAGAACCTGGCGCTGTTGAGCGACGAGTATGACTTCGTCATCGCCGACCGCACGCTGCACCTCTGCGGCAGCGTGGATGACGCGGCGCACGAAACCATGCGCGTGCTGAAGCCCGGCGGCTGGTATGTCCAGACGACCGGGCTCTGCGACTTTGCGCTCCGTGCGGGCTTCGATGCGCGCCGGCTCTCCCCCGCAAGGCTGCGGGCACTGTTCCCCCATGCGGTGGAAACGGCGTCCGGCCGCGCGGGTGCGCTGATCTGGACCGCGGGCCGCAAGGCGTCCGACGAGCCAACGCTCGCGGCGACGATTGCCACCCGCAAGGCGCGGCGCCCCTGGTACCGGTTCCGGCCCAGGCCCGCGAAATTCGGCGTCGTGACGATGATGCGGAACGAGGCGCCCTATCTGCTCGAATGGATTGCCTACCACCGGCTGCTGGGTTTCGGCCAGATCACGATCTATGACAACGAGAGCAACGACGCCTCGCCCCGCATCCTGGGTCCGCTGGCGCGCGCGGGCATCATCAATGCCGTCTACTGGCGCGACCGGCCCACCAAGCAGGATCGGGCCTTTACCCATGCGGGCCGTCGGTTGCGCCGCCTCGTCGAGTGGTGCCTTTTCATCGACCTTGACGAATTCCTCGTGCTCAAACCGGGGCTTGCGCTCGACGACCTTCTGCCGAAGGAGTCCGAAGTATCGGCCCTGGCGATCTGCTGGCGGGTTTTCGGTTCAAGCGGACTGCGCAACCGGGGGACCGAACCCGTGATGGAGCGATTCCTGAAGGCCGGAACACAAGACAGCCGGGTCGTGAAGACCATGGCGAGACTGAGGGACGTCTCGATCATGTCGGTCCATTTGCCACGCTTCATCAAGGGCCGCGTGACGGATCTGGAGGGCCGAACTCTGGAGCGAGTTCATGGCAATTCGATCGAGTGGCAGACGGATGGCCCGGCGCGGCTTCATCACTACCAGAACCGATCCTGGGAGGAATTCGAGTGCAAACGGGCGCGCGGGTTCGGCGCGGCGGTTGGACATTTCATTCGCCCGGAATATTTCAATCGGACCGGCACGGGAGCGGCCGTCGTGGACGACGCCCTGCGCTTCGTCCCCGCGGTGAAGGAAGAGATCGCACGGCTGCGCAGGATCGTCGGCGTCACTTGAGCGGTGTGATGCGGTAGGCGCAGCGCCGGGCGCCGGCGAGGATGTGCTCTTCGCGCTCGACCGTCGCGCCGGGGCCGAGCACCTCGCGGAACAGGCTCAGCTCCGAGCGGCAGAAGCCCTGGCATGCCTTGGCGGCGGCGCAGATCGGGCAGTGGTTTTCGACCAGCAGCAGCGCGCCATCCGGCAAGCGCTTGACTTCCGCCATGTAGCCTTCTTCGGCGCGCTGCTCCGCCAGCAGCCTGGCTCGCTCAACCAGTGAGCGCCCCGACCGCAGGCGCTCGGCGTAGAGCTGGCGGGTTTCCCGCTCCCGCTCCCCGATGACGCGCTCCAGCCCTTCGAGGCCAAATACCGCCTCGACGGCCCGGATCAGGTCGAGCGTCACAGCCGCATGCGAATCAGGAAACCGCGCATGACCGGCCTCGCTCAAGGACCAGGCGCGGCTGGGCCGGCCGACGCCCTGGCGCCGGTCCTCGAACGTCACGAGCCCTTTTTCCGACAGCCGCCCGAGCTGCTGGCGCGCCGCGACCACCGTCACCTTCAGCCGGCGCGCCAGCGCATCGGCGGTCTGCGGGCCCAGCGATTTGAGCGCATGGAGAACGCGCGCGGCGCCTTTGTCCTGCATGGCCCGCACCCTATCACGGCCCGGTCCATAAAGATACATCTGGCTTTTCTAATCTGAATAATACAGAAATATCGATGCATCTCAATGCGAGGATGCGATGCGGCCTGCGCGCCGCTCGGGTCGGGCGGTAGAGTGCGGAACGGCCTGCGCCCGAGCTTCCGGGGCTGGTCTCGCAGGAAGGCTCCGCGCGGCAACGTCGACAGCCTATCGCCGCCTCCTGCGCGATGTCGGCCTCACGCGAGGAGCACTTCGGGCGGAGGCAGCGGCTCCGGGCGGCCGCCAGCGTAGATTGTAAAACCGGAACTGGATCGGACGTGGCACACCGCGCACTCAACCTCGCCATCATCATCGGCAGCACGCGCGAAGGACGCTTCGGCGACACCGTCGGGCGCTGGATCGCGGCCGAGGCCGCCGGTCATGGCAGCTTCTCGATCGACCTCATCGACCTGGCCGAGATCGAACTGCCGACGACCCATCGCGCCAAGCCGACGCCGCAGGTGGGTGCCTTTCGGGCCCGGCTGGCCGCGGCGGACGCCTTCGTCGTCGTCACGCCGGAATACAACCACTCCTATCCCGCTTCGCTGAAACATGCGATCGATCAGGGCTATGTCGAATGGATGGCCAAGCCGGTCGCCTTCGTTTCCTATGGCGGCACCACGGGCGGCGTGCGGGCGATCGAGCATCTGCGGCACGTCTTGGCCGAGCTGCATGCGGCGACGATTCGCGACTATGTGTGCTTCCTCATGGCGCGGCGGCAATTCGACCCAGACGGCAGACCGGTCGATCCGGAGGGGCCGCACAAAGCCGCCAAAACCATGCTGGACCGGCTGGCCTGGTGGGCCGAGGCGTTGCGCAATGCGCGGGAAGCTCGCCCCTATGTCAAAAGCTAGAGGCCACAAGTCCATGTTGAGTGCCGGCGCACTTTGTGGTCGAGTGGGCGCGCGTCCCGGACCGACTCGGGTCCCCTTCTTCGGTTTCCAAGGATGACCCAATCGGCTGCGCCGGCAAAGATGGGATGGCGGGACCTGTTGCTGGGTCCCAAGAAGGCCGCCGTCTGGACGATCTGCCTGGGCGTCGCCCTGCACGCCTTCAACTGGTTCGTCATCAACACCATCACGCCCTCCGCCGTCCTCGAGCTGGGCGGTGCGGAGCTGCTGAGCTGGGTGACCGCGTTCTACCTGGTCTTCTCGATCGTGGGTTCGTCCGGCGCGGCGTTCCTCAAGGCCCGGCTCGGCTTGCGCGCGGTCCTGACCGGCTCCTCCCTGGTCGCCATCGCAGGCAGCCTCATCATCGCGTTCGCGCCCAGCATGGAAGTGCTGCTGGCCGGGCGCATCGTCCAGGGCTTTGCCGAAGGGATCGTGATCGCGCTCTGCTACGTGATCGCGGCCGAGGCGGTCGGGGAGGACGCGCTGCCGCCGCTGTTCGGTCTGCTGGCCGTGGTATGGGGGTCGGCGACGATCGGCGGCCCGGTCCTGGGCGGCCTGTTCGCGCATCTGTGGTCGTGGCGGATCGCGGCCGCCGCGCTGGTGCCGCTGATCATCCTGTTCCTTGTGCTCGCGCTCATCGTGCTGCCGGCGCGGCCGAAGAACTCGAAATCGGTGCGCGGCTGGCCGCTGCTGCGGCTGATCTTCCTGACCGGCGGCAGCCTTGCGGTCTGCGTGGCGAGCGAAGCCAAGACCCCGCTGATCGCGTCGTTGATTGTCCTTGGCGCGCTGGCCGCGTTGTGGATCGGCCTGCGGCTCGACCGCCGTGCCAGATCGCCCCTGTTTCCGGTGCAGTTGCTCTCCATCCGGTCAGCCAGCTCGCTCGGCCTGTGGATCATCGGCCTGATGCCGCTGGCGGAGACCGGCGTGTTCCTGTTCATCCCCTACGTTGTGCAAGTCCACATGGGCTTCAGCGTCATGCACGCCGGACAGATCGCCTCGATCACGGCCCTCGGCTGGTCGGTCAGCGCCATGGCGGTCGCGCGCGTGGGCGAGCGGCAGGCGACGCGCCTGATCGTCGCCGGACCGATCCTGCTCACGCTCGGGATGTTTCTGCTGGCATGGGGGATCGACCAGCAGAGCCTTGTCACCACGTCGATCGCCCTTGCCGCATGCGGCGTCAGCTTCGGCATCAGCAACGGCTTCGTGTGCCAGCGCAGCATCGGGGCTAGCGAATATGCCGAGCGCGATGTCACCTCCGGCGCCATCCCGACCCTCGAAGGACTGGGCGGGGCGCTGGGCGCCGCGGTCTCGGGGATCGTCGCCACCAGCGCGGGGTTTCCGGTGCTGGATGCCAGCCCCCGCCCGATCGTCTGGGTCTTCGTGATCGGCGGATTGCTGGGCGTGCCCGCGATCTTCGCCGCCATCCGGTTCGCGCGCCAGACCTCGGCCGTCACGTTGCAGCCCCAGCTCGCCGAATAGATTGTCCCGCTACAAGCGCGTGTTCAGCCATGCGCGGCCGGCAACCGTCCATGCCTCATCGCGCCCTACCTGCGATCGGCAAGCGCCGCTAGCATGGCGGTGAGAGCGTCGTGGCTACGGGGTACCAAGCCGTGATGTCGCGCAAGGCTTCCATCTTCGTCCTCGGCATCGGCGCGCTGTCGATGATCCTGACGTTCGGCATTCGCCAGACCTTCGGGCTGTTCCTGCCGCCGCTGCACGCGGAGCTGGGCTGGAGCATCGGCGCGCTGTCTTTTGCATGGGCGGTCCAGAACCTGCTGTGGGGCGCGTTCCAGCCGGTCGCCGGCGCCATCGCCGACACCAGGGGCCCGACCTGGGTCGCGTTCGTCGGGGGCGTCCTCTACGTCGCCGGCGTATGGCTGATGAGCGATGCGCATTCGCCCCTGACCTATGGGATCGGCAGCGGCGTGCTGGTGGGAATCGGTCTCGCGTGCAGCGGCATGTCGGTCGTGCTAAGCGCCGTCATGCGCGCCTCGCCGCCGGAGAAGCGCGGCCTCTATGGCGGCATCGTGACGGCCGGCGGCTCGGTCGGGCAACTGATCTTCATGCCGGCCACCCAGGCGATGATCGAGACGCTGCACTGGCAGCCGACGCTGCAGATCCTGACCGTGGTCAGCATCGCCATCGCGCTGTGCGCATTCGCCTTGCCGCGCGGGCACAAGCATGCCGCCGCCGCAACCGACACGACCGGGGCCGACACCATTCGCGGCGCCTTGCGCGTCGCGTTCGAGGATCGGTCCTACCTGCTGCTGATATCGGGCTTCTTCGTCTGCGGCTTCCACCTCGCCTTCATCGGGTTCCATCTCCCGCAATTCGCCGCCTTGTGCGGGCTGTCGCCGACCGCCGCCTCGGATTCGCTGGCGCTGGTCGGCGGGTTCAATGCGGTCGGATGCATCGCGATCGGCGTAATGATGCGCAGGATGCGGTCGAAATACCTGCTGAGCTCGATCTATTTCCTGCGCGCGGTCGCGATCGCGGCGTTCTTCCTGCTGCCGGTCACCGAGCTTTCGATCCGCGTGTTCGGCGCGGCCATGGGGCTGCTGTGGCTCTCCACCGTGCCGCCGACCAGCGGGCTGGTGGCGCGGCTGTTCGGCACGCGCTATCTCACCATGCTGTTCGGCATCGCCTTCTTCAGCCACCAGATCGGCGCCTTCATCGGCGCCTATTGGGCCGGGTGGCTGTTCGACACCAGGGGCAACTACGATGCGGTGTGGTGGGTTTCCATCGCGCTGGGCGTGATCTCCGCGATCGTCCACCTGCCGATCCGCGAGCGCGCGCCCGTTGCGGCCATGGCCTGAGCGATCATGATCGTCGCCGATGGCGGTTCGCTGCGCGCCGCGCTGGCCAGGAACCAGCGCTTGCTGGGGCTCGATGTCGGCGACAAGACCATCGGCCTCGCGCTCAGCGATCCGGCGCTCAGCGTCGCGTCGCCG
>DASSBF010000237.1:0-14046 GCA_035699005.1 Dongiaceae bacterium
CACTTCCGACATCAGCATCATTTCGGCCTTGAAGCCCGAGGTGTTCGCGTTGGCGATGTTGTTCGCCACCACATCCATCTGCTGGCGCAGGGCCATCTGTCGCGATAGCGCGATATAGGTCGGTGTTTCCATGACAGCGTCCCGTAACGGGTTCATTTGCCGGTCTTCCCGCCGGCGAACCCATCCACGCAACTTCCGTGCCAGGGAACCAGGGCGGCGGATTGCCTCGCTTTCCGCGCGGCCGGCCAAGGCGTCCTTCCTGAGCGACATGCGGGTCGGGGCAGATGCTGCCGGGCGTCGGGCACTTCCTGCCAAGCCGTTTGGACGGCAGGACTATCCACCGGCTGACCCACCGATTTCACCGGATGTTAACCATCACCGCCCTACTTTGCGGCACGGGACGCGGGCGGCCTCGCCGCCCGTCAACACTCAAACCCGTGTCGAGGGCATTCGATGGCGGAAGCAGCGGCAGCCGACGCAGATACGGCACCACCACCCGTAATCAAGAAGCGGCGGATGAGCGGCAAGAAGCTGGTGCTGTTCATCATTCTTCCGTTGCTGCTGTTCGGCGGCGGCGGTGCGGCGGCATGGTTCTTGCTGTTTCAAAGTCCCGAGACCGCGGAAGGCGAGGCCGCTGCGGCGGCCGAAGAGGACGCCGCGCATCCGCCGGTCTATTTCGACATGGACGAGATGACCGTGAACCTGTCGACCGAGGGCCGGCGCAATTCATACCTCAAGCTGAAGCTCGCGCTCGAGCTGGGCAAGCAGGAGGATTCCGAGATGATGCCGAACGTGCTGCCGCGCGTGATCGACCAGTTCCAGATCTACCTGCGCGGCGTGCGCGTGGAGGACCTGCAGGGATCCGACGGATTGCAGCGCCTGCGCGAGGAGCTGCTGCTGCGGGCGCAGAAGGCGGCCGCGCCCGCGACCGTGAAGGACGTGCTGTTCAAGGTCGTGCAGATCCAGTGATTGGGCGAGGGAAAGCGCAAGCCAGATGATCCCCGACGAAAAAGACAATGAGGCGATGAGCGAGGAGGAGCGCGCCGCCGCCGCCGAGTGGGAAGCGATGGCGGGAGCCGGGGACGAAGCGCCGGCCGAAGGCGAGCAGCAGGCCGGTGGCGGCGGTCCCAAATCCAACCGCGTGCTCGATCAGGATGAGATCGACAGCCTGCTGGGCCTCGGCGCCGGAGGTGGCGGCGAGGACGAGAAGCCGTCCGGCATCCAGGCGATCGTCAACAGCGCCCTGGTCTCCTACGAACGTCTCCCGATGCTGGAGATCGTGTTCGACCGCCTGGTGCGCATGCTCTCCACTTCGCTGCGCAACTTCACCTCGGACAACGTCGAAGTCTCGCTCGACAGCATCACCGCAATCCGGTTCGGCGACTACCTGAATTCGATTCCGCTGCCCGCCATGCTCGGCGTCTTCAAGGCCGAGGAGTGGGACAATTTCGGCCTCCTGATGGTCGACAGCTCGCTGACCTACTCGATCGTCGACGTGCTCCTGGGCGGGCGCCGCGGCACCGCCGCGATGCGCATCGAAGGCCGGCCCTACACCACGATCGAGCGCAACCTGGTGGAGCGCTTGATCGGCGTGGTGCTGAACGACCTCACCTCGACCTTCGATCCGCTGTCGCCCGTGACCTTCCGGTTCGAGCGGCTGGAGACCAATCCGCGCTTCGCGGCGATCGCGCGCCCGGCCAACGCCGCCGTGCTGGCGCGCCTGCGCGTCGACATGGAGGACCGCGGCGGGCGCCTGGAGCTGCTGCTGCCCTACGCGACGCTCGAGCCGGTGCGCGAATTGCTGCTGCAGATGTTCATGGGCGAGAAGTTCGGCCGCGATTCGATCTGGGAGACCCATCTGTCCGGAGAGCTGTGGCAGACCGAGGTCCCGATCGACGCCGTGCTCGACGAATTCAGCATGTCGCTGGGCACCGTGCTGAGCTGGGTGCCGGGCTCGCGGCTGGAGCTGGAATGCACGCCCAACTCGCCGGTCGAGCTGCGCTGCGGCGGCGTGCAGTTGTTCCGCGGCAACATGGGCCGGCGCGGCGGCCACATCGCGGTCCAGATCCAGGACCGCCTGATGAAGATCTAGGGAACCCGGCGCGATGCCCTGGGCAATGATAGCCGATGGCGTGGTGGCGATTCTGCTGGTCGCGACCCTGATCTATGTCTGGCGCTTCAGCAGGCAGATCGAGGCGATCCGGACCGGCCGCGCGGAGTTCGAGAAGCTGATCGCCGACCTCACGCGCTCCACCGATCAGGCGGCCAATCACCTGCACCAGTTCAAGACGACGGCGGAGACCGCCGGCCGGGATCTGCAGGCGCGCACGGACCGCGCGCAGGGCCTAAGCAGCGAGTTCGGGCGGATCGGCGACGACCTCAAACTGCTGACCGAGCGCGCGGAGCGCGCCTCCAACCAGCTCGAAGCCGCGATCGCCAGGGCACGAGCCAGCGCCGCGCCAAGCGCACCGGTGCCGGCGGCTCCGCCGCCGCCCTCGGCGAACGAACTCCTCGGAGAGGAAGGCGACCGCCGGGTCGCAAGCCTCAGCGCCTTGTCCGGCATGCGGTGAGGATGACCATGCGCCTTCGCCTTCTCCCCGTCCTGATGTTCGCCCTGGCCGGCACGGTCACCATCAAGATCGGCGCCGTCTGGGACGCGATCGAGGTCTCGGTCGGCAGCGAGTCGCAGGCGCAGGCCCAGCCGCAACCATCTCCGTCCGCGCCGGCGAACCAGCCTTCCAAGCCGGCGACGCCTGCGGTCAGCTCCACGGCTTCGAGCGCGCAGAGCTCCGCATCGCAGCCATCGGCGCAGGGACAGCAGGCTGGCACACAGGGCCAATCCGGCGCGAGCGCGCCGCTCTCCCCGCCTGCGCCCGCCAACGCATCGGCGCCGGCACCGCAGCAGCAAGCCGCCACCACGCCGGCTGCGCCCCAGGCCGGGGCGATGCAGCCGCCGGCCACGCCGGATGCGGCCGCGGCCGACGCCGCCCGCACCGAGGAACCGGTGCCGGATCCCTTCGACTATACCGACGAAGAGGTGGATGTCCTTCAGCAACTCGCCAAGCGGCGCGAGGAGCTGGACGTGCGGGCGCGTCAGCTCGACGAGCGCGAAGCCCTGGTCCAGGCGGCCGAGCAACGCATGGATCAGAAGATGGCCGAACTGAAGGCGCTCCAGAGCACCGTCGAAGCGTTGCTGCAGAAGCGCAGCGAGGAGCAGGAGGCAGAGCTGAAGAGCCTGGTCAAGACCTACGAGAACATGAAGCCGAAGGCCGCCGCGAAGGTGTTCGAGGAAATGGACATGGATGTGCTCCTCGATGTGGTCGAGCGCATGAACGAGCGCAAGGTGGCGCCGATCCTGGCGCTGGTCACGCCGACGCGCGCGAAGGAGATCACCTTCGAGCTCGCGCAGCGCCGTCAACTGCCGGTCCCGGAATAGGCGCCGCGATGCGATTGTCCTTGCTTAACCGCCGCTTAACCGTTGGTCCGCTAATCATCCAAAGGTAATATCGCACGCTTCGGCACAAGCGGCCGCCGGGCCGGAGCACAGCAGAGGAAACGGTACCATGTCCGTCGACATGAACATGAGCATCCTGATCGTCGATGACTACAAGACGATGCTGCGGATCATCCGCAACCTGCTGAAGCAGCTCGGCTTCAACAACGTCGACGAGGCGACGGACGGGTCGATGGCGCTGCAGAAGCTGCGCGACAAGGATTACGGCCTGGTGATCTCGGACTGGAACATGGAGCCGATGACCGGCATCCAGCTGCTGCGCGAGGTGCGGGCCGATTCCAAGCTCAAGGGCCTGCCGTTCATCATGATCACCGCCGAAAGCAAGACCGAGAACGTGGTCGCGGCGAAAGAGGCGGGCGTCAACAACTACATCGTGAAGCCGTTCAACGCGGCGACCCTGAAGACCAAGCTCAGCTCCGTCCTCGGCAGCTTCTGACCATGGCGGCTGCGATGAAGGCGAAGAACGCAAAGCCGGGCCCGGCCGGCATGCCGCCGGAACTCGACGCGCGCCTGGCCGAGCTGCGGGCGCAAAGCCGCTCTCCCTGCCGGGCGGAGGTCGCGGAAGTAGTGAGCGAAATGCTGCAATCCCTGGAAGGCGACCTCTCCGAAGTGAACCTCAAAGTCTATGCGGAGCTGGAGGGCCTCGCCAAATACATCCTGGCTGCGAAGCGCGAGATCGCGGCGCTGCGTCCGGACGACATCACGTCCGAGCATCTGCCGAAGGCGGCGGACGAGCTGGACGCGATCGTCGGTTCGACCGAAGAGGCGACCAACGGCATCCTGCAGGCGATGGAGCTGCTGGAAAGCCTGACCGCGCAGATGCCGGCCGAGATCGCCGAGCAGGTCACCAATGCGGTGACCCAGGTCTACGAATCCTGCAATTTCCAGGACATCACCGGCCAGCGCATCACCAAGGTCGTGAAGACCTTGAAGCACATCGAGGATCGGGTGGAGGCGCTGGTCGCGGCGTTCGGCGACGAGATCCAGAATTACCGCGACACCCGCCCCGCCGAAGAGCCGCAGAAGACCGGCGACGAGACGCTGCTGAACGGCCCGCAGCTGCCGGACGAGGCGAGCAAGCAGGCCGAGATCGACGCCCTGCTGGCAAGTTTCGACTGAGGGCGTTCGGCGGCTCCGTTCGCCGCCCTCGAGGTCCGGGACAGGGCCGAAGCCTTATTGTAATCTGCCGGCATGTGCGCCGATTCTCTCGGGGGGTGCGGCGCCGACACTGTGATCGGGTGCGTATGAGCCGAGATTTTCGGCAGCGTCTCTTGGCTGGAATCGGGGTGGCCATCGCGCTGGCCGGACTGCCGCTGTTCGCCCGCGCCGACGCCGAGATCCATGCGCGCGGCTGGACCCATCAAGGCTACGGACGGCTGGTGCTCGACGACGCTGCCCGGGTTACCAGCAGCGTGGAGATCCACGGGCACAGGCTCGTGATCGCATTCTCCGAGCCGGTATCGATCGAGTTCGGCAGCGCGCTTCACAAGCTCGGAACCTATCTCCAGGGACCTTCGACCGTTCAGGGGCGGACGCTGGAACTGCAACTGGTGCAACCGGTGACCCTCGGCCAGTTCGTCGAGGACGACAAGCTCGTGCTGGACCTGCGGCCGGCGCGGACCTGGCCGGTCGAACGGCCGGACGCCGAGACCGGCGACATGGCGGAGCAGGACCTGGGCGACCAGGCGGACAGGCTGCGCGCGGAACTTGCCGATGCGGCGACGGCCTTCCAGACCGGCGCGGGTGCCCAGCCCTCCGAAGCCGGCCCCCCGGCTCCCGAAGGGCAGGAGCTGGCCCCCATCCCGAACGTCACGGCGGCGCCGACACGGATTGTGGCGCGCCATGGCGACCACGGCACCTTCGTGCGCCTGGCGATCGATTGGCCGGGCAAGATCGGCTATCGCATCGCGCATGAGGGCGAGCGGATCGCCGTCACCTTCACCGCGCCGGCGGACATCGATCTCGGCCCGGCGCGCCGGGACGTGCCGCCGGAACTGGCCCAGATCGCCGCCGCCAACGACGACGTGGCGCGCATCTATCTCACCCTGGCGCCCGGCGCCAGCCTGCGCGATTTCCTGCTGGGCCATACCATGGTGCTGGACATCGTGCGCCCGGCAAAATTGACGGAGCCGGCGCCGCCGCTGCATCTGCCGGACGAGCCACAGGCGAGTGCGGACGTTCCACCGGCGCCGTCCGCATCCCCTGCGCCGGCTGAACCGTCCGCGCCGGCAGTGCCGGCGCCGACGCTGGCCGCGGCTCCGACCGCACCGACGATTGCAGCTGCGCCGGAACCCGAACCCGGCAAGAACGGTGGGCCGACGGCGACCATCGCCGAGCCGCCGGCCGCGGAGACTCCGGAAACTGCCAAGGCCACTCCTGCGCCGCAACTCGTGTTGAAGACCCTGCCGGCACTGCCGGAAGCCGCGCCCGCGCCCGCGCCTGCACCATCGACCGCACGGCCGGCAACCGAGCCGTCGCAATCCAGCGAAGCTGCGCAAGGCGCCACGCCGCCGCCGATGCCGGCGGTAGAGCAGGCTGCGGTGCCGCCGCGGGCGCCCGTCGACGTCAGGGTCACGGTCGCGCCCGCGGACAGCGGCGCCAGGATCATGTTCACGTGGCCGGAGAGCGTGGCGGCTGCCGCCTTTCACCACGATGGCGCCTTGTGGCTCGCCTTCGACATGCCGTCCAAGGATCTGAAGGGACTGTTCGAGGATGCCCGCGTCGCGAAGCTGGGGCGGGCCGGCAAGGTCGATGCGCCCGATGCGACCATCATCCGCATCGCGGAAGCCGCGCCGCTCGGCGTCGCGATGGCGGCCTCCGGCAAATCCTGGATTGTCACGCTTGGCCGCGGTTTGAAGGACGAGCCCGCGGCTATCATCGACCAGCGCCGAGAGACTCTGGCGGACGGCGCGTCGAGCCTGCTCCTGCGCGCGAAAGGCCCCGGGCGCGTGGCGACCGTGGCGGAACAGGGCGGAGACAAGCTCTATATCGTCCCGGTCCGCCCCGCCGGACTCGGCATCGGCGCGGAGGCAAACTGGCCCGATTTCAAGGTGCTGCGGACCTACCAGGGCGTGGCGATCGCCGGGTCGAGCGAGGCGCTGGTGGTGGATTCGCTCGCGCAGGGCGTAGTCGTCACCACCAAGCCGCAAGGCGGCCTCGCGCCGGTCGCCCAAACGCCCGCCCAAACGCCCGCCCAGGCGCCGGCCGAGGCACCGCCGGCCGAGGCAGCGCCGGGCGAGAGCCCACAGGTCGCGTCCCAGGAGCGGCCGGCCAAACCGGAGGAAAAGGCGGCCGGCTCTGCTCCCGAAAAGAGCGCGGAGACCGCGCCGGGAGCGCCGGTCCTGGAGAGCGTGGCGGGCCTGTTCGACCTGCCGACCTGGCGGCGCGGGGGCGAAGCGACCTTCACCGCCGATCAGCGGCAGCTCGAATCGGCCGTTTCGGACGCAAGCGATGCCGACAAGGGTGCGGCGCGCATGGCGCTCGGCGAGTTCTATTTCGCCCACGGGTTGATCGCCGAGGCCAACGACGCCCTGTCACAGATCGGCCGCGAAGGCCGCGATCAGCTCGACCAGCGCGAGCTGGGCCTGCTGACCGGAGCAATCCAGGTGCTGGATGGCGAGCCGGACAAGGCTCGTGCCAGCCTTTCGGACAAGGCCCTGGCCGGCATCGCCGAAACCAACCTGTTCCAGGGCCTGCTGGCGGCGCGCGAAGGGAAATGGCAGGACGCGGCCAAATCACTATCGGATCCCTTGCCCAACCTTGCCGACTATCCGCAGCCGATTCGCGAGCAAATCTATGTGATGGCGGGCACCGCGCTCAATACCGCCGGCAATCCCATCGCCGCCCAGCGCTTCGCCGATGCGCTCCGCCAGGGCCAGCCGGACCGCGATGCCAAGGATCGGCTGGACTATCTCGAAGGGCACATCAAGCTCACGGCCGGCGAGCGCGACGCGGCGCTGGCGCTGTGGACCAACCTCGCGGACTCGCCGCTCGACGAGATCAGGGCGCTCTCGCAATACGACCTGGTGGAGGAGCGCCTGAAGGGCGGTGATCTGAAGCCGGCCGAGGCGATCGCGCCGTTGGAAGCGTTGCGCTTCGTCAATCGCGGCGGCGATTTCGAGTTCAACCTGCTGCGGACCCTGGGCACGCTCTACCTGGGCGACAACCAGCCGCGCAAAGGGCTGGTGTCGCTGCGCGATGCCGCTGCCAACTTCCCCGACCGGCCCGAGGCCAAGGAGATCGGCGAGCAGATGTCGAAGGAGTTCCGCCAACTCTACCTGGAGAACGGCGCGGACCGCTTGAGTCCGCTGACCGCCGTCGCGCTCTACGACGAGTTCCGCGAGCTGACACCGGCGGGCGTGGACGGCGACCGCATGATCTCGCTGCTCGCCGATCGGCTGGTGAAGGTGGACTTGCTGGGGCGGGCGGCGGAACTGCTGGACTCGCTCGTGAAGAAGCGCCTGAGCGGCTTCGACAAGGTGCAGGCCGGCACGCGCCTGGCGTCCATCCGCATGCTGGACCAGAAGCCGGAACTGGCGCTGCAGGCGCTGAAGGACAGCGAGATCGACGACGCCTTGCCGCCCGATCTGGCGGCGAAGCGCAAGCGCCTGGAGGCGCGCGCCACGTTCGATTCCGGCAACACGCTCGAAGGCCTGCGCATGCTTGCGGGCGATGACAGCCTGGATGCCAAGTGGCTGCGCGCGGACATGCAGTGGCGCGTGCGCGAATGGCCGGCCGCCGCGTCGGCACTGGGCGAGCTGATTGCCGGGGAGGAACAGGCGATGGCGGACGAGCGCGCGGCCCTGAAGGCGGCGCTGGACCCGGCCAGGAATCCCGCCGCCTCGGTCGGCAGCGCCGAGGCGGAAGCGCAGCTCGCCGCCAAGCAGGAGCAGCATTTCAAGGAGCGGGTGGCGCCGATGATCCTGAACCGGGCGGTGGCGCTGTCGCTCGCGTCCGACCGGCGCGGCCTGAAAGCGCTCGGCAACGAATACGGGGAGCGCATGGAAGGAACCGATCAGGCCAAGGCCTTCGCCATGTTGACGGCGCCCGACAACGGCCTGGTGGAATCGGTTTCCGCCGAAATGTCCAGCATCGACCGGATCGACGCGTTCGTCACCGACTACCGCGAGCGCCTGAAGAAGGCCAGCCTTGGCACCGGCGCGAGCGGAAGCTGAACAGCGGCCGCGTCGGAACAATCTCCATTGCCAGGAATTCATTCGACCCCGTCCGAAGTCAGATGCGCCGGCGCGCTTCTGCTTTTGATTTTCCGACTCTGTCGTTCCAATAATTCGAATTCCTAAGGTGCTGGACTGTGTGACATCGTGGCGGCGGCGATGCCCCTCCACTGCCTGAAGCGCACGCAAGCAAGCGTGTCGCCGTTCCGGCAGCAAGACCGGGGCGGGCCGGAGACAGGGAGGATGGAGATGTTGTCGAAGATGTTGAAGGCTGCCGTCGGCGCGGCCGTGCTGGCCGCCGGCTTGCAGATTGCCAAGCCCGCAGCAGCCGATCCGTTCGAGATCGTGCACACGACCTGGGTGGGCTACGGTCCTTTGTTCCTGGCGCGCGATCTCGGCTACTTCAAGGAGGAGGGGGTCGACGTCGTTTTGACGACGATCGAAGATCATGCCCTGCTCATGACATCTCTGATGTCGGGCAAGGTCGCGGGCGCGGTCAGCACCGTGGACGAATACCTGCTGTACATGACTCCGAACAACTGCCTGAACTATGTGCTGGCGCTGGATGAATCGCGGGGCGGCGACGGCGTGATCGCGTCGAAATCGGTGCCCGACTTCAAAGCCATCAAGGGCCAGAAGGTCGCCTATAACGAAGGCTCGGTGTCGCAGTTCTGGTTCTCGGTGCTGCTGAAGAATGCCGGGATGACGTTCAAGGACGTTGAATCCGTGAACATGACGCCGGACGATGCGGCGGCTGCCGTGCGCGCCGGTCAGGTGCCGGTCGCCGTCACCTGGGAGCCGCACATCACCGAGGCGCGCAACAGTCCGGACGTGCATGTGCTGGCCGACAGCAGTTCCACCCCGGGCGTCATCGTCGATGTGCTGGGCGTCACCTGCGAAACCGCCAAGAAACGTGCCAAGGACATCCAGGCGATCAACCGCGCCTGGAACCGGGCGGTCGAGTATTGGAAGCAGAATCCCGAGGCGGCGAACAAGATCATGGCCAAGGGCGTCGGCGGCTGGCTGGAGGATCCTGCCGCATTCGCCGACGCGCTGAAGGGCATCCGTTTCTTCGGCAAGGCGGAGAACGCCAGCTATTTCGGCACGCCGGACAAGCCGGGCGAACTCTACCAGGTTTTCGATTTCGCTGTCGAAACCTGGAATGGGCTGGGTAAACTGCAGGTCACGCCCAAGGCCGCCGACGTGATAACGGGCGCCTACCTGCAACCCTGACCGCCGGCGTCCTCATTGCTGGCGTCGCGAGCCGGAGCGCTGGATGCGTTTGCTGAGACCTCTCGAACCCATCCAGCGCCAGCCGGCACTGGTCGCCGGCTGCCTGATCGGCGGCACGATCCTGCTGGCCTGGGCGCTTGCGACCTATGGGGGGATGGTCCGTACCGACTTCCTGCCAGAGCCGCACAAGGTCATCACCGCCATCCTGACGTACGGCAGTGACGGGCGCCTGCTTGAGGCTATTTGGGTCAGCTCGCGCGTCGTGTTGCTCGGTTTCCTGCTTTCGGCGCTGCTGTCGATTCCCATCGGGCTGTTCATGGGCAGCTTCCGGCTGGTGCAGGCCGGCCTCGAGCCGACCATCAACTTCATCCGCTATCTGCCGGTCACTTCGATGGTGCCGCTGCTGATCTTGTGGCTCGGCATCGGCATCGAGCAGAAGATTGCGGTCATCTTCATCGGCACCTTCTTCCAGCAGGTCATCATGGTGACGGACGTGGTGGCGCGGACGCCCAAGGACCTGGTCTACGCCTCGTACACGCTGGGCACCGGACGCTTCAGCGCCGTGTTCCGCGTGCTGCTGCCCTATGCGCTGCCCGGCATCTGCGACGCCATGCGGATCACCATGGGCTGGGCCTGGACCTATCTGGTGGTGGCCGAGCTGGTGGCGGCCAACAGCGGCCTCGGCTACATGAGCCTGCAGGCGATGCGCGGCTTCAGGGTCGACATCATCTTCATGGCCATCCTGGTCATCGGCTTCTTGGGCATGATCTCGGACATGTCGTTCCGCCTGGTGCGGCGGCGCCTGCTGTCCTGGGCCGAATAAAGGCAGGGCGCATCGATGCTGCTGGCCGCCGACAAGGTCCGCCTGGAATTTCCGCGCGCCAAGGGCGGCACGGTCGTGGCGCTCGACGACGTGACCTTCAGTGTCGAGCCCAACGAGTTCACGGTGATCGTCGGACCGTCCGGCTGCGGCAAGTCCAGCCTGCTCTACCTGATCGGGGGCCTGCACGAGCCGACCGCCGGATCGATCGCGCTGTCCGGCAAGCCGGTGCGCGGGCCGGGGCCGGACCGCGGCATGGTGTTCCAGTCCTTCACGCTGTTCCCCTGGTTGACGGTGCGCGAGAACATCGCCTTCGGGCTGCGCCAGAAATCGCTGCCGCAGCCGGAGATCAGCGCGATCGTCGAGCGCTACATCCGGGATGTCGGCCTCACCGAGTTCGCGGACGCCCATCCCAAGCAGCTCTCCGGCGGCATGAAGCAGCGCGTGGCGCTGGCGCGCGCGATGGCGAACGACCCGGAGATGCTGCTGATGGACGAACCCTTCGGATCGCTCGACAGCCAGACGCGGATGGTGATGCAGGAGCTGCTGCTGACCATCTGGGAGCAGCAGCACAAGACCGTGCTCTTCGTCACCCACGACATCGACGAGGCGATCCTGCTGGGCGACCGTGTGATCGTGATGACCGCGCGGCCGGGCCGGATCAAGTCCGACATCCCGATATCATTGCCGCGACCCCGCAATCCGGACATTGTGCTGTCGCAGGGCTTTCTCGCCATCAAGCGGGCAATCCTGGATCTGCTGCACGAAGAGGTGATCCGGAGCCTGGCGCTGCCCGGCTGACGCGCCGGCAGTATGCATCCGACAGGGAGCACGCAATGCGCATCGCTGTGTTTCAAGGTGCCGCGAAGCTGCTGGACCCGGCCGCCAACCTGGCGCGCCTGGACCGGCTGGCGGCTGCCTGCGCGCTGGAGCAGGCGGAACTGCTGATCGCGCCCGAGCTGTTCCTCACCGGATATAACCTGGGTGCCGACGCGCCCTCGGTTGCCGAAGCGGCCGACGGCCCGTCCTCGCGCGAGGCCGCCGCCATTGCGCGGCGCCATCGCATCGCCTTGATCTACGGCTATCCGGAAGCGGACAGGGAAGGCGTCTTCAATTCCGCCATTCTCATCGGGTCCGATGGTGCGATCCTGGCGAACTATCGCAAGGCGCACTTGTTCGGCGATCTGGAGCGGCGCTGCTTCGCGCCGGGCGCGGACATCGTGACGGCCCGGCTGGGCGCGCTCACCGTTGGCCTCGCCATCTGCTATGACATCGAGTTTCCCGAATTCATCCGCGCACTTGTCCTCAAGGGGGCCGATCTCATCGCGGTCCCGACCTGCCTCACGCCGCCGTACTGGGAAATCCCGACCACCATCGTCCGCGCCCGGGCCTATGAGAACCAGGTGTTCGTCGCCTATGCGAACCATGTCGGAAGCGAGCGGGATCTCGACTATATCGGCCTCAGCGGCATCGCGGGGCCGGACGGACGCGACATCGCGCGCGCCGGGGAACGCAACGAGACGCTGCTGTTCGGGGAGGTCGATCCGGCGCACTACGCCGAATCGCGTTCCCACAACACCTATCTGCGGGACCGCCGTCCCGAGCTCTATCGTGCGATCGTCGAGCCGGAGTGATGGAGCTGCCGCGCGGCCCGCAAAATTACACGTTGCGGGCGGCGGAGAGCGGAGCATGATGGGGAGCCGATGAGATATCCAGGCGACACGCCCGTCCACAGGAAGTTCGGCACGGTCATCGCGCTGACCGAAGCGGACGAGGCCGTGCTGGAATCGGCGCTCGCGCACCGCGAGAGGATCGCGGCCGGCGCGCTGGTCATCGGCGAGAACAGCCCGAGCGACCACGCCTATGCGGTACTGGAGGGATGGGCGCTTCGATTTCGCGTGTTCCAGGATGGGCGGCGGCAGATCAGCCGCCTGTTTCTGCCGGGCGACTTCATCGGTTTGAGCAACAGCCTGTTCGGCGTGCCCGACCAATCCGTGGTCGCCCTGACCGACGTGGTGGTCGCCAAATTCAGGACCAGGCTCCTGGCGGACCAGCTGCGGACCTCGCCTCGTTTGTGGATGGCGGCAATGTGGTCGTACGCGCGGGACCGCGCCATCCTCGATGAGCGGATCGCCAGCATCGGCCGGCGCTCCGCCTACGAGCGGCTGGCCCACATCCTCGTGGAGCTGCACGCCCGGCTGGAATTCGGCGGCCAGGTCGACGGCGACAGCTTCGTCCTGCCGCTCACGCAGGAGCATCTGGCGGATCTCCTCGGCCTCACCAGCATCCACATCAATCGCGTGCTGCGCCGCCTGCGCCAGGAAGGGCTGATCGCCCTGGAAGGCAGGGTCGTCCGAATCCTGGCGCGCGACCGCCTGATGGAGATCGCCGATTTCGATCCACGCTATCTCCTGCACCGGTTGTAGGCGCCGGCGTCCGCAGCTGCGTCCCTAACTTATGTTAGGGCGTCACAGCCTTGAGTCTGGCTAAGCTGATTGTCACGAGACACGCGGCCGACGAGACGCTCCACCGATCATCCGGGCGGACACCGGGTCTTTCTGGGCCGAGTCTTGCCGTCCTTTCCGCGCGTTGTTCCGAACGGCATGATAGGAGGACCCGAAGATGACCGAGCAAATGACGATGGCGCAGCGATGGCACAATTATCGCGCGCCGAAGAGCACGCTGTTCTGGGCGTGCGTGGTCTGCATCATATTGACCATGGTGGTCGGCTTCACCTGGGGCGGCTGGGTCACCGGCGGCAGCGCCAGGACGATGGCGGAGAAGGCATCGGATACCGCGCGCGCCGATCTTGCCGCCACGATCTGCGTCACCAAGTTCATGAACGGCAAGGATGCCGCGACCCAGCTTGCCACGTTGAAGCAGACCTCGAACTGGAAACGCGAGCAATTCATCCAGGACGGCGGGTGGGCCACCTTGCCGGGCCTGAAGCAGCCTGTCAGGGACGGGGCGGACACGTGCGCCCAGCGGCTGGCTGAAATGGAGCTTCCACAGGGCGAGCAGGCGTCGGGGGCGACTGGCTCGACAACGACGAACGGCACGACAACAGTCCAATAAAAAAGACGAGTGCCGCTAGCACCAGTGTGGGAGAAGCCCACCTCCGGTCCCACGCACCGGGGGTGGGCTGATTATCGTGCCGGGCGCGCCGCCGCCTACCAATGGAATGCATCCGTCGTCAGCCGGCGGCCGAGCAGCATCGCGTCGGCCACCAGGCGAAGCGGGGCGGCTTCCACGTCGCTGCGACGCCCATCGATCAGCTCCGCGAAGCGGCGATAGATGCGCTGGTA
>DASSBF010000238.1:0-3042 GCA_035699005.1 Dongiaceae bacterium
GCGCAGGCGCACGAACAGCACCACGCGCACGTCGTTGTCCCAGTCCTGGCCGATGACGATGCTCTCCACCACCTCCGGCAGCTGCTCGACCTGGCGGTAGATCTCGGCCGTGCCGATGCGCACGCCGCCGGGATTGAGCACGGCATCGGAGCGGCCGTAGACGACGATGCCGCCATGCTCCGTCAGCTCGACGTAGTCGCCATGGCGCCAGACGTTCGGGTAGGTCTCGAAATACGCGGCCCTGTACCTCTTGCCGCCGGGATCGTTCCAGAACCCGACCGGCATGCAGGGGAACGGCGCGGTGCAGACCAGCTCGCCCTTCTCGCCCGTGACCGGCTTGCCTTGGTCGTTCCAGACCTCGACCTTCATGCCGAGGCCGCGCATCTGGATCTCGCCGCGCCACACCGGACCCGCCGGGTTGCCCAGCATGAAGCAGGAGACGATGTCCGTGCCGCCGGAGATCGAGGACAGGCACACATCCTTCTTCACATGCTCATAGACGTAGTCGAACCCTTCCGGCGCCAGCGGCGAGCCGGTCGAGGTGATCATGCGCACGGTCGAGAGGTCGTTGGTGCGGATCGGGTCCAGCCCCTGCTTGGCGCAGGCGTCGAGGTATTTGGCCGAGGTGCCGAACAGGGTGCAGCGCTCCGCCTCGGCGTAGTCGTAGAGGATGTTGCCGCCGGCCGCGAACGGCGAGCCGTCATAGAGCAGCAGGGTCGCCTCGGAGCCGAGGCCGGAGATCAGCCAGTTCCACATCATCCAGCCGCAAGTGGTGAAATAGAACAGCCGGTCGTGCGGCTTCACGTCGCCATGCAGGCGATGCTCCTTCAGGTGCTGCAGCAGGGTACCGCCGTGGCCGTGCACGATGCATTTCGGCACGCCGGTGGTGCCGCTGGAATACATGATGAACAGCGGATGGTTGAACGGCACGCCCTCGTATTCGATCGCTCCGCCCGGATGCGCGGCCAGCGCCTCTGGCAGCAGCTTTGCCTTCGGCAGCTTCGAGAGATCCGGCTTGTCGCTCAGATACGGGAACACCAGGATCTGCCGCAGGCTGGGCAGCTTGGCCGAGAATTCCGCGACCCGCGCCAGCGAATCGAACTGCTTGCCGCCGTACCAGTAGCCGTCGGCGGTGATCAAGACCTTGGGCTCGATCTGCCCGAACCGGTCGAGCACGCCCTGCACCCCGAAATCCGGCGAGCAAGACGACCAGATGCAGCCGATCGCGGCGGCGGCGAAGGCGCCGATCACCGCTTCCGGCGCGTTCGGCACGAAGCCCGCGATCCGGTCCCCCGGCCTCAGGCCGAGCGCGCGCAGATGCTGCGCGAGGCGGCTGACCCGGTCGTACAGCTCGGCATGGGAGAGCCGGCGCTTCACCTTGTCCTCGCCCCAGAACACGATGGCATCGCCCTCGCCGCCCTCCTGCGAGAAGCGCAGCATGTTTTCGGCGTAGTTGAGCTTTGCCTCGGGGAAGAACTGCGCGCCCGGCATCCTGTCGCGATCCCTCAGGATCACCTTGCCCGGTTCGCCGATCACGTCGCAGAAGCGCCAGAGCGTCAGCCAGAAGCGCTCGATGTCCTCGACCGACCAGCGCCAAAGCGCGCCGGTATCGGGCAGCTCCACCATCCAGTCGCGCGCTACCTTCGCGCGGAAGCCGGTCATGTTGGACCCGGCGACCGCGGCGGGCGACGGCCGCCATAGGGGTTGATCGCCTGGCCTTGTCATGAATGACACGTTCCTCTCCCTGCGCGCCACGGCTCTTCGATGGGAACGATGTGGCCAAACGCACCCCTTCCCCCCTCCGTGGGGGAAGGTTGCGCAGCCTTAGCGAACGAAGTGAGCTTAGGCGAAGCTGGATGGGGGGTGACGCCGCACGGGCGCGTGACGGAGAGCACAACGAGACGGACTGATGGCGCGCGTCGTCTCGCCACGCCTTTCATTGCTTCTTGTCTTGCATCGTGCGGCGGCACCCCCCATCCCAACCTTCCCCCACAAGGGGGGAAGGGGCGGACCGCGCCCTTTGGCACGACTGCGCGCTGCATCTACGATATTCCTTCCTTTGCGCCCACATCCGTTGCGGTTCACGCATGGGGCCAATTCCGGCACGGCAATGGCGGCGGCACGCCTTTCTCTCTAATGTGCCGACCCGCCATGATCTTTGACAAGACTAAAGCTGGGGGACAGCCGAACCATGTCTTGATCGCCGCCGGATTGACCGTTTTCGCCGCTCTGTGCTTCGCGAGCCTGAGCGCGCAGGTCAAGTTCCTGTCCGGCGACCTGCATGGCTTCGTCATCACCTTCTGGCGCAATTTCTGGGGGCTGTTCTTCATGCTGCCCTGGCTCTTCCGCCAGGGGCTGGGCGAGCTCTCCTGGCCGCGCATCCGCATGTTCACGCTGCGCTCGGCGCTCAGCCTCGCCTCCATGCTGCTCGGATTCACCTCGCTCAGCTATCTGACGCTCGCCAACGCCACGGCGCTCAGCTTCACCGCGCCCTTGTTCGCGACCATCCTGGCGGCCCTGGTCCTGGGCGAGACGGTGCGGCGCCGGCGCTGGACAGCGACGCTGGTCGGGCTCGCCGGCGTCCTCGTCGTGCTGCGGCCGAGCGTCAGCGGCATCTCCTATGGCGAGGTGCTGGCGCTCGGGGGCGCGTTCCTGACCGCAGTCGTCATCATCGTGGTCAAGCAGATGTCGCGCACCGAGCCCAGCAACGCCATCGTCGCCTACATGGTGCTGCTGCTGACGCCGATGGCGCTGGTGGTGGCGCTGCCGTTCTGGAGCTGGCCCAGCCCGCGCGACTGGCCGTTCGTGGTCGGCATGGGCCTTGCCGGCACCGTCGGCCATGTGTGCTGGACGCGCGCGCTCTCCTTGTGCGACGCGTCGGTGGTGGTGCCGTTCGACTATGTGCGCCTCATCTTCACCATCACCATCGGGATCTTCGCCTTCGCCGAGCAGCCCGACCGATATACCCTGATCGGGTCCGCCATCATCGTCATGGCCGGCATCTATATCGCGCGGCGCGAGGCGATGATGAACCAGCGCGCG
>DASSBF010000239.1:0-10458 GCA_035699005.1 Dongiaceae bacterium
ATAGAACACCGGGATCTGCACCACGATCGGCAGGCAGCCGGCCGCGGGGTTCACCTTCTCGCGCTTGTAAAGCTGCATCATCTCCTGGTTCAGCTTGGCCTTGTCGTCGCCGAACTTCTCGCGCAGCTCCTTCATCTTCGGCGTCAGCAGCTTCATCTTGCTCATCGAGCGGTACGAGTTGTTGGCGAGCGGGAACATGCAGGCCTTCACCAGGATGGTGAGGCACATGATCGAGATGCCGAAATTGCCGACCACGCTGTAGATGGCGTCCATGACGATGAACAGCGGCTTGCTGATGAACCAGAAATAGGTGCCGAAATCGATCGCGCGGTCGAAGTGCGCGAGGCCTAGGTTGTCCCGGTAGTCCGACAGCATGTCGAGCACCTTGGCGCCGGCGAACAGATGCTGCTGGCGGGTGATGCTGCCGCCCGCCGGGACCTGGCGTTTGTCGGCGACGAATTCGATCTGGTAGAAGTCGCCCTTGGGCTCGTAGGAGATGGTGGCGGCCAGGTGCTCGTCCTGCGGCGGGATCTGCGCGACCAGCCAGTATTTGTCGCTGTTGCCCATCCAGCCGCCGGTGGACGTATAGGTCAGCTTCTCCCCTTTCTCGCCGTCCGACTTCACGTCGCTGTATTTGTTCTTGTCGTCCAGGGAGCCGTCGAACACGCCGATCGGCCCCTCGTGCAGCACGTAGCTCCGGCTGGCGTTCGGCGGCGTGCCGTAGTGGATCACGCGGCCGAACGGCGCGATCTCGACCGGCGCGCCGCCCGAATTGCTCACCGTGTCGGTGATGGTGAACATGTAGTTCGGGTCGATCTCGATCTTGCGGGCGAAGGTGAGGCCCTCGCCGTTGCTCCAGGTGAGCGTGACGGGCTTGCCCGGCGACAATGTATCGCCGTCGGCCTGCCACAGCGTGTCGCCGTCCGGCACGCCGAAATCCTTGCCCTCCGCACTCCAATAGAGGTTCGCGAAATAGGCATCCTGGGTGTCGAGCGGCGACAGCAGGACGACGTTGGGGCTGCTGGGGTCGACCGTCTCGCGGTAGTCCTTGAGGACGAGGTCGTCGATCCGGCTGCCCTTGAGGGCGATCGAGCCCTTGAGGCGCGGGGTGTCGATCGCGACCCGCGGGCTTTCCTTGAGCGCCTCCTCGCGGCTTACGATCTTGCGGCCCGACTCCGGCTGGGTTGCTGCCGGTTGGGCGGGCTGTTGCGCCTGCTGCGGCTGCTGCGCCGCTTGCCCCTGCTGCGCCGCCTGTTGCGCCTGCTGCTGGGCCTGCTGGGTCGCCATGTGCGGGCCCTGGATGAAGACGGTCCAGATGACCAGGATGACGGCGGACAGGGCGATCGCGATGATGAGGTTCTTGGTTTCCATGAAGCTTCAGCGTCTTCGTGTTGGGGCGCGTCCGGCGCCGTTCTCAGTGCGGATGATGGGCGGCGTGGCGACAGCGCGGACTGGCTGCGCCGGATCGAACTGGGGGGACGGGATCGTAGCCGGAGCCGCCCCAGGGATGGCAGCGCAGCACGCGCCGGATGGCGAGCCAGCCGCCGCGCACCGCGCCGTGCAGCGCGATCGCCTCGATGGCGTAGGCCGAACAGCTCGGCGCATAGCGGCAATTGACGCCGAGCAGCGGCGAGACCGTCCACTGGTAGAGCCTGATCGGCGCGATCAGCGCCGGGCGGAGGAGCAGGGCAATCGCATGTGAGAGACGCAAGCGAGCGAACACACTCGATGAGCCCCTTCCCCCCTTGTGGGGGAAGGTTGGGATGGGGGGTGATGCAGCGCTGCGGTTTCGAGGAATGGCGCTCTTGCGAGCGCGCGCGGCTCTCGCCGCGCCACCCCCTAACCAGCTCCGCCTAAGCTCACTTCGTTCGCTAAGGCTCCGCATCCTTCCCCCACAAGGGGGGAAGGGAGAATGCTTTTGGGCCGCACCCGTCACATGCGGTAGCCCTGGGCGGATGAGCGTACTCATGATGCCTCGCCGCGATACAGCTTGAGCCGCTTCAGCCCCGCGACCAGGTCGCCGACCAGCGCCTGGTAGTCGCGCTCGACCGTCGCCGCCCGGGCAATCAGCACGAAATCCATGCCGGGTTCGGCATCCGCGAGCACCTCGGCCGCCACGGCGCGCAGGCGGCGGCGCGCGCGGTTGCGCCGCACCGCGTTGCCGACCTTGCGGCTGGCGGTGAAGCCGACGCGCACGGGCCCGGGCTGCGCCGCGGGCGCGGCGTCACCGATCGGAGATTCGGATGAGGGCTGGCGGCGGACCTGAAGGATCAATCCGGGGGCGACCCACTTGCGGTTTGCCGCCGCCACCTGCAGGAATTCGGCCCGCCGCTTGAGGCGGCCGATCACGAATCGACGCTCAGGCGCTGAGCTTCTTGCGGCCCTGACGGCGCCGATTTGCGATCACCTTGCGGCCGCCGACCGTCGCCATGCGCGAGCGGAAGCCGTGGCGGCGCTTGCGGACCAGCACGCTCGGCTGATAGGTGCGCTTCACGACAAAACTCCCTTGATTTCCAAACGCTTCGTTGATTGCGCCGGGTGTATAGACATTGTGCCCGCGCAAGTCAATGCGCCCGACTCATCCACGCGCTATCCGGCGGCCCTGGGTTGGAGCGGGTAAGCCGCTGTTTCCTTTATGCTTTCCAGCACGACGGAGGAGCGGATGTTGGCCACTTCCGGAGCCTTCATCAAGTGCTCCGACATGAAGTCGGAGAAGCGCTTCAGGTCCCTGACCACGATCTTCAGCAGGTAGTCGGCTTCGCCGGTCAGGGACTGGCATTCCATCACCTCCGGCAGCGCGCGCACCCGCTCGTGGAAGGCCTGCATCGAATCCCCGGCGTGGATCTTCAGCGTCACCAGGCAGTAGACCGTGAGCCCGAGCCCCAGCTTCTGGCGGCTCAGCACCGCCTGGAAGCGGTCGATGAAACCGTCCTCGATCAGCCGCTGCACCCGGCGCGAGACCTGGGAGGCGGAGAGATGCACCCGCTCGCCCAGCTCGGAATTGGTCAGCCGCCCATCCTGCTGGAGCTCGGACAGGAGCTTCAGATCGAAGGCATCCAGGTCCGATACATCATTCATGCGCCAACCCGTCGGTTCTTGCGCGATCCGTGCGACGATTTGCAAGATATCACGTAACAACACACGAAACGCGCATGGAAAATGCACTAGAATGTTCCCATATGAATCAATGCGTTCCGGGAGCTTGCGCCATGGCGGCCGACAAAGACTTCAACCCGATGGGAACCCGCGGCTTCGAGTTCGTGGAATTCACCGGCCCGGACATCACCGCGCTGACGCGGGTGTTCGAGTCCCTTGGCTTCTCAGCCGTCGCGATGCACCGGTCCAAGAACGTCACCCTGTTCCGCCAGGGCGGGATCAATTTCATCCTGAACGGCGAGGGCAAGGGCTTCCCCAGGCAGTTCAGCGACAGCCACGGACCATCCGTTTGCGCCATCGCAATCCGCGTCGACGATGCGCCGAAGGCGATGGCGCGGGCGCAGGAGCTGGGCGCCAAGGCGCTGGTCAACGAACCCGGTCCGATGGAGCTGTCGCTCCCCGGCATCGAGGCGATCGGCGGCAGCCGGATCTTTTTCGTCGACCGCTACGATGATGCCGGCTCGATCTACGATATCGACTTCAAGCCGATCGCCGTCGGCGAAGGCCGACATTCGTCGGCGGGCGCGGACCAGCATCCGGCGGGCGCCGGCCTCGTCGAGATCGACCATCTCACCAACAACGTCTATCGCGGCCGGATGGACCACTGGGCCCAGTTCTACGAGCGGCTCTTCAACTTCCGCGAAATCCGCTACTTCGACATCGAGGGCAAGCTGACGGGATTGAAGTCCCGCGCCATGACCTCTCCCGACGGCAAGATCCGCATCCCGATCAACGAATCCGCCGACGACAAGTCGCAGATCGAGGAGTACCTGCGCGAATACAAGGGCGAGGGCATCCAGCACATCGCGATGTCCACCGCCAACATCTATGAGACCGTGCGCCGCCTGCGCGCCGCCAAGGTGGAGCTGATGGCGCCGCCGCCCGACACCTACTACGAGATGCTGGCGGACCGCCTGCCGGGCCATGGCGAGGACGTGGCGAAGCTGAAGGAGCTCGGCATCCTGCTCGACGGTTCGCCGAGCGGCGGGTTGCTGCTGCAGATCTTCACCCAGACCATGGTCGGCCCGATCTTCTTCGAGATCATCCAGAGGAAGGGCGACGAAGGCTTCGGCGAAGGCAATTTCCGTGCCCTGTTCGAATCGATCGAGCGCGACCAGGTGAAGCGCGGCGTTCTGAAGGACACCGCCGCCAAGGAATCGGCAGCATGAGCCGGATCGAAAAGAAAAGCGCCGAGCCTGCCTTTACCGTCGCCACCACCAGCCACGAGCTGCGCGGCGACTATTCCAATGCGGCCCAGGATTTCACCATCCGGCAGGATTGGAGCCAATACACCGAGGCGGAGCATGCCCTGTGGCGCAGGCTCTATCAGCGCCAGGCGGCCCTGATGCCGAAATACGCCGCGAAGGTGGTGCAGGCTTCGCTCGACGAGCTCGATTTCAGCGCGGCGATCCCGAATCTCGAGAAGGTGTCGCAGAAGCTGCAGGCCGCGACCGGCTGGCGGCTGATCGCCGTGCCGGGCTTCATTCCCGACACCGCGTTCTTTGCGCATCTGGCGCAGCGGCAATTCCCCGTCACCATCTGGCTGCGCAAGCCGGAGGAGATCGACTACCTGGTCGAGCCCGACATCTTCCACGACTTCTTCGGCCACGTGCCGCTGCTGTTCGATTCCGTCTTCGCCGACTTCCTGCAGCTCTACGGCGTCAAGGGCCAGGAGGCCGAGCGCCTCGGCATGACGCAGTATCTGGCGCGGCTCTATTGGTACAGCGTCGAGTTCGGCCTGATCCGCGAAGGCGGCAGCAACAGGGCGTTCGGGGCGGGCATCCTTTCCTCCTTCACCGAGACCTCGTTCTGCATCGACGATTCCAGCCCCAATCGCATCGCTTTCGACCTCGAGCGCGTGATGAACACGGCCTACCGGATCGACGATTTCCAAGAGACCTATTTCGTCCTCGACAGCTTCGGCGAATTGTTTGCCGCCCTGCAGCAGGACCTGCGGCCGATCTACGACCGCGTCAAGGCGCTGCCCGATCACGCGGCCGACGCGGTGCTGTGCAAGGACTGCGTCTACTGGCGCGGCACCGGCGCCTGGAAGAACCGCAAGCAGGCGGTTTGAGCGGCGCTACCGTTTCCCGGCCACGATGATCAGCGCCGGCATGTCGAACGTGATGGAGTCATCGGCGCCGACAAACGGCTTGAGCGCCTGCTCAGACTCTTTGAGCAATCGCGTGAATTGATCGTCGCTGAGCACGCCGCCCAGGGTCCAGACGCAGGCACGCTCGGCCGAAACCAGCGCATCGATCGACGAGAACCGGACAAGGTCGCTGCGCCGGGAGATTTCCGCGTGCGCAAGTCCGGCCTCGTCGCAGATCGCGCGCAGCTTTTCCGGATCGCCCAGGATGAACGGCGCGCGGAACGCATCCGCGACCGGCTGGCCGAACAGGCGCTGCAGCAGGGTCGCAAAGGCGGCATAGCCGGGGGAGCGTTCCACCGCGTCGCACACGGCAACCGCCAGCCGCCGCCCCGGCCGCAGCACCCGCATCATCTCGCGCAGGGCGCCGGCGCGATCCTCGAAGAACATGAAACCGAACTGGCTCACGACCGCGTCGAAGCTCGCGTCGGGAAAGGGGATTGCTTCGGCTCTCCCCACTTGCCACTCGATACCGGGATTTCGCCGGCGCGCCACCGCCAGCATGTCCTGGTTGGGATCGATCCCGGCGACCTTGCCGCTCGGGCCCACCCGCTCAAGCGCGGCGCGGGCGAGCGCGCCGGTCCCGCAGGCGACGTCCAGCACCCGGTCGCCGGTTCGGAGTCCGGCGATCTCGCACATCACGGGCCCCCAGTGCGCGAACAGCGCCGGGACGAACCTGTCGTCATAGACCTCGGCAGGCGTGGGCGCCTTGTGGGCGATGTTCATGGCGAGCCTCCCGCATCGGTGGATGTATGGGGTCGCGTATTGTAGGCTTGGCCATGGCTCGGACCCATGACCGGGCGTCCGGTTCGCTTGCCGGTTCGTCCGAAGCGATGCGCGGCGTGCCTGCGCGGCGGTCATCCGACGACCGCGCGCCTCTCGGCGCGGGCGCGGCGGCGGGGAAGGATCCGCTGTCTGAGGTCCTGCGCACAGTCAAGCTGACCGGCGCGCTGTTCTTCCTGATCGACGCGACCTCGCCCTGGGGCGTCGAAGTCCCTCATGCGCGCGAATTCGCCCCGATCATCCTGCCCGGCGTGCAGCACGTGATCTCCTATCACATCGCCCTCAAGGGCGCGGGCTATGCGAGCATTCCCGGCATGGCGCCGGTGCGGTTCGAGGCCGGCGACATCGTGGTGTTTCCGCACGCCGACCCCTATTCCATGCTGAGCAGGCCGGGCCAGGCGCCGGAGATGACGATCGATACCGCCCTCGATTTCTTCCGCGCCATGGCCGCCGGCAGGCTGCCCTTCGTCGTGGAGGAAGGCGGCGGCGGCCCGGAGCGCGCGCAGTTCGTCTGCGGTTTCCTCGGCTGCGATGTGCGGCCGTTCAACCCGCTGCTCGGCATGCTGCCGAGGCTGCTGCACATGCCGCGCCCGGCCGGCGACGGGAGCGATCTGCTGGACCGTCTGGTCGCACTCACCTTGGCCGAGGCGCAGGCCCGCAATCCGGGCGCCGAGAGCATCCGCCTCGGCCTCAGCGAGCTCATCTTCATCGAGGTCATCCGGCGCTACGTCGCGAGCCGCGGCGCGGACGAGACGGGCTGGCTGGCGGGCTTGCGCGATCCGGCGATCGGCCGCGCCCTGGCGCTGCTGCACGAGACTCCGGCCGCGGATTGGACGCTCGATGCCTTGGCGGATGGCGTCGGGATGTCCCGCTCGGTAGTGGCCGAGCGCTTCGCGCGGCTGGTCGGCTACCCGCCGATGCAGTACCTGGCCTGCTGGCGCATGCAGCTCGCGGCGCGGCTGCTCTCCGACGGCCGCCAGAAGATCGCCGCGATCGGGCGCGAGGTGGGATACGAGTCGGAAGCCGCCTTCAGCCGGACCTTCAAGCGCATCGCGGGCGTTTCGCCGGCGGCCTGGCGCGGCCGGCGATGATCCTCCGAAGCTCGAGTCCCCCTTCTCCCCTTGCGGGAGCTGGATGAGGGGACCGCGTGCCGATAGGCACGCGCGCTCGTCAGAGCGCCAACACACGTGCCGTCTCTCAGTAGTGACAGCGCTTGCGCGCTGCGCGCCCCGTCCGCGAAGGCGGACATTCGTCCGCGGGGGCGCGACCCCTCATCCAACTTCGCCCCCGGGCTCTTTCGACCCGGGGGTCACTGCGTTCGCTAAGCCTCCGTGTCCCTCTCCCGCAAGGGGCGAGGGGACTTATCGTGCAAACGAGCTACGCCACGCTCTCCGCATAGATGCGCGCCAGGCCCTCGCGGATCACGACGGCCGCCTCCTCGGCGCTGAGGGCGAGGTGGCTGCGCAGCAGTTCGGCAGCGCCTTCGCCATCGCCCTGCAAGAGGCGCACCAGCACGCCGGCATGCTCGGCGAAGGATTCCCTGAGGCGCGCCGGATTCTCCAGGTTGATGCGCCGCACGAAGTGGATGCGGGCGTTGATGTTCTCCAGCATGCGCACGCGCTCGCGATTGCCCGACAAGGCGGCGAGGCGCAGGTGGAACTCCTCGTCGCGCGCGACCAGCGTTTCGATCGGCGTTGTCGCCTGCGAGGCCGCGACCTTGCTCCAATAGGCGTCCAGTTCCTCCAGTTCGCCGCGCCTGGCGCGGAGCGCCGCGGCGCGGGCGCCGGCCGCTTCCAGGTCGGCGCGCACCTCGTAGAGACTCGCGATCTCCGAGGCGCTGAGCTTGCGGCAGGAAAAGCCCTGGTTCGGCACGAAGGTCAGCAGCCCCTCGGTCGCCAGCCGGTTCATGGCCTCGCGCAGCGGCGCGCGGCTCATGGCGAGGCGCTTGGCGATCTCGACCTCGTTCAGCCGCTCTCCGGGCTTCAGCTCGAAGCGGACCGCCATGGCGCGCAGCGCTTCGTAGGCGCGCTCGACGCTGTTCGTGGGCCGCTTGGCCTCGGATGGTCTTGACATGCCGGCTCTCTGTCGTCAGGATTGTCGACAATACAGTAGACAAAAATTCAGGCGACCGCAAGTCAAAGGAGCGCTGCCATGTCCATCAAGCCGATCCAGAAGAAGCTCTCCAAGCGCACCCAGGCCCTGCTCAGCCATCCGCAGGGCATGGGCAATTATTTCACCTTCAAGTCCGCGATCGACATCCTCGGCCTCGACTGGAACGACGTGGCGCCCGGCGGCGTCTATGCCGTCACCGGCAAGGGCTATTACGACATGGGCTACATGGCGAACCACATCGGCGCGCCGGATTCCGCGCTGAAGGCGCTGCGCGAGGCCTCGTCCGACCCGGGCATCGTGAAGGTCTATCCGCCCGACTGCATGCCGGCGCTGAAGAAGCTGGTGGCCGAGCACAAGTTCAACCGCACGCTCGGCCCGGATTTCGAGGTGCTCGGCGTCGAAGGCGCGCAGGGCGGCATCGGCTACACCTATCTCTCGTTCCTGGACCCCGGCGACGAGGTGATCGTCACCGACCCCGGTTATTTCCACTTCGTGCCGGCGGCGGAGTTGTGCGAGGCGAAGATCGTGCCGGTCGCGCTCAATGCAGCCAACGGCTATCGGCTGAAGCCCGACGAGGTGCGCGCCGCGCTCACGCCCAGGACCAAGATGATCGTGGTGTGCGACCCGATCAATCCGTTCGGCACGGTGCAGACGCGCGACGAGCTGCTGGAGATCGCCAAGATCGCGCGTGAGCGCGACCTCGTCGTCTTCAACAACATCACCCACAATACGCACCAGACCGATCCGAACGCGGTGCAGATTCCGATGGCCTCGCTGCACAGCGCCCAGCATGACATGAGCCATGTCATCTCGGTTTCGGGCGTGTCGAAGGGCTATGGCATGCCGGCGTTGCGCGTCGGCTTCATGGCCGGCCACCCGGACCTCATCCGCGGCGCGTTCCTGGCCAAGATGGAGCTGACCAAGATCCACATCAACTATCCCGGCCAGCATGCCACGCTGGCGGCGATGCAGGACGAGCCGTATCTCCGGCGCTCGACCGACATCATCCGGCGCAACTTCGCGCATCTGCGCGAGACGGTGGCGCGCACGGCGGGCGTCAAGTTCCCGGTCGAGCCGTCCTACGGCTTCTGCACGGTGCTCGACGTCTCGGGCACCGGCGTGACCGCGCAGGAGATCACGGTCGGCCTGCTCAATCACAAGATCGCCGCGATCCCGGGCGACGGCCTCGGCGATGTGAAATGCGCCGACTACCTGCGCCTCAACTACTCCTCGCCCGACCTCGCCTGCTTCGAGCAGTTCCGCGTCGCCCTGCCGCTCGCGATCGCGGAGGCGCAAGCCGGGCGCTACGCCGCGGCGGTCGACGCCTTCTTCGCCCGCGCCGACACCGACCGCGGCCGCAAAATCCGCGCCCAGATCGGCAAGCGCAGGAGCAACGTCGCGGCGCAGTAGCAAGACGCAGCGAGGCATACGTACATTTCGTCATGGTCGGACTTGGTCCGACCATCCACGAGTTTCCATGGGCAAGGCGCCGCACAGGCAGGCAAACTCGTGGATGGTCGTGCCAAGCACGACCATGACGAAGTAGAGAGTAAGCATTCCAGTCATGCCTGCTAAGCCTGCTTCACCGCCTTCACGAAATGCACCAGTGAACCGCCGCTCTTGATCGGCTCCTCGCGTTCGAGCGTGTAGCCGAGCTTCCGGTAGAACGCGAGGTTGTTGGTGAACGCCTTGTTGGTATAGAGCCGCACCAGCGTGAGCCCACGAGCGCGGGCGAGCGCTTCGACGTGCGCCATCAGCCGGCGGCCGATCCCTTGCTTCTGGTGCGCCGGCACCACCGCGATGTTCTCCAGCAACAGATGGTCGGGCGCAGGGATGAGTTCGATGAGACCGGCCAGCACGCCGTCGAGATAAGCCAGCTCGACCATGTGCGCGCGCACCGCGTGGTCATGGTCGGCATTCATCGGCTTGGGCCGCCGGCCGATCACCGGCACCCACTTGGCGTAAGCCGCGTCGGTCAGCGCGCGCACGGCTTCGGCGTCCTCCGGCCCTGCGCGCCGGAAGACCAGTTCGCTCACCTGATCTCCAGCACCGGCTTGCCCAGCACCTCGAAGCGCGGCGCGATGCCGAGGCCCGGCTGGTCGGAGGCCTTGGCGCGGCCCATCTTGCGTTGCGGCGCGCCCTCGGCGATCGAGCGCGTGACGTAGGAGTTGAAGTCGGTGGCGGAGAACAGGAACTCCGGCGGCGTCGAATGCGCGAGGTGCGCGATCGCCGCCGTCACGATGTCGCCGCCCCAGGTG
>DASSBF010000240.1:0-14063 GCA_035699005.1 Dongiaceae bacterium
GGCGGCGATGTCCTCCGACTTGAAGAACGTCACCTCGACATCGACGCCGCGCTCCTTGGCGCGCTCGATCGCGATCAGGAAGTTGAGCGATTCGACCGTCGCGATGTCGCCGAACGCGATATGCATCTGCCCTTCGGCAGATGCGCCGGTCGACCCGCCAAGCGTCATGAGCGCAAGCAGGCCCGCCATGAGAGGGCCGCACAGGCCCCTGAGCTGGATGTTCATCTGTTCCTCCCGTCTGCCGATTTCGGTTCTGGCCTTCTTCTAGACCAATTTTACGATGGTCGTTATTGGTTACAAGGGGAAACGCAAAATCGCTTGAAGAATCTGCGATTCTGAAGGATATTTCTTTGACCAATTATCTGATTGGTTCAAACATGCCCAATGATGCGAATCCTGTTACGGCCCTCACCCAATTGCGGACGTATCTCGCGCAGATCGAGATGCCGCTCGACAGCCGGCTGCCGCCGGAGCGCACGCTGGCGAGCGCGCTCGGCGTCACGCGCGCGGAACTGCGCAAGGCGCTGGCCGTGCTGGAATCCGAGAACCAGCTCTGGCGCCATGTCGGCAAAGGCACCTTCATCGGCAGCCGGCCGATCGAGACGCTGGCCGACGTGGCGGCGATGACGCGCCGGACCAACCCGGCCGAAGTGATGCGCACGCGCTTGGTGCTGGAGCCGGAAGTCGCGCGCATGGCGGCGCTGAACGCCACGTCCGCCCATATCGCGGAGATGCGCACCTGCATGCAGCGCACGCGGTCGGCGCAGAGCTGGCGGCAGTATGAGGCCTGGGACAACCGCCTGCATCGCGTGATCGCGGAATCGACCCAGAACTCCCTGCTCCTGGCGCTGCTCGATACGCTGAACGCCGTGCGCCGCGCGGTGGTGTGGGGGCGCCTGCGGGTCGACAAAGTGAAGCCGGCGCCCAATCACCATTCGTTCGACGATCACGAAGCGATTGTCGCGGCGATCGAGAATCGCGACCTGGACCGCGCCGCATCCGCGATGCGCGCGCATCTGGAGAATGTCGAACGCAATCTCCTGAGAATCCGCCCGGGCGCCGATGCAGTGGGCAACATGCGTGGTGCGGCGCCGACACCGGCCGCGCGCGCCTGACGGGGTTTGGAACCGATTGGACCTGGACCTGTTTCCCGACAGCACGCCAAGGCCCGACCCGGCAATGACCGAACGCCCGTCGCTGACCGACCTGATCGAGGATTCCAAGGATTGCCGGCGTTGTCCGCTCTACCGCCTGGCGACCCAGACCGTGTTCGGCGAAGGCCCGTCGCACGCGCCCGTCATGCTGGTGGGCGAGCAGCCGGGCGACCAGGAGGACCTGCAGGGGCGGCCCTTCGTCGGACCGGCCGGCCAGATCCTGGACCGCGCTTTGGCGGATGCCGGCATCGACCGTCGCCGGGTCTATGTCACAAACGCCGTCAAGCATTTCAAGTTTGAGCCGCGCGGCAAGAGGCGCCTGCACAAGAAGCCAAGTGCCGGCGAGATCGAGGCTTGCAAATGGTGGCTGGACCAGGAGCTGGATCTGATCAGGCCGGACCTGACGGTGGCGCTGGGCGCGACCGCGGCGCGCGCCCTGGCCGGCAAGCCGGTTGCAATCGGGACGGCGCGCGGCCGCCTGATGGAGTTCAGGCCGGACCTGCCGGGCCTCGTCACCGTCCATCCGTCCTTCCTGCTGCGCATGCCCGATCCCGAAGCGAAGGTCGAGGAGTACCGACGCTTCGTGCGGGACCTCCGCCTGATCGCCAGGCACGTGCCCGCCGCAAAGCGAGCGGCGTAGACTACGCTCCGCGGGAGCCAAGAACGCTCGGCGCGAAGACGGAGCCGGTCAGTCGAGCCAATCGCCGCAGCCGCGATAGGCCTTGTCGTTCACCGTGAGATCGACGGTCGAAGGATGTGGTTCGCCGCTCATGGCATCGAGGCAGATCTTGCTCTTGATGCTGAGCACGAGGTGGTCGGTATCGGTGGTCGCATCGTAGATCTCGGTGCCGTCCGCCGCGGTCTCGCCCCTCGGTGTCGGCAGCGTCACTGACGTCGAGCCGTAGTCCAGCATCGCCGTGATGTGATCGCCGAGCTTGAGTTCCACGATCCAGGCGGGTTCCTGCCCGGCGGCCCGGAAATCGATGCCCCGCGCCCGCGCGTCCTGCAGGCTGGCCGCCTCCTCGCGATGGAACAGGATCCGCGCGCCGGCATCGCTGGTGAGCGCAAGCGTGTCATCGGCCTGCCGCGCAGCGTGCGTGACGGCCGCGAGCGCATCGAGATAGCTCTGCTCCAGGGTCATGATGTCCTGTGCGCATGCCATCCTGGTGCTGGCCGCCGGCGCGAAGGAGATGGCATCGCCCGTCTGCCTGTAGCTGGTGATGTAGTTGTTGCAGCCCGCCCGGCCGACCGCCCGGCCATCGGCATAGAGCGACAGCGTGATCCGCGCATCGCCCGGGACCGGGCTGCCTGCGATCTCCTGCGCCCGCCACAGGCCGACGATCGAGGGCGGCGGCGGCGCGCTCGCGCAGCCTGCCGCGAAAAGAGCGAGCGCCACGGCGTAGCGACGCCACGTCCCCTGGTCGTGCGGCGATACGGCGCTCCAATGCATAGGTGGCCCCCGGTCATTCGCTGGTCGCGACCGGCATATCACGCGCCCGCACGCCCGGGCAATCGGTCACGGCGCCGCGCCACCGTGGGCCGGATGGCGCCTCGCTCAGGTGCGCGGGCCCGGGCTTCCGCGCAAGGGGACCATGGTGACGACCACTTTCGACCAGTCGACCGCGTGAGACGCGGCCCAACGGTCATCGGCCTTGATCTCGTTCAACTCGCGCGGCGACGGCGGAATGTCGCCGTACAGGCGCTCGACGCATTCGCTCAGCGCCCCCGCAGCCCGGAAGATCGCAAGGTCGAGGCTGTCGCCCTGGACCTCGCAAGCGGGAATGTCGGGGAACAAGGCGCGGCAGCCGCCCGTGCCCATCGGCACCAGCACGCTAATGCAGTGGGCCACGCTCACACCTCCCCTCGCGCGATCGCAGGCAGCCAGGCGCCTAGCATCCCCAGAGTGCGCCCTGATTCCTGATCGATCCCTGATCCCGTCGCATCGGCCCCGCCGCCAGGCGACGTGCGCGAGCCGATACTGACCGTACTTTCTGTGCTTTGCCCCGCTTTGCGCGCGCCGCAGCGCACAAACGCTATGGCTGCGTATCAGGCGGCGGAGCCCAGTCCCATGAGCGAGGCGAGGCCCGGGGAACCGTGGGGGAAGCCGTGGCAGCCGCCGCAATCTGACGGCCGGAATATGGAATGTCCGCGCGGTCAGCGCCTGCGGCCTGGCTTTTGCGCTTGCCCGCGCGGCCGCGCCGTGACCTCGATCCATCCGGGCGGATCGCTGGCGGGGAAGGAATCGATCGACGCAATCAGCACCCGGTCGCCGGTCTTCAACGCCGCCTCGTCCTGCGCGCCAGCGGATTCTTCATGCCGGTGCGCAGCTTTAGCGGATCGCGCGGCAATCATCGGCAGGCCTCTTGCTGGATCGGGTTTGGATTGCTGCAAGGAAACCCGCCGCCAGCCTGGGCGTTCCACGAGAGCAGCGGCGCGGGCTTTGCCGGAAAATTTCCAACCGGCCGGAACCAACTCATCAAACCTGGGTTGTATTGCCTGATACGGCCGCTTGCCCTCAGCGGCCCGGCGGCGAAGCACTCCCCTTCCCCCTCAGTCTTCGCCGCCGCCTTCTTTTTTCCTGCCTCTCCCCGCTTCGTCACGATGCCGCGTCCGTCCTCGGCTCGGCGGCAAGGCCATCGCGCACCTCCGCCGCGAGGGCGAAGGACCGCAAGCGCTTGGCATGATCGAAAATATGCCCGCTGACGATCAGCTCGTCCGCATCGGTCCGGGCGATGAAGGCGGCAAGCCCGGCGCGGACTGTGTCCTTGCCGCCCACGAACGAGCAGGCGAGCGCCTGACCGAGCTGGGCCTGCTCCTCCGGCGAGGCGAATGCGTCGAGATCATCGATCGGCGGCGGCAAGCGGCCAGGCCGGCCGCGGCGCAGATTGACAAAGCTCTGCTGCAGCGAGGTGGCGAGCCGCCGGGCGTCCTGGTCGGTGTCGGCGGCGATCACGTTGACCCCGAGCATGGCGTGGGGCCGCGCGAGGTCCGCCGAAGGTTCGAACCGGCTGCGGTAGAGTTCGAGCGCCTGCATCATGGCGGCCGGCGCGAAGTGCGAGGCGAAGGCGAACGGCATGCCCAGCATCGCCGCAAGCTGGGCGCTGTAGAGGCTGGAACCCAGCAGCCAGATCGGCACCCTCAACCCTTCGCCGGGGACGGCGCGGATCCGTTGGCCCGGCGCGGCCGGCGAGAGAAGGGCCCGCAGTTCCGCCACGTCCTCGGGAAATCGGTCGGCGGCGGCCGCAAGGTCGCGGCGCAGGGCGCGGGACGTCAGCATGTCGGTGCCGGGCGCCCGCCCGAGGCCGAGGTCGATGCGGCCGGGGAACAGGGATTCCAGCGTGCCGAACTGCTCGGCGATCACCAGCGGCGCATGGTTGGGCAGCATGATTCCGCCGGAACCGACCCGAATGGCCCGGGTGCCCGCGGCGACATGTCCGATCACCACCGATGTCGCCGCGCTGGCGATGCCGGGCATGTTGTGGTGCTCGGCCAGCCAGTAGCGCCGGTAGCCGAGTGCCTCGGCATGGCGCGCGAGGTCGAGGGTGTTGCGCAGCGCGTCAGCTGCCGTCCCGCCCTCCGGGATCGGCGAGAGGTCGAGCACCGAGAATGGAATCATGCAGCGGGCCTGCCGAGCCTGGGGTCTATCGTCGGGACGCAACGAAACATGACGATACATGGCGCCGCTTGTGCCGAGACGCAAGCGGCGCGGATAGCGGGTAAGAAGCGGGTTCAGTCGATGGGGGGAAGTCCCGCCGCGTCGTCCGGGAATTGCGGCGGCGGGGCCACGGCGCGGCCGAGATAGATCGTCGCCTTGGCGCCGTCGTCCGACGAGCACACGATGCGCGACGCCTGGTCCACGCGATCCGGATCAAGGTGGGCGCGGGCGATTCCGGAGAGGATGGCGCCCTCCTCCAGGCAGCGCTCGGCCGAGACATAGCCGACGTTCGGCTGGCCGCCATAGCACAGGAGGCCCGCAAAGCAGGTGGTCAGCACCAGATGGAACATCGCGCGAGACCTCCGACCGGCGGGCTTTCGACTTTGCAACTCACAGATTAAGGAATTGTTGCGCGTTAGTGCAATATCAGGCTCGCGTTCGCGCCCGGTCGCGCCCGTCCCGTTCGGAAGCCTGTCTCAGGCGAGCAGCTTCTCCAGCCTGATCGGCAGGTCGCGGATGCGCCGGCCGGTCGCATGATAGACCGCATTGGCGACCGCGGCGTTGGTGCCGACATTGCCGAGCTCGCCCAGACCCTTGATGCCGAGCGGATTGACCTGGTTGTCCCGTTCCGGCACCAGGATCACCGCAACCTCTTCGACATCCGCATTCACCGGCACCAGATAGTCCGCCAGATTGTCGTTGATGTAGCGCGCAGTGCCGAGGTCCATCTCGGTCGCCTCGTGCAGGGCCGAGGAGATGCCCCAGATCAGTCCGCCCATCAACTGGCTGTGCGCGGCCATCGGGTTGACGATGTGGCCAGCCGCGAAGGCGCCGACCGCGCGCGGCACGCGAATCTCGCGCGTGCGGGCGTGGATGCGGACTTCGACGAACTCCGCGCCGAAGGCATATTGGATGCGGTCCTTGAGCGAGGATCCGCCGGCGAGGCGCGGGATCCCGGCATAGAGCTTGTCGATGCCGTCGGGCTTGACGCCGTGCGGCACGAATTCCGCGTATTCCTCCACCACCCCAACACCCAGCCGTTCGAAAGCCGCCGCGCGTGCCGGAGGATCGAGCGGCTGAGCGGCATTTCCCATCACCGCATCGAGGCCGAGGCGCGCGCGGATCGCATCGCATGCCTTGGCAATCACCGAGCAGACGCTGGCGGTGGTGTTGGATCCGCCGGCAACCGGCGCGGGCGGCAGGTCGGAATCGCCCAGCGCCATGGTGACCTGTCCGATATCGACGCCGAGCCGTGCTGCGGCGATCTCGGCCAGCGCCGTATAGGCGCCGGTGCCGAGCTCATGGGCCGCCGTCTCGACTTTCACGCGCCCGTCGCGCCACAAGGTGACGCGCGCCGTCGCCGGAGCAACCGCCGTGGGGTAACAGGTGCTGGCGCAGCCCCAGCCGATCAGCCAGTCGCCATCGCGCATCGAGGCGGGCTGCGGCGAGCGCCTCGACCAGCCGAAATTCTCCGCCGCCTGGTCGAAGCACGTCATCAGGGAGCGGCTGGTGTAGGGCAGACCCTTGATCGGCTCGGTCATGGTGTCGTTGCGCCGGCGCAGCTCGATCGGGTCGATCTCGAGCTTCACCGCCAGCTCGTCGATCGCGCATTCCAGCGGGAAGAGGTAGGGCACCTCCGGCGGCGAGCGCATGAATCCCGGGGTATTGCGGTCGGCATGAACCAGACGGACCTTGGTATAGACGTTGGGGCAGGCATAGAGCCGCGCGGTCGTGTCGGTGCCGCCCACCAGATAGGGATCGGGGCGCGATGTCACCTCCCACCCCTCGTGCGACAGCGCGGTGAACCTGCCGTCGGCATCCGCCCCCAGGCGCAGGCGATGGCGCGTCTCGGCGCGGTAGGTGGCGATGGTGAAGCCCTGGTCGCGGGTCGCAACCAGCTTCACCGGACGGCCGAGCCGGCGCGCCGCCAGCGCGATCAGCGCGGTCCGCGGCGTGACCGACGCCTTGGAGCCGAAGGCGCCCCCGACGAACGGGCTGATGACCCGGATACGGTCGGGCGGAATGCCAAGCTGTTCGGCGACGCCATTCTTCAAGCCGTAGACGAATTGGCTCGGCTCGTAGATCGTCAGCTTGTCGCCGCTCCAGGCGCAGGTGGTCGTGAACAGCTCGATCGGATTGTGATGCTGGGTCGGCGTCCGGTATTCCTCGTCCACGATTTTGTCGGCCGCCGCGAACCCCGCCGCGACATCGCCGACCGCCGGATCTTCGTGGCCCTTGCTGGCGTCTGCAGCGTCCTCGGTGGTGGCGCCGGGTGAGTCGAAGGTCGCGGCCGCCGGCGCCGCCTGATAGGAAACCTTCACCTTGTAGGCCGCTTCGCGCGCCGCCTCGTAGCTGTCGGCCAGCACGACTGCCACGATCTGCCCATCGTGGAAGATATCAGGCCCGTCCAACGGGCGTATGGTCGTCCCGGCATGGCCGCCAGCCGCGAAGAAACTCGGCTTCTTTACCTGCCCACGGACTGTCTCGTAGGTCATGATGTCCACAACGCCGAGGACTTCCCTGGCAGCCGCCAGGTCGATCGCCTCGATGCGACCGCGCGCGATGGCGCTGGTGACGAGGTAGGCGTAGGCGGGCCGGCCCACTGGAAAGTCCGAGGCATAGGGTGCAGCACCGGTCACCTTCGCCCTGCCGTCGATGCGCGACTGGGCCCGGCCCATGTTCTGCTTTTGCACCGGACCTACGATCGCCATGTCAGGTCTCCATCGCGGCAGCCTGCAGCAGCGCGCGCACCACCGTCTGGCGGCCAAGCGCCGGCTTGAACGCGTTGTGCCGCAGCGGCCGCGCTTCCGAGAATGCGATATCGGCGGCGAGCTGGAATGTCGCTTCGTCGGCCGCCCGGCCGATTAGCGCCTGCTCCGCTTCGCGGGCGCGCCAGGGCACGGTCGCGACTCCGCCCAAGGCAATCCGCGCCTGGCGGATTGCGCCGCCCGCGAGATCGAGCGCGACCGCTGCCGAGGCCAGTGCGAATTCATAGGATTGGCGATCCCGGATCTTGAGATAGAGCGATCGGCTGAACCACGGCTCGACCGGCATGGCGAATCCCAGGATCAATTCCCCTGGCGCAAGGGTGGTTTCCACATCGGGCGTTTGTCCCGGCTGGACGTGCAGTTCGGAGAACGGAATCTGCCTGCGGCCCGCGCGGCCCAGTATCTCGACGGTCGCATCCAGCGCGATCAGCGCCTGCGCGAAATCGCCGGGATAGGTCGCGATGCAAGCCTCGCTGGTCCCCAGCACCGCATGCTGCCGATTGAAGCCGTCGAGCGCCGCGCAGCCGGAGCCGGGCGCGCGCTTGTTGCAGGCGCTCCACGACACATCGCGGAAGTAGGGACAGCGCGTGCGCTGCAGCACATTGCCGCCCAGCGTCGCCATGTTCCTGATCTGCGTGCTGGCGGCAAGGGCGAGCGACTGCGTCAGCATGGGAAGGCGGCGGCGCAGGTCCGCGTGCCTCTCCGCATCCGTCATCCGGACCGACGCGCCGAGCCGCAGCCGATCGTCCGCGAGATCGATCTGTGTCTCGCCGATCCCGTTGATGTCGATCACGCGCTGCGGTCGCATCACGTCGAGCTTCATGAGATCGATCAGCGTGGTTCCGCCGGCCAGGAAGGAGGATGTGGCGCCCCCTGCGCCGGCAGCCGCGCGGGCCGTCTCGGGCGAATCGGCGCGCTCATAGGCGAACGGACGCATGGGCCTCAGCTCCGGAGCTGGGACTTGGCCGCGCGGACGGCGGCGACGATGTTGGGATAGGCGGCGCAGCGGCAGAGATTGCCGCTCATGTATTCGCGGATCTCCGCGTCGCGGTCGGCGTGGCCACCCTCGATGCACGCCACCGCCGACATGATCTGGCCGGGGGTGCAATAGCCGCACTGGAATGCATCGTGATCGATGAAGGCCTGCTGCACCGGGTGCAGGGTCCCGTCCGCCTGCGCCAAGCCTTCGATGGTCGTGACCTCACGGCCCACCGCCACCGCCGCCAGGGTGAGACAGGAGAGGGTCGACCGTCCGTCCAGGTGCACCGTACAGGCGCCGCACTGCCCGTGGTCGCAACCCTTCTTCACGCCCATCAGGCCGAGGTGCTCGCGCAGCGCGTCGAGCAACGTGGTGCGATGGTCGAGGGTCAGGCGATGGGAGCGCCCGTTGACCAGCAGCTCAAGCGACCGGCCGGGCACCTCGGTCGGCGTTGGCGAGATGTCTGCCGCCGCTGCGCGCACGCCGGCGGCCTCGAACGCCAGCGGCAGCAAGGCGGAGGTGGCAGTGCCCGCCAGGAAATGCCGGCGATCGAATCCGCCGCCGCTACGCGGGGCGGCATCCGATCTCTTTTTCGACTCTTGGGGTTGGTGTCGGACCATCTTGCAGCGCTAACCGCCAGAGCAGCGGTACGTTCCGGCGTGAAAGTCGTCGAGACGATCCCCGGTCAGCCCCGCCGCTCGGCGCCCAGCAATTCCACCGAGCTGGCCTGCGGCCCCATCGGCCCGTCGGTGGTGGCCTGGGTCACCTGCACCATGGTCCCGACCTCGAGGTCATCGAAAGCGCCGCCGGTGATGGCGTTGCGCGTGAAGAACAGCTCCGGGCCCCCGGCGATCTCGACGAAGCCGTGGCCCTGGTCCGGGAACAGCCGCACGATGCTGCCGGTCTGCCGCTCGGACTCGTGACGTTTCACGTCGCCGCGCTGCCTGGCGCCCAGCTCCTCGAGCTGGCGCTCGATCGCCTCGAACGCGCGGTTGACGGCGGAGAGGTGATCGCCCTTCAGGTCGCGCTGCGGCTCCTCGTCCTTGGCGACGATGCGCGGGCGGCCGGGGACATCGACCTCCACGGAAATGCCCAGCGGCGGGCTGTGGCCCTCCGCGCTGCGGTGCGGCGCCTCGATCACCACGCGGCAGCCGATGATGCGGGGATGGAACTTCTCCAGCCGCGCGACCCGCTCCTCGACCAGGCCTCTCAGATAGTCGGACGTGTCGAGATTGCGAAAGGTGATATCCAGCGGTCTTTGCATGACAGGGAAACAGGCGGGGCGGGCGGTCCGTTCCCGGGCGCCGCCCGCGCCTTGGCGAGGTCAGGCATAACCGATGATGCCCTTCACCTCCAGGAAGTCGTGGATGCCCCAATCGGCATATTCGCGGCCGTTGCCGGACTGCTTGTAGCCGCCGAACGGGGCGAAGGTATCCCAGGCGGGATAGTTGATCTTCACCTGCCCGGCGCGCAGTCGCCGCGCCACCTGGCGCGCGCGATCGAGGTTCTTCGATTCGACGTTCGCCGACAGCCCATAGGGCGTGTCGTTGGCGACCTCGATCGCCTGGTCCTCGCTGTCATAGGGCATGATCGAGAGCACCGGACCGAAGATCTCCTCGCGCGCGATCGTCATGCCGGGATCGACATCGCCGAACACGGTCGGGCGCACATAGTAGCCGCGGTTCAACCCTTCCGGCCGGCCGGTACCGCCGGTGACGAGCGTGGCGCCTTCGCGGATCCCGCTTTCGATCAAGCGCTGGATCTTGTTGAACTGGATCTCGCTCACCACCGGGCCGAGGGCCGTGCCCTCCGCCTTTGGGTCGCCCACCTTGTGGCTCTCCGCCGCCTGCTTCGCCAGCGCCAAAGCCTCGGCCTGGAGCTCGCGCGGCACCAGCATGCGGGTCGGGGCGTTGCAGGACTGGCCGCTGTTGTTGAAGCAGCCCTGCACGCCCTTGCGCACCGACCAGGCGAGGTCGGCATCGCGCAGGATGAGGTTGGGCGACTTGCCGCCGAGCTCCTGGGCGACGCGCTTCACCGTGTCGGCCGCCGCCTTGGCGACCTGGACGCCGGCGCGGGTCGAGCCGGTGAAGGACATCATGGCGATGTCGGGATGCGCGGACATCGCCTCGCCGACCGAGGGACCGTCGCCGCTGACCATGTTGTAGACGCCGGCCGGCACGCCGGCCGCGTGCATCACCTCGGAAAAGATGATGCCGGTGATCGGCGCGATCTCGCTCGGCTTCAGCACCATGGTACAGCCGGCGGCGATGGCGGGCCCGACCTTGCAGGCGATCTGGTTGAGCGGCCAGTTCCACGGCGTGATGAGGCCAGCCACGCCGATCGCTTCGCGCACGACCCGGGTGCCGTTGCGCTGCTCCTCGAACTCGAACGCCTCCAGCGCCTTCAGCGTCGATTGGAGGTGCGCCAGCCCTGCCGCCGCCTGGCTGTCGCGCGCCATGCCGATCGGCGCGCCCATCTCGGCGGACACCGCCTGGGCGATGTCCTCCAGGCGCGCGCGATAGGCCTCGACGATCCGCCGCAGCAGGGCAACGCGCTCGCTCTTGGCGGTCAGCGAGAATGCCGCGAACGCCGCCTTGGCCGCCGCGACCGCGCGGTCGACATCCGCCGCCGCGCCGATCGAAATTCGCGCGAAGGCCTCTTCGGTCGCGGGATTGATGACGTCGAGCGTGCGGGGCGTGACCGGGTCCACCCAGGCGCCATTGATGTAGAACTTCAGGTGATTGGACATGATCGACCTCTGCCGCTGGCGGAAGGGCGACGGTATCCAATCGCGCCGATGAATCAAAGCGGCAGTTCCGCGCGGGAACCATTCCGATTCCGAGCGCGTTTCCCGGCAGATGTTGTCTGACGGCATCGCGCACGCGGCGGCGCCTCCCCACCCAAGCGCGGGCCGGTACGCGCTATTCCTTTCCCAGCATCCTCTCGGGCAACCTCGCTTGCGCGGCCCCAGTCGGCTCCTCCTCGCTCGGAGGGACCAGCTGGCCGAGCTGGAGCAGCATTTCCTCCAACGCGCGCTGGAGCAACAGCAGCCGCCGTGCCTGCTCTGCCGTGTCCTGCCGCTCCCGATCGAGATGCTCGATCAGGAGTCTCTGCCGCTCTATCCGCGTCTCCATCAGCCGCACGTGCTGGCGCGCGGCAGCCTTGGCGCTTTGCATGCTTGCCCTCTCTCTCCCCGCAGCCAGCTTACGGAGTTGACGGCGCTTTTCAACCGGGGGACAGCATCACAAGGATGGCACTGGGCTGGAAAAATGCCGCCGGGCTCCTGGCGGTCGCTGCGGCGAGCCGGCGGACCCCGACAGCTTCAACATCCATCGGAGCGAGGCCGGCCACGCGGTCTCTGGGCACAGCGGTCTTCAGCCTTCGGCAGGGGTCTTCAGCCTTCGGCAGGCGAAAAACGCCTCGGTTATCAATAGCTTGGGAATCAGCCCACGACCTCGCGCGGGTCGGAGTCACAGGTCCGACCCTGTCGCAGCCACCATCGATCCATGCCCGAAAGGCCACGCAAATCCGCCACCCTTCGGCCCTTTGGTTTGTCGGTGCCGCAGGCGCCGAAAGGTCGTTTGAAGACCAGAACGGCACGCGAGCCGGCACGAATGGTGTGCAAAAGGCATGCAGGTTGTTCACGGCCTGATCTCGCCCCAAACCATGCATCGGTTCGTCCTGGCTTGGCTTGGGGCGTTACGAATGAGTCCAGCATCATCTCCGGAGAGCAGCCATGGCGCGCGACATTCTGATCCTTGGGGCCTCGTATGGCTCATTGCTGGCGACAAAGCTGCTGATGGCCGGTCACAACGTGACCCTGGTCTGCCGGGAGAAGACCGCCGAACTCATCAATCGCGAAGGTACCCAGGTTCGCATCAAGCTGCGCGACGAGCCGATGCATCGGGCGATCTTCTCGCGCGATCTGCCCGGGAGGCTGGATGCGGCCTCGCCCGAAGGCGTCGACCTCTCCGGCTATGACCTTGTTGGCCTTGCCATGCAGGAGCCGCAATACATCAACCATACGATCCGGGTCCTGATGATCAAGATCGCGGAGGCGAAGCTGCCTTGTCTCTCGATCATGAACATGCCGCCCGTACCCTATCTCAAACGGATCCCGGCCCTGGCGGACATGCAGCTGGAGGAGGCTTATACCAACGCCCAGGTGTGGGAACGGTTCGAGCCGGGACTGATGTCGCTGTGCTCGCCCGATCCGCAGGCATTCCGCCCGCCGGAGGAGGGGCCGAATATCCTGCATGTCGGCCTGCCGACCAACTTCAAGGCCGCGACATTCGCAAACGAGATGCATAACCGGCTGCTTCGGGACCTGGAAGCGGATATCGCCGCGGTGACGCTGGATGGCCAGGACGTTCCGGTGAAGCTCAAGGTATTCGACTCGTTGTTCGTCCCTTTGGCCAAATGGTCGATGCTGTTGACCGGAAACTACCGCTGCATCACGCCGCAGGAGCCGCGGCCGATCCGCGATGCGGTGCACGAGGACCTGACGCTCTCGCGATCGATCTATGACCATGTGGATGCCATCGCCCGGCGTCTGGGGGCAGACCCGAAGGATCAGGTGCCTTTCGAGAAATACGCCAAAGCGGCGGAGAGTCTTCTCAAACCCTCGTCGGCGGCCCGCGCGGTAGCCGCTGGAGCGCCTTTCATCGAGCGGGTCGACCTGCTGGTGAAGTTGATTTCGCACCAGCTTGGCATGCCCAATGCCGAGATCGACCGCACCGTCCAGATCATAGATCACAAGCTGAGCGATCGGATCGTGCCGGGCTGACCTGGCGCACTGCGACGTGCTGCCCCCGCTTTGAGGCTGGCCTGCGAACCAATGATGCCAGTGAGCTGTGCCTGGTCGATGGTTGGCGGCTCGGCGCTCATAGCGAATACCATGTGGCGCGCGCCTTGCCGTGCTGCCGCACGCGCCCATCTGCGACCAGCTCGCGCAGACGCACTTTCAGCGTGTTCCGATTTGCGCCGGTGATCGATGCAAGCTGCGCGATCGTCAGGCGCTCTTTCGCCCGCAGCGATTTGAGGATCTGGAAGGACAGCTCCGGCAAATCGGCTTCGCTGCCCTGGGCGATTTGTTCACGGCCTAGTCGTGCCGTGAGGCTATCCTTCTGCCTCTTTAGGCAGCGCAGGAAGAAACCCACCCAGGGCTCCCAATCCGGCGTTTCGCTCTTGAGCGTCGTCTGCGTACGCCGAAGCGCCTTGTAGTACAGGTCCTTGTTGTCCTCGATCACGCGCTCCAGCGAAGCATATGGCACATAAGCGTAGCCTGATCGCAGCAAGAGGAGCGTGGTGAGCACGCGCGAGAGCCGCCCATTTCCATCCTGAAAAGGATGGGTCGCGAGAAACGTCACGATAAAGATGGCGACGATGAGGAGCGGATGCAGCGCCTCCTCATCCAGCGCCTTGCGCGTCCAGGCGACGAGGGCTTCCATTTCGCGCGGCGTGTCCAACGGCGAGGTCGTCTCGAACACGATGCCGACCTCCCGCCC
>DASSBF010000241.1:0-7477 GCA_035699005.1 Dongiaceae bacterium
TGCCGATCCAGGGCTGCTGGCCGGGCGAGCCGGCGCCGCTCATCACCTGGCCCCTGGTCGTCACCAAGGGACCCGGCAAGCGCAAGGAGGACGATTTCAACCTCGGCATCTACCGCATGCAGGTGCTGAACAGGAACCAGACCCTGATGCGCTGGCTGAAGCACCGCGGCGGCGCGCAGCACCATGCACGCTGGAAACAGGAGCGGCCGGAGCCGCTGCCGGTCGCCGCGGTGATCGGCGCCGACCCCGGCACCATCATCGCCGCCGTCACGCCGGTGCCGGACACTTTGTCCGAGTACCAGTTTGCCGGCATGCTGCGCGGGCGCAAGGTCGAGCTGGTGGATTGCAAGACCGTGCCGCTGAAGGTGCCGGCGACGGCGGAGATCGTGCTGGAGGGCCACGTCTCGCTCGACGACTACCGCGACGAGGGGCCGTACGGCGATCACACCGGCTACTACAATTCGGTCGAGCAGTTCCCGGTCTTCACCGTGAGCGCCATCACCATGCGGCGCGATCCGATCTATCTCTCCACCTTCACCGGCCGGCCCCCGGACGAGCCGAGCGTGCTGGGCGAGGCGCTCAACGAGGTGTTCATCCCGCTGCTGACCCAGCAGTTTCCGGAGATCGTCGATTTCTGGCTGCCGCCGGAAGGCTGCTCCTACCGCATCGCGGTCGTCTCCATGCGCAAGGCGTATCCCGGCCATGCGAAACGCGTGATGATGGGGATCTGGTCGTTCCTGCGACAGTTCATGTACACCAAGTTCGTCATCGTGGTGGATGACGACATCAATGCGCGCGACTGGAAGGACGTGATGTGGGCGATCTCCACCCGCATGGACCCGGTGCGGGACATCACCCTGGTCGAATCGACACCGATCGACTACCTCGACTTCGCTTCGCCGGAATCCGGTCTCGGCGGCAAGATCGGCCTCGACGCCACCAACAAGCTGCCGCCCGAGACGAAGCGCGAATGGGGCCGCAAGATCCGCATGGCCGACGACGTGGTGGATCTCGTCACCCGCAAATGGCCCAGCTACGGCCTGCCGGGATCCGGCAAGCCGATTTGGCGGTGAGGACGGTTCCTGTGTTCCTCGACTCTATCCCCTTAAGAAGGTCCCCTTCTCCCCTTGCGGGAGAAGGTTGCGCAGGCTTAGCGAACGAAAGTGAGCTTAGCCGGAGCTGGATGAGGGGTTGCGCAGCGACAGCCGCGCGCGCTCGTCAGAGCGCCATCCTGGCACGCATCGAGATCGGGTCACAGCGCTCGCGCGCTGCGCGCCTTTCGGCGCGGCCCCCTCATCCAGCTCCGCCTAAGCTCGGCTGCGCCTCGCTAAGGCTCCGCATCCTTCTCCCGCAAGGGGAGAAGGGGAGTTCTGTAGGGTCGTATAGAGTGGTGGCGCCATGACCCCCGACGAGATCAAAGCCTGGCGCAAGGCCGAGCGGGCGCGGCTGATCCCGCAGCGTGTTGCCATCCCCGAGCAGGATCGCGAAGCCGCGACCGAGCGGATCGTCGCGCGCCTGGAGCCGATCGTGATGGCGGTGGACGGGCCGGTCAGCTTCTATTGGCCGTTCCGCGGCGAGCCGAACCTGCGTCCGCTGATGCGCCGGATGGTCGCCGCCGGACGCGTCGTCGCTTTGCCGGTGGTGATGCAGCCGCGCCACCCGCTGGAGTTCCGGCCGTGGACTCCAGGCTGCAAGATGGAACTGGGCGTGTGGAACATCCCGATCCCCGCGACGACCGAGCGGGTGACGCCGCGCCTGCTGCTGGCGCCGGTCGTCGGGTTCGAGTCCAGGCGCTATCGCCTCGGCTATGGCGGCGGCTTCTACGACCGGACGCTGGCCGCTCTGCAAGGGTCGAGGACCGTGATCGGCCTCGGCTTCGATTGCCAGGCGATCGAGACCATCCATCCGCTGCCGCACGACATCCGGATGGACCGCATCGTCACCGAGTCCGGCTTCGTGCACGAGGGGCGCGAGGCCGACGCCGAGCTGTCATCGCCCGCCTGCGCGCTGGCCGAGGCGCCGGATGCCTATGCCGGCTATTTCGACGCCGCGGAGATCGCCGCGGAACTGCAATCCCTGCGCGCATCTCCCGCCGTGCGCAATGGTGCGCTGGCCAGCGCCTTGGACCAGGTCATGGCGCGTTTGCCGGCACAATCCGCGCCGCAGTCCGCGATGACGGGCGGTGCCTCCGACTCTATCGTGGGTCGCCTGATGCGGCTGCGCGCGCGGGTGCGTGACGATGCGCTGCATCAGGCGCTCGGCGAGGTGCTGCGCCTCGCGCAGATGGCGGAGCGCGAATGAGCGGCGGGCTGCACACGCTGGTCGAAGGGCGCGTGATGGTCCTGACCCTGGACCGTCCGAAGGCCAACGCCATCGACAGCGGCCTCAGCAAGGCCCTCGGCAACGCCTTCATCCGCTATCGCGACGATCCGGCGCTGCGCTGCGCCATCGTGACCGCGGCGGGCGAGAAGTTCTTCTCGGCAGGTTGGGACCTGAAGGCCGCCGCCGAGAACAAGGACGCGGCGGAGGATTACGGGCCGGGCGGCTTCGCCGGCCTCACCGAATTGTTCGACCTCGACAAGCCGGTGATCGCGGCGGTGAACGGCATGGCGGTCGGCGGCGGGTTCGAGATCGCCCTGTGCTGCGACGTCATCGTCGCGGACGAGAATGCGCAGTTCTTCCTGCCCGAGGTGAAGGTCGGCGTGGTGCCCGACGGCGGCGGCATGTTCCGCCTGCCGCGGCGCGTGCCGGAATCGCTCGCGCTCGAGATGCTATTGACCGGCCGGCGCCTTTCCAGCGAGGAAGCCCTGCGCCTCGGCCTCGTCAACCACGTGACGCCGAAGGGCGGCGCGCTTGCCAAGGCGAAGGAGATCGCGGCGGAGATCCTGGAGGCCAGCCCGAAATCGATCCGCGCGGTGAAGCAGGCGCATCGCCAGACGCGGGACATGACTGTTGAGGAGGCCTATCGTGCGCTGCGCTCCGGCGGCGTTCCGGCCTATGACCGCCTGCGCGCCAGCAAGGACTACTGGGAAGGCGCCGCGGCCTTCGCGGAGAAGCGCTCGCCGCATTGGGAAGAGGATTGATGCCCGCAGCAACCGTCGCGATGGAGAGCGTCAGCATCGAAGCCGCGTCCATCATCCTAGACCAGGCGCTGGCGAAAGGGCGCGTCCTGAAGCTGAAGCCCCTCGCCGTTGCCGTGCTCGACCCGCGCGGCTGCCTCAAGGCCTACAAGGCGGAGGACGGGACCAGCCTGATGCGTTTCGACATCGCGTTCGGCAAGGCCTGGGGCGCGCTCGGCATGGGCTTCGGCAGCCGCGAGCTGGCGCGGCGCAGCGAGAGCGCGGGACTGTTCTTCAATTCCCTCCAGGCGATGACCGGCGGCAGGATCGTGCCCGTCCCTGGCGGAGTCCTGGTCCGCAATGGCGCGGGCCTGGTGGTCGGCGCCGTCGGCGTCAGCGGCGACAGTTCCGACAACGACGAGATCTGCGCCATTGAAGGCATCATCGCCGCCGGCTTGAAGCCGGACACCGGCGCTTCCGCCTGAAGCAGGGGAAAGGGGTACGATGCGCACGCTCTATCCGGAGATCGAACCCTATGCCTCCGGCCACCTCGACACCGGCGACGGCCATCAGGTCTATTGGGAGATGTGCGGCAATCCCGAGGGCAAGCCGGCGGTATTCCTGCATGGCGGGCCCGGCTCGGGCTGCTCGCCCAAGCACCGCCGGCTGTTCGATCCCGCGCGCTATCGCGTGCTGCTGTTCGACCAGCGCGGCTGCGGCCGCTCCAAGCCGCATGCCAGCCTCGACAACAACACGACCTGGCACCTGGTGGCCGACATGGAGCGGCTGCGCGCCCTGATGAAGGTAGAGCAGTGGCTGGTGTTCGGCGGCTCCTGGGGCAGCACGCTGGCGCTGGCCTACGCGGAAACCCACCCGCAGCGCGTGTCCGAGCTGGTGGTGCGCGGCATCTTCACCCTGCGGCGCGAGGAGCTGCTCTGGTACTATCAGAACGGCGCCTCCTGGCTGTTCCCCGACCTGTGGGAAGCTTTCCTGGCGCCGATTCCGGAGAGCGAGCGCGGCGACCTGATGGCGGCCTATCGCAAGCGCCTCATCGGCCCGGATCGCGCCGAGCAGTTGAAGGCCGCCAAGGCCTGGAGCGTGTGGGAAGGCAGCACCATCACCCTGCGGCCGAACAAGGACAACACCGCCACCCATGCCGACGATCGTTTCGCGCTCGCCTTCTCGCGCATCGAGAACCACTACTTCGTCCATGGCGGCTTTTTCGAGGCCGACGACCAACTGCTGCGCGACGCGCACAAGCTGAGGAGGATTCCGGGCGTCATCATCCAGGGCCGCTACGATGTCTGCACGCCGGCGGTGACCGCCTGGGATCTGCACCGCGCCTGGCCCGAAGCGGAGTTCCACATGGTCGACGACGCCGGCCACGCCTTCGACGAGCCGGGCATCCTCGATCGTCTCATCGCCGCCACCGACAAATTCGCAGGCAGATAGGGGCGCCCATGCCGTTCGATGCCAAGCTCGCCGATGACATCCTCGCCGCGGTCGATGCCGGCTTCGCCGGCCAGGTGAAGCTGACGCAGGATCTGGTGCGCTATCCCTCCCTGCGCGGGCAGGAGCACACCGCCCAGGATTTCCTCCACGACCAGATGGCGGATCGCGGCCTGACCATGGATCGCTGGGCGATCGACGTGGATGCGATCAGGCATCATCCCGGCTTCTCGCCGGTGGCGGTCGATTACAGCAACGCCTTCAACGTGGTCGGAACGCACCGGCCGCGCGAGAGCAAGGGCAGGTCGCTCATCCTCAACGGCCATGTCGACGTGGTGCCGCTCGGCCCGCTCGACATGTGGGAGCGCCCGCCCTTCGAGCCGGCGATCGAAGGCGACTGGCTCCATGGCCGCGGATCGGGCGACATGAAGGCGGGCCTCGTCGCCAACATCGCTGCGCTCGACGCGTTGAAGCGGCTCGGACTCCAGCCCGCCGCGCCGGTCTACGTGCAGTCGGTGACCGAGGAGGAATGCACCGGCAACGGCGCGCTTGCCTGCCTGGTGCGTGGGTATCGCGCGGAGGCCGCCATCATCCCCGAACCCTGCGGCGATGCGCTGACCCGGGCCAACATGGGCGTCATCTGGTTCCGCGTGCACGTGCGCGGGCTGCCGGTCCACGCTTCCGTGGCGGGCTCCGGCGCGAACGCGATCGAGGCGAGCTATCGCCTGATCCAGGCGCTGCACGGGCTCGAGGCGGACTGGAACGCGCGCAAGGGGCAGCATCGCCATTTCGAAGACCTGGAGCACCCTGTCAACCTCAACATCGGCAAGATCGAGGGCGGCGACTGGGCCTCCTCGGTGCCGGCCTGGTGCAGCTTCGATTGCCGCATTTCGTTCTATCCCGGCGTGACCGCGCGCCAGGCCGCGGACGAGATCGAGGCCTGCATCAAGGCCGCCACGCGCAAGGATCCGTTCCTCGGCAACATGCCGCCGAAGATCGAGTACAACGGCTTCTTCGCCGAGGGCTACGCGCTGAGCGAAGGCACCGAGGCCGAGCGCACCCTGGCCGGCGTCCATGCCCGCAGCTTCGGCGCCAAGCTGGAATCGCGCGTCGCCCAGGCCTATGTCGACGGCCGCGTCTTCATGCTCTATGACGATTGCCCGGCCCTGGTCTACGGGCCGAAGTCGGAGAACTACCACGGCTTCGACGAACGCGTGTTCCTGCCCTCCGTGAAGCGCGTCACCGCCACCATCGCGCTCTTCATCGCGGAGTGGTGCGGGGTGGAGAAGGCTGCGGCTTGAATGAAAACTCCGAGTTCCCTTTTCACACGCGGTGAGCCCCTTCCCCCCTTGTGGGGGAAGGTCGGGATGGGGGGTGCCGCCGCATGAGCGTCCGAGAAGAAACTCAAGCCCTCGGCAGTTGCTCGGCGGGTCGAATACAAGCGCTCGTGCGGCGCCACCCCCCATCCAGCTGCGCCTAAGCTCACTAGCGTTCGCTAAGGCTCGCATCCTTCCCCCACGAGGGGGGAAGAGAAGGCTCCTGTGACTTGCTTCGAGACCGGGCGTTTGTGCCATACTCTCAACCCTTCCATTCAAAGGAGAGCTTGCGATGTTCCGCTCGCTTTTCGCTTTCACCGTTTTCGCGTTGCTCGCGCCCGGCGCGCAGGCCGATCAATCCAGCGCCCCCCTGCTTGCTCTGTGGGAGTTCGACGGCTGGGCGCGGCCGACGCCGGAGCGGCCGCTCGGCTTGCGCTTCGTGCTGCTCGAGGACGGCAGCGTGATCTATACGCCGGACGATCCTGCGATCGATGCGCTGATCCCGAGTCAGTATTTCCAGGCGCGCCTGTCGCCGGTGGAGGCCTGGGCGCTGACCGAATCGATGGCGGGAACGCTGCGCCAGCAGGTCGACACCGCATCGCAGTCGGAGGGCAACGGCTCGACCGCCTTCTTCTTCCGCGATTCCGATCAGGGCGCCTTGCGGAAGGTCTCGATCGCCGGCCATCCGTGCCTCGCCAAGGGAAGGGTGTTCAGCGCAACCGCTCCGGTCGCGGGTCTCAGCGCCGTGCGCAACAGCGCCGACCGGGCCGCCTTGTCGCCCGCGATGCGGGAAGCCTGCAACCGTCTCGCCGGCTTCCATCACGCCGATTCGGCGCCCTGGTCGCCGCAGGCGCTGCCGGCGGTGCTGCCGCAGCCGTGAGCGTCACTGCGAAACCGGGATCGCCGTCACGCTGTTGAAAGGTGACCCGTCGATCAGCTTGGTTGACCAGACCAGGTAGACCAGCACGTTCTTGTCGGCGTCATAGAACCGGCTGACGCGCATTTCCTTGAACAGCGCGGATGTGTCCTCGCTGAACACGACCTCGCCCTTCTTGCCGCGGTTGATGTCGCCGGTGATCCTGACCGGACCGGTGGCGCGGCAGGCGATGGAAAAGCGGCTCGGGTCCTCGGCGAGGCCGACCCAGCCGCTGAGCCCGCCGGTCTCGGCGCGGCTGACATAGCAGCTCGCATTCTCGACCTTCGGGTCGTCGAACCGGTCGATCACCACCTTGTCGTTCGGCCCCACCACGCGGAACGTGGTGCTGACCTCGCCGACGCGGTCCTGTGCAAGGGCGGGAGCGAGGGCGAGCGAGGCAAGAACGGCGGCCAGGATGAATCTCGACATGGGGGCCTCGAACATTGTGCGCATCACAAATTGGGCTTCGCGGCCAAGGCTGCAAGATGGGCCGCCGTCGGGGCCGCGTCCTCGAAATGCAACGCGGGACAGCCACCGATCGCCTTGCCATCGCTTGCGCCGGCTTTCGCCCATGCCGAGCGGCCCGAGCGAATTTTCAACGCGATGTAGGGTCAGAGTCGATTTGATAGGGGAAGGGTCAGGGGATGTAGCAGCAGGGGGAAGGGTCAGTGTCGACATCTACTGACCGAATCACAGTGCTCTCGGCCGCTACGCCGCATCTCTTCCATCCAGGCCGG